>NZ_JBHUXZ010000001.1:0-456878 GCF_042668985.1 Gordonia sp. NPDC057258
CAGAGCCCTCGAACGGACCTCTGGATCGATCTTTTTAGGCATGAGCTCATCCTTCCTGACTCAGAAGGAAGCGGCATCAAACCAGGGGTGATTCACCTACGGCACCGGGGAAACACTGAACCTGGACCTGCGGCGTGGGGGCGCCTCCCCCAAGGGTGCGGACATGCACATCGCCGCCACCGAAAGGGCGGTGGCGCAGTTGCCCGCTGCCGAACGCGCCCACGTGCTCATCCGTACCGATTCGGCCGGGTGTGCCAAAGAGTTCCTGGCCTACCTGGCCGAGCAGAATCTGCAGTACTCGGTCGGGTTCACCATCACCGAACTGGTCAAAGAAGCCCTAGACGTGCTGCCCGAGGCTGCCTGGGTCACCGCGGTCAACAACGCCGACGCCGATCCGCGAGCTGATGCCCAGGTCGCCGAGATCACCCGCTACCTACCGCCGGCCACCCGTGCCGCAGAACCCGGCTACAAGTCCTGGCCATCGGGGATGCGGCTGATCGTGCGCCGTGAATACCCCCACAACGGAGCCCAACACCTCATCACCGATATCGAGGGCCGCCGCTACACCGTGTTCGCCACCAACACCCGCGGCCGCGGCTGGACCCTACCGACCCTGGAACTACGACACCGTCAACGCGCCCGCGCCGAGGACCGTATCCGCTGCCTCAAAGACACCGGCATGGCCAACCTGCCCTTCGAGGAATTCGCCAAAAACCAACTGTGGCTCGACATCGTCGCCCTAGCCTCCGACCTACTCGCCTGGACTCAAACCCTCGGCTACACCCGCCACGACCCCATCCGCCGCTGGGAACCCAAACGCCTACGCCACCGCCTACTCACCGTCGCCGGCAAAATCATCACCCACGCCCGCACCACCACCCTGCGACTACCCACCGACTGGCCCTACAACCACCACATACACCACGGCTGGCAACGCCTCACCGCCTAACCAGCCCCCTGTCACACGCACCCGGTCACCGCAGCCCCCACCCCCACCAGGAACTGAGAACAACCAGCGAACCGAACGCTGGCGACCCACCCTGCCCACACACCAACACCAACCCCACAACCCCACACCGACCGTTGATCGACGAAAACCCAGCCACCCATGAAAGATTCAGGCTGAGGAGCGCCCGGAGCTTGCGGAGGGCGCGTCAGCCCCCGCTCCCTGAGGAGCGCCCGGAGCTTGCGGAGGGCGCGCCACGAAGGGTCTGCCACGCATCTCGCCAGGACCCTTCGTGACGCTCGCAAGCTCGCTCCTCAGGGGGCGGGATGAGACGCTCGAGGCCGCCACGAAGCTCGCGCCCGGCAACGACCAGGGACTCTCCGATTTCGCCCACGGCGGAGGCGGCTGACGAATAGACGATCCGGTGACAGGATGGAGCGCGTGACTGCATCGAATACCGACCTCAGCTCCGGACTCGACCTCGAGTGGGTCGACGATTCCGTCCGCGTCCAGGACGACCTGTTCGCTCACGTCAACGGCAAGTGGCTCGAGTCGCACGTCATCCCCGACGACCGTTCCGTCGACGGCGCCTTCCACGTGCTGCGCGACAACTCCGAGGAGAACGTGCGCGACATCATCACCGACTGCGCCTCGTCGAACCCGGAGAGCGGTTCCGACGAGCAGAAGATCGGCGACCTGTACGCGTCGTTCATGGACACCGACCACATCGAGGCCCTCGGGATCGGCCCGATCACCGGCGAACTGGAGAAGATCGCGGCCATCGACTCGCTCGAGGCGCTCGCCCGCCGGATCGGACGGCTGCAGCGCCATGGCACCGGCGGTCTGTTCGGCTACTACGTGGACACGGATGCGAAGCAGTCCGACCGATACCTCGTGCACCTGACGCAGTCGGGTCTCGGACTGCCCGACGAGTCCTACTACCGGGAGGACAAGCACGCCGAGACCAGGACTGCGTACGTCGCGCACGTCGAGCGCATGTTCGCTCTCGCCGGATTCGACGACGCCGCCGCCCGGGCCGCGACGGTCCTCGACCTCGAGACGGCCATCGCCGCTCAGCACTGGGATGTGGTCCGGCGCCGCGATGCCGAGCTCACGTACAACCTCATGTCGCTCGACGAGTTGAGCACCACCGCAGACGGTTTCCCGTTTTCGGAGTGGTTCGGCGGACTCGGCACCAGCGGTGACGCGACCTTCGCCGAGGTCGTCGTCGCGCAGCCGTCGTTCCTGTCGGGCGTCGCCGGCCTCCTCACGGATCGCCCCCTCGACGAGTGGAAGACCTGGCTGACCTGGCGTCTCGTGCATTCGGCCGCGTCGTACCTGTCCGCACCGTTCGTCGACGAGAACTTCGACTTCTACGGCCGCATCCTGACCGGCGCGGAGGCCAACCGCGACCGGTGGAAGCGGGGCGTCGGGTTCGTCGAGGCCGCGATGGGATTCGCGGTCGGCAAACTCTATGTGGCCAAGCACTTCCCGCCCGAGGCCAAGGCACGGATGGACGAGCTGATCGCCAACCTGGTCGAGGCCTACCGCCGCAACATCTCCGAGCTACCGTGGATGACTCCCGAGACTCGGGAGAAGGCGTTGGTCAAGCTCGGCAAGTTCACCCCCAAGATCGGCTACCCGGCCAAGTGGCGCGACTACAGCTCGTTGAGCGTCGACCGCGGCGACCTCATCGGGAACGTCGCCCGGTCCGCGTCGTTCGAGCAGGACCGCGAGTTCGCCAAGATCGGCTCACCGGTCGACCACGACGAATGGTTCATGACGCCGCAGACGGTCAACGCCTACTACAACCCCGGCATGAACGAGATCGTGTTCCCGGCCGCGATCCTGCAGCCGCCGTTCTTCGACCCCGACGCCGACGACGCGGTCAACTACGGCGGCATCGGCGCGGTCATCGGTCACGAGATCGGGCACGGATTCGACGATCAGGGCGCGAAGTACGACGGCGACGGCAACCTCGTCGACTGGTGGACCGACACCGACCGGACCGAGTTCTCCTCGCGGACACGCAAACTCATCGACCAATACGGTGAGTTCACCCCGACCGGACTCGATCCCGAGCACAAGGTCAACGGCGACTTCACCATCGGTGAGAACATCGGTGACCTCGGCGGGTTGTCGATCGGACTCGTCGCGTATCAGATCGCGAACGAGGCGAGCGGGGCCCAACCGCCGATCATCGACGGCCTGACCGGAACACAGCGCGTGTTCTACAGCTGGGCGCAGATCTGGCGGACCAAGACCCGGGATGCCGAAGCCATCCGACGCCTCTCGATCGACCCGCATTCGCCGCCGGAGTTCCGGTGCAACGGCGTCGTCCGCAACATGGACGCGTTCTACGAGGCCTTCGACGTCAAGCCCGGGGACTCGCTGTACCTGGACCCGGCCGAACGCGTGCGGATCTGGTGAACGACGTGCCCGGCGGACCCGGTCCGCGCGACGAGGGTCCGCCGGGTACGGCCGCATCACTGGGTCTGGTACGGGGACGCGAACTCACGGTCGCCCTGCTGCGACCGATCGGAGCCGCCGTCGTCCTGCTCGCCGGATACTTCCTGCTGCCCATCGACAAAGAGAGCGACCTGAACTATCTCGGCCTCGTCGTCGGGGCCGCGCTGCTGATCGCGTTCTGTGTCTGGGAGGTCCGCAAGTTCGCCGGCTCCGACCGGCCCGTCGCGACCGCGATGGAGATGCTGGTGGCGCTGGCCGGGTTCTACATCGTCGCGTTCGCGACGACGTACTTCCTGTTCTCCGAATACGATCCCGGCAGTTTCAACGCGTCGCTCACCCGGATCGACGCCCTGTACTTCTGCCTCACCGTGTTCACCACGACGGGTTTCGGCGACATCGCGCCGGATTCGCAGGGTGCGCGCGTCGCGGTGTCGATCCAGATGGCGAGCACCCTGCTGCTCCTCGGTCTGGGCGTGCGCTTCCTCAACCTGCTGGTGAACCAGCGACGCCAGGCCACCGGACGGTGACCTGGCGTCGCTGATCGGTCAGGCTCAGTAGTCGTCGTCGCCGTAGACGATCATGCCGCGGATGTTGTTGCCCGCCAGCATGTCGTCGTAGGCCTCGTTGATCTGGTCGAGTCGGTAGGTGTTGGTCACCAGGTCGTCGAGGTTGAGCTTGCCGGCCCGGTACTCGTTCAGGAGCGCCGGAACCTGGGTGCGGGGGCTCGCACCGCCGAAGATGGCGCCCTGCACACGCTTCTGCATGAGGGTGAGATCGAAGAGGTTCATCTGGGCGTCCATCGAGGCGAAGTTGCCCATGCCCACGACGACGACCTGTCCCGCCTTGCCGGTGAGAGCAAGTGCCGGGGCGATCATCGACCCGTCGATCTCACCCACCGTGAGGATGGTCGTGTTGGCCATCTTGCCCCAGGTGATGTCACCGATCGCCTCGAGCGCCGCCTCCATCGACGGGAACGTGTGTGTCGCACCCAGCTTTTCGGCCATCTGCAACTTGAACGGCACCGGATCGACGGCGATGACGTTGCGCGCACCGGCCGCCGCGGCACCCTGCACCGAGTTGATACCGACACCACCGATGCCCACGACCACCACGGTGTCACCGGCATGCGTGCCGCCGATCTCGACGGCCGAACCCCAGCCGGTCGCCACACCGCAACCGAGCAGCGCAGCCGTCTGGAGGGGGATGTCGTCCTCGATCTTGACCAGCGACGCCTGATTGACCGTGATGTACGGGGCGAAGGTGCCGAGCATGCACATCTGCACCAGGGGCACCCCGTCGTGGGTGTACGCGCGGTTCGTGTCGTCGGCGATGGACAGGCCGGTCAGAAGGCGCGCGCCCTCGTCGCAGATGTTCTGCTGACCGCGTGAGCACGGCTCGCACGTGCCGCACGCGGGGATGAAGGCGGTGACGACGTGGTCACCCTCCTTGAGGCGGGTGACACCCGGGCCCACCTTGGTGACGATGCCGGCGCCCTCGTGACCGCCGAGCACCGGCATGGGTGCCGGGCTGTCGCCGGTCCGCAGGTGGTGATCCGAGTGGCACAGACCCGAGCTGACGAGTTTGACCTGGACTTCGCCCGCGACCGGATCACCGAGCTCGAACTCCTCGATCTTCCACTCTTCGCCCGGATTGCGCAGAACTGCACCTTTGGTCTTCATTCGTGCTCCTCGCTCGTGCTACCCCGAATCGGGGCGTCAGATATCGCCGTCTGCTTATGCGACGTAGATCACATGGTGGTCCACCGATGACACCTTCGCAGGCGTTTCACGCAATCCATGGCACAGGATTGGGAGTGACGTTCCAGCCGAGGATTCCGTGGCGCGGCGACCGCTGTCCCGGCGGCCGGGAACCGCTGCACAGTCGACGGCGATAGACGCACAGTCGACGAACGAGGCCGCACAGTCGACGACGACGGGTCCGACGCGACGACGGCCCCGGCCGGTCGGCATCACACCGCAAACCATCTCGGCGACAACAGAGTTGGCCGATCCCGTATCTCCGGATCGAGGAAGGGGTTAGCGTCGGGGTATTCCACTTCCGAAGTGTCTGGCTGGTGATCTCATGACTCTCATCGAACACAAAGCGGAGGGCCGGCAGGACTTCTCGTCATTGCGACAAGGCGGTCTCAACTGGGACTCGTTTCCGTTGCGGCTCTTCGTGAAAGGTAATGCCCGGTTCTGGGACCCGGTCGCCATCGACTTCTCGCAGGACGCTCAGGACTGGGCCGAGCTCACCGACGAGCAGCGCCGGAGCGCCACCTATCTGGTGAGCCAGTTCATCGCCGGCGAGGAAGCGGTCACCCAGGACATCCAGCCGTTCATGAAGGCGATGGCGACCGAGGGCCGCTTCGGCGACGAGATGTACCTGTCGCAGTTCTGCTTCGAGGAGGCCAAGCACACCCAGGTGTTCCGGCGATGGATGGACGCCGTCGGCCTCACCGGCGACCTCCAGAACTTCGTCAGCGCGAATCCGTACTACCACCAGCTGTTCTACGAGGAGCTGCCGGCGTCCCTGCACATCCTCGACCACGACCCGTCGCCGCGGAACCAGATCCGCGCCAGCGTCACCTACAACCACGTGATCGAGGGCAGCCTGGCGCTCACCGGTTACCACGCATGGCAGAAGGTCTGTACCCAGCACGGGATCTTCCCCGGGATGCAGAAGCTGATCCGGTTCATCGGCGACGACGAGCGCCGGCACATGGCGTGGGGAACCTTCACATGCCGCCGGCACGTGGCGGCCGATGACTCGCTCTGGGACGCCGTGGGCGAACGCATGAACGAGCTGCTGCCGCTCGCCCTGGGCATGATCGAGTGGGTCAACCAGCAGTTCGAGGTCCAACCCTTCGGCCTCGACAACGACGAGTTCCTCGCCTATGCCGCCGACCGCGCCCAGCGCCGACTCTCCGCCATCGAGTCCGCCCGGGGGCGCCCGGTCGCCGAGATCGACCTCGACTACTCCCCCGAGGTCCTCGAGGACCAGTTCGGCGAGGACGACGCCATCCGCCTGCAGATGTGATCAGCGCCGATCGAGGTCGACGACATCCCGGCTGCGCGACTCCACCAGCCGCCGGTCGTGGCTCACCAGCAGCAGACCGGCCCCGGCGGCGACGAGGTCGTCGAGCAGCGAGGCCACGGCGCGCGACGCGAGCGGATCGAGCATCGCGGTCGGTTCGTCGCACAGCACGATCCGCGGCCCCTGCACCACGAGCCGCCCGATGCATGCCCGCTGCAACTGGCCGTCGCTCACCTGCGCGGGGTAACGGTCGAGCAGCGAACTGTCGAGACCGACCCGGGTTGCCACCGACTCGATGTCGCAGGTACGTCCGGCAATTGTCGCGGGTTCGGCGACGATCCGGCGCAGTGTCCAGCGCGGATTGGTGACCAGGCGCGGATGCTGGGCCAGCAGACCGACATCCCCGGGCCGCCGGCGGTCCCCGCGCCACTCGACCGTCCCGCCCGCGGGGGCGGTGAGACCCGCGAGGATGCGCAGCAGCGTCGTCTTGCCGCTCCCCGATCGTCCGACGACCCCGGTCACCGCCCCGGGTCCGACGGCGACGTCGAGGCCGTCGAACACGACCGTGTCATCGAAGTGAGCGCTCAACCCCGTACCGACGAGGAGCTCGCCGGTGTTCACGACGCAGCCTCGAAGAATCCGGCGACATAGGCGTCGTCGGAGTCCACGATCTGATCGAGCCGGCGCTGCTCGACGATCCGCCCCGCACGCATGACGGCCACCGAATCGCACCCGAGCCGCATCGTCTCGACGTCGTGTGTGATGACCAGGACCGCAGCGCCTTCCCGAGCGGCGGAGGCGAGGAGTTCCCAGACGGAGGCGGCGAGCTCCGAGTCGAGCGCCGAGGTCGGCTCGTCCGCGACGATCATGTCGGGGTTCCCGGCCAGCGCCGCGGCGATCGCGGCGCGCTGGGCCATACCGCCGGACAGTTCGTGGGGATACGACCGGAGTGCATCGGGGTCGAGGTGTACGCGCCGGCACAACTCGACGGCATCGGACGTGCCGCCCAGGACGCCGATGACCTCGTCGAGCTGGGCGCCGATCGTGCGCACCGGAGTGAAGGATGTCGCGGCGGACTGCGGGACGAACCCGATGCGGTGCCCACGCAACCTGCGCCAGCGCGGGTCGTCGACCAGCGCGTCGTCGCGGAACTGCTCGTCGTCGATCCGCAGACTTCCGCTCGCGGTCGACCCGGGAGGCAGGAGTCCGGTCAGCACGGAGGCGATCATCGACTTTCCGCAACCGGACTCGCCCACGAGCACGGTCATCGATCCGGCGGGTACCTCGAGGGTCACCGCGTCGAGGACCCGCACCAACGACCGGCGCCAGCGGTCACGGATGGCGATGTCGACGGTGATGTTCTCGACCGCGATACTCATCGCCACACCCCGCCGGCCGGCGGCAGGGTGGCCCTGCGCAGAGTCGACGCCGCGGCCGCGCACGCCAGCGCGGTGACCATCAGTGCGACTCCTGGCACCACCAGCGTCCACCACGCACCGGTCAGGACGTCGCCGCGTGCCTGTCCGAGAAGGGTGCCCAGACTCGCGGCATCGGGTGAGAGGCCGACGCCCAGGAACGACAGGGTCGTCTCATGCCACACCGCGTGCGGCAGCAGCACGGTCATCGCCACCAGCACCTGACCGCTGACGGCCGGGAGGAGGTGCCGGGTGGCCACGAATGTCCGCGTCGCCCCGGCAAGCCGCGACGCCTCCACCCATCCGGCAGAGGTGACCTCGAGCAGTTCGGCCCGCACGACGCGAGCCACCGCAGGCCAATGCGTCAACGCGATGGAGGCGATGATCACGACCGGCTCACCCCGCCACATCGCCGCGATGACCACGCCCACCACGAGGTGCGGAAGTGCGTTGACGCCGTCGACGACCCGCATCACGATCGCGTCGACCCAACCGCCCGCGGTGACCGAACCGATGCCGATCATCAGTCCGAGCGCAGTCGCGAGAACCGCGCAGGCAGCTGCGATCAGCAACGAGATGCGCAGCCCCTCCGCTGTTCTGACCCCGAGGTCGTACCCCGAGTGGTCGGTGCCGAGCAGCGACTCGCGACCGGGAGCATGGAGGGACCTCGCGAAATCGGCGGTCTGTTCACCGGCTATCAGCGGCCAACCGACTGCGACGAGGACCATCACCGCGATCACGACCCAGGGGGCGAGGAACCGTAGCCGGAACGCGAACTCGGCGCGGCGGCCCGATGCGGAATGCTGCTGCGACGCCAATGCCGTCATGCGACCATGCCGATCCGTGGGTCCACCCACACCGCGGCCGCATCGGAGAGCGCGGAGCCGAGCAGTACGAGCAGAGCTGATCCCACCGCCAACGCCGCGAGTAGCGAGAAGTCGAGCGCGACAGCGGAATCCACGAGTGACTGCGCCAGACCCGGCCAGCCGAAGACCGTTTCGACGATGGCCGCCCCGGCGATCAGTTCCGGCAGGCGAGTGCCGAGGAGTGATAGCGTCGGCAGCACCGACACCGGGACAACGTGGCCTCGCAACAGTGCCCAGCCACTGACACCGCGCGCGCGAGCACCGTGCACGGCGTCGGATGCCGCCGCGTCGACGACCGCGGATCTCATGGTGAGCAGCAACCACGGGATCATCGACAACGTCAGCGCGACGTACGGCAGGACCGCGTGGGTCAGCAGGCCGTCGAGCGAATAGTCGTCGCCGGGACGACGGGCACCCGAGGTGGGCAACCACCCCAGACCGACCGCGAACACGCTGACCAGGACGAGCGACACCACGAACGGCGGGGTCGCGGCGAGGAGTGCGGCCGTTGCCGTGCACGCGCGATCGAGGATTCCGCCCCGGCGCATCCCGATGACGGCCCCGCCCAGGACAGCGATCACCGCCGCCGACACGAGCGCCGCGAGTGACATCCCGAGCGTGAACGGCCAGCGCTCGGCGATGACGTCGACGACGGGCTGACCTCTTGTCGACGACCAGCCCAGATCGCCGTGCAGCAGTGCGCCCCACCAGTTCCACCACGCCTGCAGCCAGTGCTGGTCGAGGTGGTAGGCGGCCGTGACCGCGTCGCGCTGGGACTGGGTAGCGGACTGGTAGTTGTCACCGAGATGGGCGGTCAGGGGGTCGAAGGGCGACGCGGCGGCGATGGCGAAGATGCCCAGCGACACCAGGATTGCCGTGGGAACCATCAGGGCGACACGACGCGCCAGCAGGCGGCCGACAGCCCGCAGGCGCGAGCGGCGACGCGATGGCCTCTCGCCCAGCGGTTTCCCGGGTGTCTTCGCCACATCCGGGCGTCGGGCTCTGGCCGCTGCGGTCACACCCGTTCCCAGCAGGGCCGTATCCCGTGTGCCTGACCGTGTCATCACGTTCCGCTCGGATCGGGCCCACCCGACGGGGTCACCCCTGCTGACGCCACGACGGCATGTTCCACCACGGCCCCCACGAGACGCCGTGCGAGTGCGGTTCGAGAATCGGGGCGTCATGCTGCCAGCCCGCACTTCGCGATGCATACGTGTGGTGCAGGAAGGCCAGGAAGACATACGACGGCTGCTGCTCGTAGATCTGCTGGATCCGCTTGTACCGGGCATCGTTCTCGGGGCCGGGCGCACTCTCGCGTGCCTCGTCGAGCAGCGCGTCGAGTCCAGGCGCGGTGAAGTTGCCCGGGTTGGAGTATGGCGAGGAATCGGGCACGCGGGTGTGCAGGGTGTCGTACACCTGGGAGTCGATGCTGTACGGCGTCGCCCCGCCACCGAGCAACACACCGGCGGAGGTCATCTTCGTCTCGATCTCGTCCCACGACGTCCCCCGGGTCAGGACTTCGACCCCGATGGCCTTCATCTGCGCCGCGAACGCCACCGCGAGGTCGCGCCGCAGCGTGTCCTCGGCGTTGTAGAGCAGCGGGAACGACGCACGATCGGCGCCTCGAGCGCGGACGCCGTCGTCGCCGATGCGCCATCCCGCGGCATCGAGGGCCGCCGCAGCCGCGTCGGTGTCGAACGGGAACTGCGCGCCCTGGTCGTAGACCTCCTCACCGTAGACCGACGCGATCGGCGTGCTGGCCGCTTCTCCTTTGCCGATCAGGACGTCGTCGACGACGGCGCGCCGGTCCACACCCAGGTTCATCGCCCGTCGTGCGGCGGGGTCGGCGGTGAACGCGTTGGCGCTGGGCAACGAGACACCGCGCCAGTCAGCGGATTTCACCGCGACGACGTCGATACCGTCGCGGCCGGCCAGGCTCTCGGCCGCTCGGGGTGGCAGATTGGCGCCGTCGATCTCGCCGGTGGTGATGCGCTGTGCCCGTGTGTTGTCATCGGGCACATGGGAATACACCAGGCGTGTCACCGACGGCTGCTCACCCCAGTAGCCCTCACGCGCCACAAGGACGGCCTGATCGGGTTCGAGCGAGTCCAGTACGTAGGCGCCCGTACCGACCGGTGCCGTGTTCAGCGCCCACTCGGCGGCAGGCTTCGCTTCCACCTTCTCCGAGGGCACGATCCCGAGGAGCAGATACGGCGACGGGTCGGCCTCGGTGTTCATCCGCACCGTGACGGCCTGCGGCCCATCTGCTTCGATCGCGACGATCGGGGCGAAATCGGTCGAGATGTCGGACGCGACCTGCGGATCGACGACCGCGCCGTACGTCGCCACGACGTCGGCGGAGTCGAACGCGGTGCCATCGGAGAACGTCACACCCGATCGCAGCGGTACCCGCCAGGTGCGCGGCCCGACTCGTTCGGGCTCCGACTCGGCGAGCGATGCCACGAGATCGGGCACCCGGTCGTCACCGTCGGCCGCCGGGCTCAGCAAACCGTCGTAGATCGGCGAGACGCCGAGTTGTCCATACCCGAGCATGGGGTTGAAGTCGCCGAGGTCCTGACCTTCGCCGAGGACGATCTGATCTGTCGCCGTTGTCCCATCCGACGAGGAACAGCCGGCGAGCGCGGCGGTCGCGATCAGCGCGGCCGCGCCTGCGATGGCGATCCCGCGGATCGTGGACGTCGTTCTTCCAACACCTGTGTGCACAGACATATGTTCTCCCAGACACACGTTTGCCGCCACCCGACAGGGCGGTGAACGATCGGCGTACAACTATTGCTATGTCGCCGGAACCATCAGGAGGCCCGATGACCGATTTCGACGCGGATTCCTGGGCCGCGCGGTTCATGCTGCTCAGCGACCCGAACCGGCTCCGTCTCGTCGCCGAGATGCACGCGCGCCCGGGTTCCACGGTCGCCGAACTGGCCTCCCGCATCGGCGTCACCGAGAACGCCGCGTCGCAGTCGATCCGCAAGCTGCGCGACCAGGGGTGGGTCCGCTCGGAGAAATCCGGACGGGCGGTCCACTACGAGGTCGTCGGCGACGCGATCGTGCACCGCATCCTGCACGACATCATCGGGGTCGGGCATCTGACCTCAGCGGATCGGCCGGATCACGCCCACCCGGTGACAACGGATTAGAACACGTTCTAGTCTGGTCGACGTGGATGTCACCTTCGATGCGACCAAACGGGAACTGACGACCGACCAGGGCACGCTGCGCTATCACGAGGCCGGTGACGCCGACGCGCCGCCGTTGATCCTGTTGCACGGGTCCGGCCCCGGCGTGACCGGCTGGCGCAACTACCGCGGGAACCTCGGACACTTCGCTCAGACGCACCACTGTTTCGTTCTCGAGTTCCCCGGCTTCGGGGTGAGCGACGCCGTCGAGGGCCACCCGGTGCTCACCGCCGGCGGTTCGGTCATCCGGTTCATGGACGCGCTCGGCATCGACAAGGCCGCGATGATCGGCAACTCGATGGGCGGCGTCGTCGGCGTCAACCTCGCTATCAAGAAGCCCGAGCGTGTCGAGAAGCTCGTGACCATCGGCGGCGTCGGCCCGAATGTGTTCAGCCCCAGCCCCAGCGAGGGCCTGCGGTTGCTGCAGGAGTTCACCGACGCCCCGGACAAGGAC
Organism: Gordonia sp. NPDC057258; assembly: GCF_042668985.1. Classification (NCBI taxonomy): domain Bacteria; kingdom Bacillati; phylum Actinomycetota; class Actinomycetes; order Mycobacteriales; family Gordoniaceae; genus Gordonia; species Gordonia sp. NPDC057258. The sequence continues at coordinate 12,384 of NZ_JBHUXZ010000001.1, forward strand.
AAATTGGTCCGCTGGCTGAACTCGATGGTCTTCGATCGCTCCCTGGTCACCGAGGAGCTCATCGCCGAGCGCTGGGAGGCGGCGATCAATCCCGACGCGCAGAAAACCGCGCAGATGATGTACGGCTCAGCGGCATTCGAGATGCAGCAGCAGTTCATGGCCGCGTCCGACAACCCGCCGTACTGGGCGTCGATGCACAAAGTCGCCTGCCCGACGCTGCTGACCTGGGGCCGCGACGACCGCGTCAGCCCACCCGACATGGCGATGGTCCCGATGCGCCTGATCCCCGACGCCGAGCTGCACATCTTCCCGAGATGCGGACACTGGGTGATGATCGAGGCGAAGGCCGCCTTCGAGGCGACGGTGGGAGCCTTCCTCGCCCGGTGATCCATTGACCGTTGGGCCGATGCCAGGCCCAGCTGTCACGCACGCGCCCACAGCAGATACCCGACCGCGAGCGCGAACACGCCGGGTCCGAGGCACACCAGGTGGTCGCGGGTCACCGCCTCGTCGAGGTCGGCGTCGGAGAGTCCGGCGCGCACCGCGTGCTCGCGCAGGATCAGGCCGGAACGATCAGTGGGTATCGGGATCACGAGCACTTAGACGTGCGACGACCCCCTACGGTTCCATCCCCGCCCCCTGGCCCGAAAGAATCACCGACTCATCCTGGTCCCTGATCCGAAGAACGACACAACCATTGCTCCCTGAGGTGCGAGGAGCTCCAGCGACGAGCGACGAGCGACGAGCGACGAGCGACTGAACTATTGCTCCCTGAGGTGCGAGGAGCGCAAGCGACGAGCCACGAAGGGCTCGGTGAGACGAGTCGCGACGACCCTTCGTGGCTCGCTTCGCTCGCACCTCAGGGAGCAGGGGTTGCGCGCGCACCTCGGGGAGCAAGGGTGGCGCTCGCTCCTCAGGGACCAGCGATCGACGCTCGTTAATTCCGTTGCGCCCCAGCATCCGACGCTGGCATAGTTCCCGTTCGGCACGAGGACCAGCAGACCGGAGCGGGGTACCGCGAAGTGTTTCTGCGCGTCGGAATCCTCGTCCGCCTTCAGATGGCAAGGGATACATCCCGAGCAGGTTCGAGTCCTGACACGGCACCGCTCCCGGGAGCACGGGCCGGCCGGTCTCGTGGTCGTCGTCCGAGTCGTCCGCGACTCCGCGGCGCACCCCACCGGCTGGTCCACCCGCGAGCGGTGTCGCCATCCGAACCCATACCCGACCCGACAAGCATTGCGACGCAACGGAAGGAGGATCGCCATGCTGTTCCACAACCGAATCACCGTCTCGCCGGGTCACACCGTGCTGGCCTACCGGGGTACCGCCGGCCAGGCACTGCCCGCCGGCCGCCACCGTGTGCGCAAGCCTGACGCCACGTTCGACGTCGACCTGCGCGAGCGACTGATCCCCGTCGCGCCGCAGGAGGTACTCACCGCCGACTCCATGTCGGTGCGTGTCTCGATGACGTTGCGCGCCTGCGTGATCGACGCGGTCGCCTTCGTCGAGCGGTCTGCCGACCCGATCGGCGCGGTCTACCTGGCCGCGCAGGTCGCGCTGCGCGAGGTCTGCGCCGGCGTGGGTTCGGACGACCTCATCCGTCGCGGCGACACCGTCGACGTCACGCCGATCCGCGCCGCGGCTGCCGAGGTAGCCGGCACCGTCGGTCTGGAGGTTCTCGAGGTCGTCATTCGCGACGTCATCGTCCCGGCCGAGGTCCGCACCGCGGCCCTCGAGGTGATCACGGCGAAGACCCGCGGTCAGGCCAAGCTCGAGGCGGCACGCGCGGAGACCGCCGCGCTGCGCGCGCTGGCCAACGCGGGCCGGTTGCTCGATGCCCACCCGGCACTGGCCCAGCTGCGCCTCGTCGAGGCGGTGCCCTACGGCGCCCGCGTCGTCCTCAGCGTCGGCGGTGCCGAGGCGGCGACCGAGGACTGAGCCTTCCCGCGGTCCCGTTTCCGTCCCGCTGATCAGATCAGATCAGCGGCATGGAAATGGCGACGCGGGAACGGTTCTGGCACAACAAAAGCCCCGGCCGGAACGAATCCGGCCGGGGCCCTTGTTGTCTGCTGGTCACCCAGCGAAATCCCTACTTCGCAGCGAGGTTTTCGTTGGTCAGCTTGGTGACACCCTGCTCGGCCTTCTCGACGAGCGAGGCCGGCGGCTCGAAGTGCTTGCCGTACTTGCCGGCAAGTTCCTTGGCACGCGCGACGAAACCGGGCACGCCACCCTCGTAGCCGTTGATGTACTGGATGACACCACCGGTCCAGGCCGGGAAGCCGATGCCGAAGATCGAACCGATGTTGGCGTCCTCGACGGAGGTGAGCACACCCTCGTCGAAGCACTTGACGGTCTCGAGGGCTTCGGCAAAGAGCATGCGCTCCTTCATGTCCTCGAGCGGGATCTCCGTGGTACCCGACTTGAACTGCTCACGCAGACCCGGCCAGAGCTGGGTGCGCTTGCCGTTCTCGTCGTAGTCGTAGAAGCCCTTGCCGTCCTTCTTGGCGGTACGGCCGTTCTCGACCATCCAGTCGACGACGGCGTTCGAGCCGTGCTGCGGAACTTCCTTGCCCTCTGCCTTGAGCGCCGCCTCGGTCTCCTTGCGGATCTTCTGCGGCAGGGTCAGGGTCAGCTCGTCCATGAGCTGGAGCGGCGCGGCCGGGTAACCGGCCTGGGTGCCCGCATGCTCGATGAACGCCGGTTCGACGCCCTCACCGACGGCCGCGATGGCCTCGTTGATGAAGGTGCCGATGACGCGGCTGGTGAAGAAGCCACGGCTGTCGTTGACGACGATCGGGGTCTTGCGGATCTGTAGGGTGTAGTCGATGACCTTGGCCAGCACGGCATCCGAGGTCTTCTCACCCTTGATGATCTCGACCAGCGGCATCTTGTCGACCGGCGAGAAGAAGTGGATACCGATGAAGTCCTCGGACCGCTTCACGCTCTCGGCGAGGATGGTGATCGGCAGGGTCGAGGTGTTGGAACCCAGGACGGCGTCGGGCTCGACGATGTCCTCGATCTCCTGGAACACCTTGCGCTTGACCTCGACCGACTCGAAGGCGGCCTCGATGACGAGGTCGACGCCCTTGAAGTCCTGGGGATCGACGGTCGGGTGGATGCGGGCGAGGAGTGCGTCGCTCTTCTCCTGGGTGGTCTTGCCCTTGGCGAGAGCCTTCTCCTCGAGCTTCTCCGAGTACCCCTTGCCGCGCTTGGCAGCGTCGAGGTCGATGTCCTTGAGGACGACCTCGATGCCGGCCTTCGCCGACACGTAAGCGATTGCCGCGCCCATCATTCCGGCGCCGATGACGCCGACCTTCTTGGCGGTGAACTTGTCATAGCCCTCGGGGCGCGAGCCGCCGCCGTTGATGTGCTGCAGGTCGAAGAAGAACGCCTTGATCATGTTCTGCGCGACCTGGCCGGTGACCAGCGAGACGAAGTAGCGGGTCTCGATGATGTCGGCGGTGTCGACATCGACGTAGGCGCCTTCGACGGCAGCGGCCAGGATGGCGCGCGGCGCCGGCATGTTGGCGCCCTTGATCTGCTTGCGCAGCAGGGCCGGAAGAGCCGGGAGGTTCGCGGCGAACGCCGGGTTGGTGGGAGCACCGCCCGGGATCTTGTAGCCCTTGACGTCGAACGGCTGCTGGGCCTCGGGATTCTCCTTGATCCAGGCCTTGGCGGCGGGGACCAGTTCTTCGATGGACCCGACGACCTCGTTGACCAGACCGGTCTCCTTGGCCTTGGTCGGGTTGAAACGCTGGCCCTGGAGCAGGACGCCCATCAGGGCGTTCTGGATACCGAGCAGACGGACGGTACGGACGACGCCGCCGCCGCCGGGCAGCAGGCCGAGGGTGGCCTCGGGCAGACCGATCTGAACACCCTTGACGTCCGCGGCGATGCGGTAGTGGGTGTGCAGCGCGATCTCCAGGCCGCCGCCGAGTGCGGCACCGTTGATGGCCGCGACGACCGGCTTGCCCAGGGTCTCGAGACGACGCAGCACCTTCTTCATGGCGTTGGTGGTCTCGGTGATCTGCGTGGCGATCTCCTCCTTGGAGACACCGCTGCGATCGCTCGTCATGTCCTTGAGGTCGCCGCCGGCGAAGAAGGTCTTCTTCGCGGAGGTGAGGACGACACCGGTGATGTCGTCCTTCTCGGCCTCCAGGCGATCGACGGTCGCGGCCATCGACTCCTGGTACAGCGCGTTCATCGTGTTGGCGCCCTGGTTGGGGTCGTCCATGGTCAGGATGACGACGCCATCGGCGTCCTTCTCCCAGTTGATCATGTTGTCACTCATGGTGATTCGCAGAGTTCTTTCTCGTGAAGTGGTCATCGCTGCCCCCTGAGGAGCGAGCGAAGCGACGCGCCCCGCCGCCCCCTGAGGAGCGAGCGAAGCGAGCCTCGAAGGGTCAGAGACGCTCGATGACGGTCGCGACGCCCATGCCGCCACCGATGCAGAGGGTGATCAGGCCGTAGCGGCCGCCGGTGCGCTCGAGCTCGTCGAGGCAGGTGCCGTAGATCATCGCGCCGGTTGCACCGAGCGGGTGACCCATGGCGATCGCGCCACCGTTCACGTTGACCTTCTCGTGCGGGATCTTCAGATCCTTCATCCACTTCATGACGACCGAGGCGAAGGCCTCGTTCAGCTCGAACACGTCGATATCGTCAACCGTCAGGCCGGCCTTCTTCAGAGCCAGCTCGGTGGCCGGAGTCGGGCCGGTGAGCATGATGGTGGGCTCGCTGCCGATCTCGGCGAAGGACACGACGCGGGCGCGCGGGGTCAGGCCGTTGCGCTTGCCCGCCTCCTCGCTGCCGACGAGCACGAGGCCCGAACCGTCGACGATGCCGGAGCTGTTGCCGCCGGTGTGGACGTGGTTGATCTTCTCGACGCTCGGGTACTTCTGCAGTGCCACGTCGTCGAAGCCGGCCATGTCGGCCAGGGCGGCGAAGGCGGCCTTCAGCTTGCCGAGGCTCTCGACGGTGCTGCCGGGACGACGGTGCTCGTCGTGATCGAGGACGGTGACGCCGTTGATGTCCTTGACCGGAACCACGGACTTGGTGAAGTAGCCGCTGTTCCATGCCTTTTCGGCACGAGCCTGCGACTCGGCCGCGTAGGCGTCGACATCCTCGCGCGAGAAGCCCTCGATGGTGGCGATCAGGTCGGCACCGATACCCTGCGGGACGATGTAGTGGTCGTATGCGGTGGCCGGGTCGGTGAACAGCGCACCGCCGTCGCTACCCATCGGGACGCGCGACATCGACTCGACGCCACCGGCCAGAACCAGGTCGTCGAAGCCGGAGGCGACCTTGGCCGAGGCCAGGTTGACGGCCTCCAGACCCGAGGCGCAGAAGCGGTTGATCTGGGTTCCCGGGACGGTCTCGGGGAGACCGCTGTTGAGGGCGGCGGTGCGCGAGATGACCGCGCCCTGCTCGCCGACCGGGGAGACGACACCGAGGATGACGTCGTTGACGTCGGCCGGATCGAGGCCGCCGTGACGCGACAGGACCTCGTTGATGAGACCGGAGACCAGGTCGACCGGCTTCACGCTGTGCAGCGAACCGCCGCGCTGCTTGCCACGAGGCGTACGGATCGCCTCGTAGATGAATGCTTGATCAGGCACGAAAGTGTTCCTTTCACACGAACCACTGGTTGGTTACCCACCGAGGCTAACGCGGAATAACTAGTTTGGCTATACCCGGTGGTCAAGAGGTCTGGCGTTCTGTCGAATGTGCGCTATGGTCTGTTCACCATGCCTGACCGCAAACCCGCCACCCGCACCAGGGGCGCCGACCGCAAACGACAGCTCGTCGACTCCGCGGCCGCGCTCTTCCTCCAGCGTGGGTATGCGCAGGTCTCGCTGGCCGACATCGCGCGCTCGGCGGGGGTCACCGCGCCGTCGGTGTACCGGCATTTCGACGACAAGCAGTCGCTGCTGGCCGCGGCGGTCCTGGCCGGCGTCGACGATCTCGAGTCCTGCACCGACCGGGCGCTCGCCGACGGCGTCGACGCGAACTCGCTGATCTCGACGGTCTGCGACCTGGCCGTCCAGCGTCCCCAAGCGGCATCGCTGTGGCGATGGACCAGCAACTACCTCACCACCGAACAGAACAAACTGGTGGCAGTCCGCACCCGCGAGGTGATCGGCCACTGGGCGTCGGCGCTCGCCGCCCGGCGCACGGATCTGACCGACCGTGAGGCCGTGCAGTTGGCGTGGGCGGTATTGAGCGTCAGCGGCAGCCTCACCGTGCACCACACCCGCATGTCCGGGGCGCGGGCACGAGACGAGATCGAGAAGCTCATCCGCCGGATTCTCGCCCTGAGCCCCACCGCGGCACCGCCGTTCGCGACGTCGCCGACGGTCACCTCTGTGCCCGGTTCGCGGCGTGACGAGATCCTCGACGCCGCCGCCGAGTTGTTCGCCGACCGCGGTTACACCGACGTCGGCGTCGACGAGATCGGCGGCGCCGTCGGCATCGCGGGTCCCAGTGTCTACAAACATTTCCCGTCGAAGCTGGCCATCCTCGTCGCCATCGGACAGCGCAGCGGCGCGCGCCTGGAGGCGGGGGTGATGGCGGCCTACGGCGCCACCTCGGACCCCGCGAAATTGCTTGCCTCGCTCGTCGATTCGTATGTCGACGTGATCACCAGCACCCCGGATCTGTCGGTGAGCTTCAACAACTCCCCCGCGCTCGCCGGACAAGCGAGCGCCACCGATCTCGTCGACGTGCAGCGACGTTATGTGGCGCGCTGGGTGGATCTGCTCATGCAAGTCGATCCGGAGATCAAGCGCGATCAAGGCGCGGTCGCCGTGCACGCGGCGCTCTCGATCGTCAACGACGCCGTGCGCATGCGACGCGGCTCGGAGAGTCCGCAGTTCGCCGCGCGGATGGCGTACCTCATGAAGGGCGTGCTCGCGCTCTGATCCGCGCCGACGCGGAGTGCGCTGATTCGTGCCGCGGCTCAGATGAACCCGACGCTGTCCACGTTGTAACGTCCGGCACGAGAGAGGGGGCACGATGTCGGTAGCTGTGGATGACGGTTCCGGATCCAAGCGCGCGCAGATTTTGACCGTCGCGACAGAACACTTCGGCACAGTCGGTTACGAACACACGAAGTGGGCATCGATCGCCGACGAGGTCGGCATCGGACAGACCGCGCTCTACCACTATTTCGAGTCGAAGGCACACTGTCTTCTGACCATCATGCGCATCCAGCTCGCCGATTCGATCGAGCGATTCCGAGCGGGGACCGCCGGTATTCCTGACCCGGTTGAAGCCTTCGGCTCAGCAGTTGCGTCATCGCTGCGCGGGGAAACCGTCGACGTGCTGCAGCGACGAATAGTCCAGAACCAGATTGTCATCCTGGGCACTCCTCGCCGGTCGGACGGAGAAGAGGCCGAACGCGTCCGGTCGCGCGAACTGGTCGCCGAGATCGAGAGCAACTGGGCACATCTGATCAAGCGTGGAATGGACGCCGGCGATTTCGTCGACGGGGACGCCATGCTCCAGGCGCGTCTCGTACTGGGCGTCCTGGGGAGTGTGTGGCGCTGGTACCGCCCGGGTGGCCCGTTGTCTCTCAACGACGTGATCCGCACGGTATCGGACGCGACGATGCGGATGCTCTCCGCGCGTTAGACCGACCCTGCCGGACCGGCCTGCCCGCTATGCTGAGCCGACGCCGGAGATGGGACTCGGATCGGATGAACGACGCCTCGGAAGCGCGGGACCGCCCCCGCTACACTCGCGACGAACTGGTCGCCGAACTCGGACTGTCCGCTGATTTCGCCGAGAAGGCTTGGAATGCATTCGGTTTCGTGCGTCAACCGTCCTCGGACAAGGTTTTCTCCGATCGCGACCTCGCCGCGCTCCGGATGTTCGCATCCTCTTCGGCGGCGATGCCGGAGACCAGCCAGATCGCGATGGCCCGGGCCATCGGACAGACGATGTCCCGACTCGCGGAGTGGGAGGCCGACCTGCTGCGTGACATCGTCGACGACCCCGCGGTGCCGTGGGACTTCGACCAGATGAGTCTCGCGCTCGGCCAGATCCAGCAACTCATCTGGCGTCGGCACATGGCGCAGGCGATCGAGCGTCACACCGATCACTCCGACGACGAGGAGATCGACCTGATCGTCGGCTTCGCCGACATCGTCGGCTATACAAGCCTTTCCCGGCGCATCGATCTGAATGACCTGGAGTCCCTGCTCGGTTCGTTCGAAGACGACACGTTCGACGCGGTAGTGGATCATGGTGGCCGCGTTATCAAGACCCTCGGCGACGCGGTGATGTTCACCTTCGACGACGCCCCCGCCGCCGCGAGTGCCGCGCTCGAGATCCATCAGCTCTCCACGGACGACAGTCTTCCGCCGTTGCGGGTCGGCATGGCGCGCGGCTCCGTCCTCGCCCGGCTCGGAGACGTCTTCGGCGAGCCGGTGAACATCGCCTCACGCCTCGCCGGATCCGCCCGTCCCGGAACCACACTCATCGACGACGCGATCGCCGATCAGCTCGGCGGTGATGACCGCTTCTACCTCAAATCGATACCGACACTGCGCGTTCGGGGGTACAAACACCTCAAGGCCCGTGTCCTCGAAGCACACCACAACGGTCCGCTGAGCGACTGACCCACTGGCGAACCTCATTTCGACCGATGGACTTCGATCGAAGTCCATCGGTCGAGTTGAGGTTCGCCGGTCAGAGCGACTCATGGCTGTGGATGGTGGCGAGCTGTGTGCGCCCTGCCCGACTATCGTCTCCGTCGAACATTTATGGTGGTTCGCGAAGTCAAAGGGGGAATTTTGTCGGACATGATCGTCGATCCAGCGGCTGTCGGGGCGTCAGCGACGGAGATCTCGAGATGCGCGTCTCGTCTGATGGCGTTGGAACTCACCTCGCATGCCGGCCTGGACGGTACGACGGCTACCTTCAGCCAGTTGGCCGGACAGTTCCGCGGGGCTTCGAGCGATATGTCCGCGGTGGCGGCGGGTGCGGACGAACGGATCGCATCCGCGCTGGCCAATGTGTCCGGCACGGTTTCCTCGTTCTCCGAACTGGTGCTCGGTGCCAAAGACACCACCGTCGAGACCGATCAGGCGAGTGCGAGCACGATCAAGGACGCCACGGCGTATCCCGCACGGCAAGGACAGCAGACCGACCACGTGGTCCCGCTCAGCGTTCTGCTGTCGGTCCAATAGGTCGTGCCGCCCAGCTATGACGACGTCATGTCCTGGAACCCCGAGGTCATGACGTCGATCGCGAATGGGATCACTCGACTGCAGGCACATCTGGAGGTCGAGGCACCAAAGGCCGGAGATCCCGTCGTCAACCTGACCCGCGCACAGTGGACGGGGGTCGCGCGTGGGCCCGCCGACGATCGCGCGGAGGGGATCACACGATGGATTCGCGGTGTTGCCGACGAGTTCGGTGATCTGGCTTCCGTACTCACGAACGGACAGAGCAACATCCGCGACGCGATGAAGGCTCTCGAGACCCGAACCAGCCTTGCCGACTCCGACGGCTACGTCCTCGACCGCGGAAGCCGCGAGTACACCGTCAACTTCGACGCCGGTCGCGCACCCGAGGGTGCCGAGTACGACGCGGGACGAGCCTACGAACACCACGCCGCGCTGATCGGTCTCGGCACCGCGGCCGATAACGCGGTCACCGCGACCCGAGACGCGATCAATTCCGCACTCGGTGAACTCGGCGGCATGACACCCGCTGCGAACGCGGTCAACCGCGGGATCGTCGATGCGAGTCTCGCGGCCAGTGACGCCGCCGCCGTGCGCAATGGCACGGCAACTCTGGAGCAGCGGGGGCGCTTCCTTCGCGCAATGAACCTGACCCCGGAGCAATTGGAAAAGTTGAAAACCGGGCAGCCCACAGACGTCGATCCTTCAAGACTGGAGTACCTCAAGAACGCGTTGGGGCTCCCTGCAGGAAGCTCGCTTGCGGGGCCCGCAGTCACCACCGCACTTGGCGCCCTCGAACAACGCGGCCAGGATATCCGCTACGCCTACGACACCGATCGCCCCGGCGGACGCCATTCAGCGGGACGCGCGGGATTGACCCCGGATGACCTCTCTCGTCTCAACAAGATCGGCACCAATCTCTATCGCGGTTCCTTGGTCGGAGGCGTGGTGGTCACGGCGTTCGACGAATGGAGCAAATACGAACGCGGTGAACAGGATGGCGGAGACGCGGTCGCCTCGGGCGTTGGTGCGGTGGGCGGCGGCGTGCTCGGCGGCATGGCCGCGGGGGCAGCTATAGGATCGTTCGCTGGTCCGATTGGCACAGCAGTTGGAGCAGGGATCGGCGCTGCGATCGGCAGTAATCTCGGTTCCAAAACCGGCAAGTGGGTGAAAGGGATTTTCGACTGATGATGGCCAGCAGAAAGGCGGTCAGGGTCGGGCGACCTCGTCATCGATCCAGGCGGCTTCCAACCAACTACTACACCGCGTATGTCACTTCCCGCCTCCAGAACGTGCTGGTATGCCTGCCGGCATCCCTCGCATTTGTTCTCGGTCTGCTCACCGGAGGAGCTCTGTCGTGACAAGAGCAAGCACGTGATCGCTGCAATCGAGTACGCGATCGTGAATCTCGGCAGCACGGCGACGCTCCGCGCTTCGACGCCGACGCTGGACTTCTTGCCGGCACCGGCCTGGTATGACATGGACACCGAGACCGCTCACGAAGCTAGCGCAAGTCGAGTCCTCCTACGTTCGGAGAGTCCGGTTCCAGAGTTCGTCTCGAACGTAGTGGTCCAATATCTCGACCTGGGCCCCATTGACGTACTTCGATTGGACACACTCGATACCACGCTGGACATCGCAGCACTGCTGAACGCTACAGTGCTGAACCACAGTGCGCACCGAGACGGCTATCTCTGTGTAGACGACGGAAACTACACAGCCGAGGGTCGCGAGTTGCGTCTTCGCCGATCGCAGTTGGCCTATCGCGGATCGGAGGGGAACTCGATGCTGTCCCTGTTCACGGGTACCGTCCCGATCGCCGATTGGGACCGGGTAAGTGGCGAGATCACCGAGATGGAGGACCGTTGGCTGACGACGACAACAAGTGGCGGGAACTGAGGACCTACTTCAGTGGGAGGTTCTCTATGTTCGTCACCTACCCGATCCTGTGTTTCATACTTGGATTGGTCCTGGCCTACTTCACCAGCACGTCCTGACCACGGCGCCGAGAGCTACCGGTGAACCTCATGTCGACTCGTGGACTTCGATCGAATTCCAGCGGCCGAGCCCGTTGTCGCAGTTCATATTCGGCGCAACGATGACGTGGCGCGCATCGTCAAGTCGCAAGGATCAGTATGGGATCGAACCACTACGTCAGAAGCCGAGGTCCCTCGAACAAGTCGACAGATCGGCACCCGCACATGCAGGGAAGACCACGGCCCCGTCACCTCGCAAAGTCGCTTCCGCGTGGGCTCGACTACTGGTTCGGCGGCGTCAGGACCTACACCCGCAACTTCTTGGCGGTCCTGCCATCTGCTTCGATGTTCGGTGTCGGACTGTTCGCTGGCATCAGCATATTCACGTGACAGGCGGCCGAATAGGCGGTCGTCAACCGCGGCGGAACCGTCCGCGCGGCATGACGATCGGTAGCGGCCTCGGATCAAGCGAAAGCTAACTGATGAAAGGACCATCCGCCCGATGAGTCGTCGCTACGAGCGACGGCATAGGCACGCAGAAGGTCGAGAGCCGGCAGAGGCGTTCTCAGCACGCCTTTCACAGTCCGCGTCGGACGCGACCAGCTACCTCATCAACGCTGCGATCTGCCTTCCGTCGGGGATCGTAATCTTTGCCCGTATGTTCTGTGGCCACGCGATAGCCGGTTGAGGGGCCGAGCCCCAACCCGCCAGACCTCAACTCGACCGACAGACCTCGATCGAAGTCTGCCGGTCGAATTGAGGTCTGGCGGTCACAGCGAACCCGGGCCCACGGCGCTGATCCGCACCTCACTCGCCTTGACCACCAGGTAGACGGCGAGGCCCGCGACGAGTCCCAGGTCGGCGACCGCCGGCCAGGTGACCTCCGCTGCGACGATCTGCGCGCCCACCTCCGCCGTCACCACGGCGTGGTCACCCCGAGGCGCAACATCGCGCACCGTTGCCGCCAGTGTCGTACGCGGACTACCGTGCGGCGCTTCAAGATAGACCGCGACCGCGCGCGGCGAGAAGGTGGCCGCCGCGCCCGCACCGTCCGGCGGCCCGTCGTCCCCCACGCCGCCGACCACGCGATTGCCGAACGGGTCGACGACGACGTCACCTCCCTCCAGGCGCCCCACGAACAAGTTGAGCCCGGACAACGACGCCGCGAATCGACTGGTGGGTCGAGTCAGAACATCACGTGCGGCACCGGATTCGACGACGCGACCGTCCTCGAGGACCAGGATGTCGTCGGCCAACCCGAGGGCGTCCACCGGGTCGTGGGTGACCATGATCGTCGTGCGGTCCCGATCGGCGAGAAGTGTGCGCAACAGCGCTCGCAATCGGCTCGCGACGTCGACGTCCAGGGCCCGAAACGGTTCATCCAGCAGCAGGATTCGCGGCTGCGCCGCCAGCGCTCGGGCGATGGCAACCCGCTGCGACTGGCCGCCGGAGAGCTGGTGCGGTTTACGGTCGGCGAGGTCGGTGACCTCCGTTGCCGTCAGCCAGCGTTCCACTCGTGCCCTGATCTCGGACCTCCCGAGTCGCTGCGCCGAGGGCGCGAACGCCACGTTGTCGGCGACCGTCAGATGCGGGAACAGGCGCGCGTCCTGCGACAGTAATGCGATTCCGCGCCGGCTGGGCGGCACGAAGGTCGTCGAGTCACAGAACACCCTGTCGCCGAGCACTATCCGGGACCGATCGTCGCCGCGCACCAGTCCGGCGATCGCGCGCAGCATCGTCGACTTGCCGGCGCCGTTGGGCCCGACGACCGCGGTGGTCGCGCCCGCGGCGAACCGGTGCTCGACCCGCAACGCGGGCACCTCGAGGTCGATGATCACCTCCAGATCCGCGCCGGTCACAAACCACCCCCGACGCGCGAACGGCGGCTGTGCACTCCGACGACCACGATCAGGGATACGACAACCAGGATGAGCGACAACGGGATCGCGGCCTGTGGGTCGTCGATGGCCGACACATAGATCGCAAGTGGCGCGGTCTGGGTCACCCCGGGCGCGTTGCCGGCGAACGTGATCGTCGCACCGAACTCGCCCAGCGCCCGCGCGAACGCGAGCACGAGACCCGCGAACAGAGACGGCAGGACCAACGGGAGCGTGACCCGCCAGAGCGTCCGAGTCGGCCCCGCACCCAGGGTCGCGGCGACCTCCTCGTATCGCGTCCCGACGACGCGCACCGCGCCCTCGACGCTGATCACGAGGAAGGGCAGTGCGACGAAACTCTGCGCCAGTACCACCGCCGTTGTCGTGAAAGCGATGTCGATGCCGGCCGCATGCAGATGTTCACCGACGACCCCGAGCCGGCCGAAGGTGTACAGCAGGGCAAGACCACCGACCACGGGCGGTAAGACCAAGGGCAACAACACGAGTGCGCGGAGCACCCGGATCACCGGACCGTCGTATCGCGCGAACACCAGTGCCATCGGCACCCCGACCATCAGGCAGATGGCGGTGCTGCACGCGGCGGTGATCAGTGACAACCGCAGCGCGTCGAGCGACGAGGGCGACGAGATCTGGTCGACGAAGGTGCCCCACGGCGAACGGAAGAGCAGCGCCAGCGGAGGTAGCACGATCAACACGACGCCGATCAGTGCCAAGCCGTACGTCCAACCGGGCAACCCCGCCGGGTCCCGTCGGGAACGAAGGACCGTGCTCAAGGCGCCCCGAACCCGGCGTCGCGCAGGAAGCGCTGACCGTCCGCGCCCAGGACGAGGTCGACGAACTGCGTGGCGAGTTCGCCATCCCCGGCGCCGGCGAGCGCCGCGATCGGATAGGAGTTGACCACGGCGGCGAATGCCGGATCGGTCACGGTGGCCACCCTGTCGCCGGCTCCGCGCGCGTCGGTCACATACACCACGCCCGCATCCGCTTGGCCGGTCGTCACCTTGGTCAGCACCGCGCTCACCGACTGTTCCTCCGAGGCGGCGTCGATGGTGACACCGGTGTTGCGCTCGACGGTCTCGGTCGCGGCGCCGCACGGTTGAGCCGACTGGCAGATGACCGTCGTGACGTCAGGCTTGTTCAGATCGGAGAATGACCGGATCCCGCGGGGATTGCCCGGCGCCGTGACGATCACGAGTGTGTTGGTGGCGAAGACCGCCGGGTCGACGGCGAGATCACCCAGCTTGCGCATGTTCTTCTCGTCGGCGCTCGCGAACACATCGGCCGGCGCCCCCTGCTGGATCTGGTTGGCCAGCGTCGACGATCCGTCGAACGAGAGTCGTACCGTGACGCCGTCGTGCTGTGCCTCGAACTCATCGGCGATCGCCGTGAACGTCGTCTTCAGCGACGCCGCCGCCGAGATGTCGAGGGTCGAGGCCGCAGACCCGCCGGCATCTGAGCCACCGGACGAGGACCCTGCCACGATCAGCAGTCCGGCCGCGGCGACCGCGACGATGGACCTCCTCATCTGGCCTCCCTGTTGGTCTCGACGATCACCGTCGTCGCCTTGACGACGGCCGTGGCCACGACGCCGGGCCGTAGATCGAGTTCGTGAACTGCGTCCGCACTCATCAACGACGTCACCTCGAACGGACCGCATTGCAGGGTCACCTGAGCCATCACCGCGTCCGTGCGGACATCGGTGACGAGACCGGTGAACCGATTACGCGCCGAGCGTCCGACCGATGCCCAGTCGTCCGGTGCCACCGCGCGCTCGCGGGCCAGCGCGGCGAGCCGTGCGCCATCAACGGTGGCGACCGGTCCGCCATCGGACTGTTCCAAGACGCCGGTGGCCACCCACCGTCGAACCGTGTCGTCACTGACGCCGAGCAGAGTGGCTGCGTCTTTGATCCGAATAGCGGTCACGACGACATCTTATCCGCATATGCGGAGATATCGGTCTCCGGCATCCGCAGGCACGGATCTCAAAAAGGTTGACTTCAACTCAACTTGAAGTCTTACGCTCGGTTTCGGTCCGACCGTCGGATTCGCAGCCCCGCAACCGATGAATTCGGTGCGGGCAGACGGTCTGACTTCGAGTACGAGATCGCCACCCCGAACATGCCCTGAATTGTTCCCTGACGTCACCCGCGCGCCACGTAATTCGGTCGCGGCTGTCACACCCCCTCTATACCGTGGAGAAACATGAGCTCAGTCACAGTTCCCACCACCGCACCGGGAGAAGTCGCGACGGCCGATGTCGCCATCGAGGCCATCGACCTGGTGAAACGCTTCGGCGATTTCACGGCGGTCGACG
The DNA here is from genome assembly GCF_042668985.1 of Gordonia sp. NPDC057258. Classification (NCBI taxonomy): domain Bacteria; kingdom Bacillati; phylum Actinomycetota; class Actinomycetes; order Mycobacteriales; family Gordoniaceae; genus Gordonia; species Gordonia sp. NPDC057258. The sequence continues at coordinate 27,757 of NZ_JBHUXZ010000001.1, forward strand.
GCGTCAGTTTCACCGTGCCGCGGGGTTCCGTGCTCGGCCTGCTGGGCCCCAACGGCGCCGGCAAGACCACCACCGTCCGAATGATGACCACCCTGTCGCCGCCCACGAGCGGGACAGCCCGCATCGCTGGCTACGACGTGCGGGAACAGCCCGGGATGGTCCGCCAGAACATGGGCCTCACCGGCCAGGCGGCCACGGTCGACGAGATCCTGACCGGCCGCGAGAACCTCCGCATGATCGGCGGTCTGTACGGCATCGGACGCAAGACCCTCGCACGTCGATCGGAGGAACTCCTCGAGCAGTTCTCCCTCTCAGAGGCCGGTGACAAACAGGTCAAGTCCTACTCCGGCGGAATGCGCCGCCGACTCGACCTCGCGGTCAGCCTGCTGGCCACGCCACCGGTGCTCTTCCTCGACGAGCCGACCACCGGCCTCGACCCGCGCAGCCGTTCCGAACTCTGGGACGTCCTGCGCGATCTGGTCGCCGACGGAACCACGTTGCTGCTCACCACGCAGTATCTGGAGGAGGCCGACCAACTCGCCGACGACATCGTCGTCATCGACAAGGGCACCATCATCGCGCACGGCACGTCACTGCAGCTCAAGGAGCAGGCCGGTTCGGCCAGTCTGGTGCTGACCGTCTCGCACGCCGACGACCTGACGGCCGCCGAGTCGCTGTTGCGCAAGAACGGGGCGGAGGTGTTCGTCGACGTGGCGGCCCGCCGGCTCACGACAGCCGCAGCCGGCCTGGGCGACCTGCCCCGCGTCGCCGCCTGGTTCGACGAGAGTGGCATCTCCGTCGACGACTTCGGACTCTCCCGGCCGAGCCTCGACGACGTCTTCCTCTCCCTCACCGGCCACCGCGCCGAGGAGTCGAGCAACACCGACGACACCGACAACACCACCGACGAGGAGCGTTCCTGATGACCACCACGGCACAGACCCACGCTGTGGTCGCGGACAAGCCGCGGATCCACCCCACCACGATCTGGCAACAGGCCTGGATCATGGTGAAGCGCAACATGATCCACACCAAACGAATGCCGGAGATGCTCTCCGACGTGACCATTCAGCCGATCATGTTCGTGCTGCTGTTCGCGTACGTGTTCGGCGCGTCGATCCAGACCGACTCGGCGTCGTACAAGGAGTTCCTGCTCCCGGGCATCATGGGTCAGACGATCGTGTTCACCGCGTTCATCGTGTCCACGGGTATCACCGCCGACCTCGAGAAGGGCATCATCGACCGGTTCCGGTCACTGCCCATCCAACGGTCGTCGGTGTTGATCGGACGCAGTATCGCCAGCCTGCTCCACAGTTCGATCGGCATCGTCGTCATGGCCGTGACCGGCCTGGCCATCGGCTGGCGGATCCGGGGCTCGTTCGGTGAGGCGGTCCTCGCATTCGCGCTGCTCCTGCTCTTCGGCTTCGCGATGATCTGGTTCGGCATCCTCATCGGTTCGTGGCTCCGGACGGTCGAGGCCGTCAACGGCTTCATGTTCTCGGTCCTGTTCCCGATCACGTTCCTGTCGAACGCGTTCGTCCCGACCGAGCCGATGCCCACCTGGCTTCGGACGATCGCCGAATGGAACCCGATGTCGTCACTGGTCCAGGCATTGCGTGTGCTGTGGGGTAACGGCCCGGCATTCGGTCCGGATGCGGCTCTCCCGCTGCAATATCCGGTCCTCGCCACCCTGATCTGGACGGTCGCGCTGACGCTGATCTTCGCGCCGTTCGCGCTGCGCGCCTACAACAAGCGAACCTCGGATTAGACCACCACCCGACCGAGGTTCGTCGACGCGACCCGCTCAGGCAGTCAACGTGATTGCTTGCAGCGGGTCGCTGTATATCGCGTCGAGAGACACCGCGCCGGCGGCCTGCTGCTGCACGGTCGCTCCCGAATGTGACACGCGCACATCCCGTTTGCTCACGATCGAGGTCTCGCGCACGGCCTTCGCGACCGTCGGCAGGCCGGCCGCGTAATCGGTGAACGCCTGTCCGCCGAGGATGATGTGATCGGGATTGAAGATGTCGGCGATCAGCCCGACCGTACGTCCGAGCACCTCCGCCCGCTCTTCGAGCAGACGACGTGCCGTGAGGTCACCGCTGCGGGCCAGGGCGTGGACATCTTCCACATCGGTCGCCGAGAGGCCGAGTGCGCGTGCAGCTTCCACGACACCGGTGTCGCTCACCGCGGGCTCCAGGCGCCCCGTCCGGTTCGGGTCGAGCAACGTGGTCGATCCGGTCGGGAAGTGACCGATCACCGGCGGTCCCGCGGTCGGCGTGTGCACGGTCCCGCCGACGCTGAACGCGATGCCGAGCATCTCGCGCGCGTAGAAGTACAGGAAGCTCGACTGCTGGTCGTCGGGGTTGAGCACGAGCTCGGCGGCCGCCATGGCCTCGACGTGGGACGCAACCGACACCGGCAGTCCGACGGCCTCGGCGATCGTCCGGCCGACCGGCGCGCCCTCCCAGCCGAGTCGGGGGTGGTCGACGATGCCGCCCTCGGCCACGCGCCCACCGAGCGCGACACCGACCCACAGCACCCGCCGGCCCGTCCAGCGCTCGGCGAAACGCCGTGCGCTGACACCGATGGCGGTGAGTGCTTCTTCCGGTGAAACGGCATGCGGGGTAGGGATCTGGATGGCCCCGACGACACGATGCAGCAGGTCATGGGTGGTGATCGCGGTGACCTTGTATCCGATGTGGATACCGAGGGTGAGGAACTCGGAGATGTTGACCTCGAAGGGCAACCGCGGCCGCCCGATGGCGCCCGAGGGCGCGAGGTCGGCCCGTTCGCGGATCAATCCCGCCTTCAACAGCGCACTGACCTGGCGATTGACCGTGGAGATGCTGAGCCCGGTGCGCTCGGCCGCATCGTCGCGGAACAGCGGGCCGGACAACCGGGCGGCCCGGAGGACGAGCGCCGCGGGTTTGGTCGACAACTCCAGGCGCGGCGTTGCGACGTGCACCCGCTGGTCCCCCTTCACTGGTCCGCGTCGGTCGGCGACCGGACCCGGGGTCCGAGTCGGCGGTACGGAAGTCAACGGTACGGGCTGGCGCGTGCCCTGAGGAGCACGACGCACCGCGCGGGTGACCGGCTGACGCCGGACAGGAGAGGCGGGGGCGTTGCGCAGGGTACGGGTGGAGAGTTCGGGCAGTGTGGCGGTCATGATCGTCCTCGTCGAAAGACCCCGCGGATCGCGGGGCGGAAGCCGGAAGCTGGTGCTCTGAGAAGAGACTCGAGAAGCGACGCCCCGGGGAGGAGATTGACTCGGCGGGGTCGGTCAGCGCATTCGACGACAACAACAGAGAACGCGTGCAAGCGGCAGACGACAGCCCAGCGCGGTGGTCACGTAGGTGACCTCCGTGAGCCTGTGGTCGGCACTTGTCATGCGGATCAAGCTAGCAACGCGGCCCCGTACCGGCAAGCCCGTCCCACCCCTGGTCACGGGCACCGACGACCGGTCGCAGACGCGTCCACCGGCGAGAATAGGCCCGTGGCGCGACGCGGACAGGGGTTGCACTCACCCTGATCCGAACTCGTCCGGCGTCCGGTCGCTCGACCTGCGAACCGATGGAGAAGCGGACCGTGGTCGGCTTGGCCACTCGGGTCGAGCCTGTCGGTGCACCCCGGTAGATTGTGAGCATGACCACAACCAGCCCCGCGGCTGAGTCCAGCGCCGCGACCGACGCCGAGTTCCTCGAGGTCAGCGAGCCGTTCCGCCGCGAGATCATCGCGCACTGCTACCGGATGACGGGGTCCCACCACGACGCCGAGGATCTCGCCCAGGAGACCTTCTTCCGCGCATGGAAGGGCTACGGGAAGTTCGACCATCGGGCGTCCGTGCGCACGTGGTTGCACAAGATCGCGACCAACACGTGCCTGACCGCTCTGCAGAGCTTGCAACGCCGACCCCTTCCCTCCGGCCTCGGGGGCGACGCCTTCGACCCGACCGACGACCTGCTGCAGAACCACGAGGTGCCCTGGCTCGAGCCGTATGCCGGCACGGCCGACGACATCGCGCCCGGTGACGACGCGGACCCCGCGTACGTCGTCGGCGCCCGCGAGTCGGTACGGCTGGCGTTCATCGCGGCACTGCAGCATCTACCCGAACGGCAGCGCGCAGTCCTCATCCTCCGCGACGTGCTGCAGTGGCGCGCCGCCGAGGTCGCCGACACCATCGGTGTCACCACCGCCACCGTGAACAGTTTGCTGCAGCGGGCCCGCGAGCAGGTCAAGACCGCACGCCCGCAGCAGGATTCCGTCGGAGTCGACGCCGCGACGACACTCGACGACGCCGCCAAACGCGAGCTGCTGGCCCGCTACATGTCGGCCTTCGAACGCTACGACGTCGACGCGATGGTGGAACTCTTCACCGACAAGGCGATCTGGGAGATGCCGCCCTTCACCGGCTGGTACCAAGGCGCAGAGAACATCGGAACCCTCATCCGTCGCAACTGTCCGGCCGAGAAGGCGGGAGATCAGATCATGCTGCCCACGACAGCCAACGGGCAGCCGGCCTACGGGCTGTACATGCGCGAACCGGACGGCGTCCACCGACCGTTCCAGCTCCAGGTGCTCGAGATCGACCCGCAGACAGCCAAGGTCAGCCATGTCGTCGCCTTCTTCAGCGACGACATGGAGAGCGATTTCGCACGCTTCGGTCTGCCGGCGACCCCGTACGACGCACCGGCACGCACGTCGCCGAGCCCCTGGCACTGAGACCGTCCGGTTCGCGCGGCGCCGATCAGTCGTCGGCGGTCTGCGGGATCTGCGAGGGGTCCATCCACACGATCTCCCAGGCATGACCGTCCGGGTCACAGAAACTGCGGCAGTACATGAAGCCCAGGTCCTCGGCTGCGCGGAGTTCCCGGCCGCCGCAACCGAGTGCCGCTTCGGCGAGCCGGTCGGCGTGTGCGCGGCTGTCCGCGGAGATGGCCAGCAACGACTCGCGGCCCTGCAGTGGGTCGGCGACTGCGGTGGCCGCGTAGCCGGCGAATCGTCGTCGCTGCATGAGCACGACCATCGCCGAGTCGTTGATCATCATGCACGCGCTCCCGGCATCGCAGAAGATCTCGTCGAAGTGGAAGCCGAGCGATCCGAAGAACCGACGAGACCGCGCGACGTCTACGACGGGCAGGTTGACGAACAGCATCGGCGTCACGGGCGCACTCCAGACATCTCGGGGTCGCTGATACTGACCGGCCCGACGCCTCGAACTCATCGAAGCCGACATAGGGTGCAGGAATGGGTGTGATCTATCTGGTTCGTCATGGTCAGGCGAACGCATTGGCGTATGGCATCGCCGACGCCACCGACGATCTGAGCAACGGACCCGGCGGTCTCACCACGGCCGGGGCCACGCAGGCCGCGCTGTCCGGTGGATTCCTCGCCGGGCAGATCGGCACCTTCACCGCAGCCGCCAGTGGCGACCTCCCGCGCCAGCAACAGACGCTGAGCGGCGTGCTGGGGGCTTTCGACACCGGTCGACCTCAGCCGCACATCGACCCGGGGTGGAACGAGTACTCACTGCCAGCACTGGTCGGCGAGGCCACGCCGGAGATGTATCGCGACGGCCGCAGCTACCAGGAACAGCTCGACAAGGGGCTCGCGGCCTGGATAGCGGCCGGCGAGCACGACGCAGCTCCCGGCCTCGACGGCGGCCCCGCCGAGAGCTACCCCCAGTTCAAGGCGCGCGTCTCCGACGCGGCCGCCCGCGCCACCGAGCTCGCCGGGTCGGGTCAGACGGTGCTCGTGGTGTCCTCGGCCGGCACCATCACCCAGTGGATCGCCCAGTTGTGGGGCATCCCCGACGAGACCTGGCCGGCGATGGCCCGCACGATGGTCAACGCGTCGATCAGCAAACTGATCGTCGGCCGCAGCGGCGTCTCGGTGGTGTCGTTCAACGAGCACGGTCACCTCTCCGACCGCGACGGCGGGATCGCGACCTTCCGGTGACCCTTCGAGGCTCGCTCCGCTCACACCTCAGGGAGCAGTGCGGCTCAAAACCTACGCCCGGTGCAGGTTCTCGCCGGGTCGGGTGATGACAACGTTCGGAAGCACCGCGTACCGCGACAGCTGGGTGATCGAGTGGGCGATCACCGCGATGTCGTCGGCCGTGATCATCTCGTCGGCAGGAATGCGGTCTTTGAGCCAGTCGGTCATGTCGGTGTTGACGTAGCCCGGTGCGATCGTCGTCGCGCTGACCCCGCTGCGTGACTCCTCGAGATTGAACGTCTCGCACAACGAGATGAGCGCCGCCTTGGTGGCACCGTAGGCGGACAGCTCCGGCTCCGGATAGACGCCGGTGATCGACGCCACGGCAATGACTTTCGCGGCCCCATGGGCCTCTGCGGTGGCGCGCAGGGCGGGCAGCGCGGACTGAAGGAGGATGTAGGGAGCGCGGACATTCACTTCATACAGCCGGTCGAATCGCTTCACCGGGAGGTCGGCGATCGCCCCCTTCGAGCCCATCCCGGCGTTGACGATCAGCGCGTCGAACCGCCCGAATGCCTCCGCATGAGCCGTACCGAGCGCGCTGATGGCGTCGGCGTCGGTCATGTCGGCGGGGACGACCTCCACCCGCCCGGCGCCACGCTCGAGAAGCTCGGCCGCCTTCTTCTCCAACGCTTCTCGACCACGGGCACTGATGGTCAGGTCCCAGCCGTCGGCGGCGAACCGGTCGGCGATGGCCGCACCGATCCCCCTCGACGCCCCGGTCACCAGCGCAGAACGATTGTTGTCCGATTCACTCATTGCCTACCCCCTTCGGTGCGCGCACCGCGCGACTGTGTTCTGTTGACGCCGTTGCTCGATCAGCTGATGTGGCCTAGGCCGTCGGCGATGAACGCCGCCGTCGCCTCGGCAGCCTTTTCGGCGCCGTCGCCCGACGACGCCCCCGAGAGTGCGCGGTAGGTGATCCCCTCGGCGATCACGCCGAGCTTCAGGTTCGCCAACCCCAGGTAGAAGTCCCAGTCACCCAGGTCGACACCCGTTGCGGTCGAATACTTCTGAGCGATCTCGTCGACCGACGCATAACGGTCACTGGTCCAGGCCGCGGAGAAGCCGAGAACCTGGTCGAAGGCGCCGGTGCGGTAGACGCACATCAGCGCGACATCGGTGAGCGGATCTCCGAGGGTCGACATCTCCCAGTCGACGACCGCCGCGATCCGGGCCGGGTCGTCGGCGTCGATGATCGTGTTGTCGACCCGGAAGTCACCGTGCACCACCGACTCTCGCGCCTGCTTCGGAACTCGCGCGGCGAGCGCGTCGACGAGACGCTCGACGTCGGGGAGTTCACGCGTCTTCACGTGCCCCCACTGCCGCGCCCACAGTTTCACCTGGCGGGCGGCGAAACCCGCGGGCCGACCGAACTCGCCAAGCCCGACCTCGCGATAGTCCACCGCGTGCAGGTCGGCCAACGTCTGCACCAAGGCGTCGAGATTGCGGGCGACCTCGTCGTCTGAGTAGGCGTCGAGGTCTTCCGCGGTCCGGACGACGCGGCCGTCCACGAACTCCACCACGGTGCACGGCGCACCAATGACCGAGCCGTCGGCGTCGAAAGCGACGGTCCGCGCAACCGGGACCGACGTCGACTGCAGCGCACTGGTGACCGCCCATTCACGGCCCATGTCGTGAGCCGACGGCGTCAGTCCGCCGGTCGGCGGTCGGCGCGCCACCCACGTGGTCACGCCGTCGGTGACCGTGTAGGTGAGATTGGACTTGCCGCCGCTGATGAGGTCGATGGTCAGCTCACCTGCGGGCTCGACTCCGTTGTCGATCAGCAACCGGCGCAGGCGATCCTGGTCGAGTGCTGCGTCCGTGGCGGTCATCGGGCACCCGCCGATGCCTTCGCCTCGAGCGCCTGCTGGGCCTTCTTCGCACGCCCGACGGCGCGACGGGCGATCGCCCACCGGTGGACCTCGGACGGGCCGTCGTAGATGCGGAACGGCCGGAGTTCCTGCGACAGGCGGGCCAGCGGGAGGTCGGCGGACACACCGAGCCCGCCACACATCTGGATGCTGCGATCGGCGATCCGCGAATACGCCTCGGCAGCAAAGGTCTTCGCGATCGATGTCTCGTCCGACGCGTGGTTGCCCAGATCGAGCTCGTGGCAGGCCTTCAGCAGCAACGCGCGAGTCGCGGCGAGGTCGATCTCGTTGTCGGCGACGAGTTGTTGGATCATGCCCAGATCTCCGAGGCGGCCACCGAATCCCTCACGGCGTGAGACATAGTCGACGGCGACGTCCTGGCAGCGCTTCGCCGAGCCGAGCCAGCGCATCACGTGGGTCATCCGAGCCGGCCCGAGCCGGACCTGGGCGTAGCGATAACCCTCGTTCACCTCGCCGAGGATGTCCTCGTCGGGAACGAAGAGGTCGGTGAAGGTCACCTCGCAGTGACCGCCGATCATCGCCTTGTCGATAGTGTTGATGTGGCGCCCGACGGTCAACCCGGGCGCATCGGCGGGCGCGAGGAACATGGTTGCGCCGCCGCGGTCACCGGGCGCGCCCGAGGTCCGCGCCATGATGATGAAGAAGCCCGCACCGTCGGCGCCGGTGATGAAGTGCTTGTCGCCGTTGATCTTCCAGCCGCCGTCCACACGGACGGCCTCCGTGCGCAGCGCGTTGGGATCCGAACCGGCGCCCGGAGCCGGTTCGGTCATCGCGAACGCCGAACGGACATCTCCAGCGGCCAGCGGGGCGAGGTACTTCTGCCGCTGATCCTCGCTCGCGATGTGCGCGAGCATGTGCACGTTGCCCTCGTCCGGCGCACCGATGTGCAGCGCGATCGGACCGAACGTCGAATACCCGGCCGCCTCGAACACCGGCGCGCGGTCACACATGTTGAGACCGAGTCCGCCGTACTCGACCGGGGCATGCGGGCCGAAGACCCCTGCCTCCTTGGCCTTGGCGTTCATCTCGCGACGGATGTCGTCACCACCGGCCGCCGTGATGTCACCGGCCGCCTCGTCCTCGATGGGCAGGACGTAGTCGCGGACGAAGGCCTCGGTCTTCGCGACGACGTCGAGCACGTCGTCGTCGTGCCGCAGGTCTATGGGCATGGTGACTCCTTAACGCATGAGCAGGGTGGGGATCCCCGAACACCGACCGATCGATCGCTCGGCGTTGCATACCTTGCCAGGCGATACCCGCCGGGTCAAGCGGCCCAGCAGACGGCGCCCTGCGCGACGGCCGTCAGGGTGTGCGATACCCGACCAGCGCGCGGGCCATCTGGAGATTGCGCGCGATGAGTTCGTCCGGACCCAGCAGACCGTCGAGCTTGAACCAGGTGGACACCCCGACGCACATGGTGGCCACGGCACGCGCCGCATCTTTCGGATACTCGGTGGTGAACTCACCCGTTTCGACGCCGGCGAAGACGATCACGTCGACCATCCGCTGCTGGCGGTCCCGGTGTCCGATGTAGGTGGGCCGGTAGTTGTCGTCGAGGCTGCGGATCTCGGTGGAACCGACGAACGCCTGCTCGCGGCGATACATGTGGAACCGCAGAAGCGACTCGACGACGGCGTCGAACTGCCGGATCGGCTCGGGACCCGCCTCGACGATCGCGGCCTCCGAGCGTGCCAGGAGGTCGGTCATCGTGCGTTCGAGGAGCCCCTGCAGCAACGACTGCTTCGACGGGTAGTGGTGATAGAGCCCTGGCACCGACAAATTGGCCCGCGCGGCGATCTCCCGGACCGAGGTCCCGTGGTAGCCCTGTTCGGCGAACGCCGCCAGCGCCGCCGCCAACGGGACCGGCAGTTCGGGCTCGCCGTAATCCCGCCAGCCGCCCAGTGGCCGCGTCGCCGGACGGATGTCTGCTTCGCCGGTTCCGCCACTCATGCCATCAAACATATCCCGACATGCGGACCTACTCCGCATCGCCGGTGCGACGCGAGAGACTCTTCTCGAGCATCTCGGCGGGTGAGACGAGCAGCGCGATGCTCAGATCCACCACGTCGGCCTTGCCGAGTTCGACCTCGCCCTCGAGCCACGCCGCGAGCAACCGGCTCAGACCGCCGACCTGATAGTGCGCAACGCCGACCGCTGCCGCCGGCCCGACGTGGACGTCGAGAATGGCCGACGTGCTCTGCAGGGTGAGGCCGGCGAACAACGTCGTCGACTCCATGCGCTTGGCCGCGATGACCGGACTCAGAAGCGCCTGCGAGAAGAGCAGCCTGCCTTTGCGGCGGTCCGCGTCGATGACGTCGACGATCGCCGACACCGCACCGGCGACCTTCGCACGCATGCTGGCCCCCTCGGAGAAGGCTGCCAGACTGGCTTGCGCGATCTCTTCGATGACCTCGTCGTACATGACGCCGACCAGCTGATCGACGGATTCGAAGCTCTCGTAGAAGTAACGGGCGGTGAGTCCGGCCTGCCGGCACACGCCGCGCACGGTCACCGCGCCCACGTCATCGGCGCCGAGCAGATCCAGTCCTGCATCGATGAGGGCGGATCGACGCCGCGCGACCCGGGTGTCGCCGCCCTCGCCGCCATAGGCCCGAAGCGTGCCGGCCGCGTCGGAGTCCGCACCGGAACGGCTGTCCGGGGTCGATGGTGCTCGTCCCATGATTCCTATCTTGACACCCCGGTAAGTTAGGTGTGTCATAAAACGGGAAACAGACGTTTCCAGAATTCGAGCAGGAGGGGTGTTCGATGGCAACGGAGCCTATCACCAGTGGAAGTTCGGCACTGTCAGCACAACCGGTGACGGATGTGACCGCCGAAGTGCAGGAGTTTCTCACCGCGGAGCGCCCCGACACCGAGTTCCTCCCCTCCTCCGCCCGTATGTCCCGCGCAGAGCTCGATGCACTCCCCACCAGCGACCTCGACCCGCTCGGCATCGGTGTGATCGCGGGCGCGGCGAACGTGATCATGCAGCTCAGCCTCCCCGCGGTCGGTTACGGCGTGTACGAGAGCCGCGTCGACTCGGGAAACCTGTTCAAGCATCCGATGAAGCGCGGCCGCACCACGTTGAGCTACCTCGCCGTCGCCGGACTCGGTAGCGCCAAAGACCGGAAGGCCTACCGCAAGGCCATCGGCAAGGCCCATGCGCAGGTCCGTTCGACCGCCAACAGCCCGGTGAAGTACAACGCCTTTGATCCGAAGCTGCAGTTGTGGGTCGCCGCGTGTCTGTACCGAGGCACCGAGGACGTCCATCGCATCTTCGGCGGGGTCACCGAGGTGACCGACGAGCGCTATCAGGCCGGCGCCGTTCTGGGCACGACGCTGCAGGTCCCCCGCGAGATGTGGCCCGCCACCCGCGAGGACTTCGAGACCTACTGGAACGACACGGTCGAGACGCTCGAGATCGACGACACCATCCGCGAGTACCTGATGTCGATCGCGCGCGCCGAGTTCCTCGGCCCGGTGATCTCGCGGCTCTTCGGCTGGCATTTCGAGATCATGGCCATCGGCTTCCTGCCGGAGAACTTCCGCCGCAAGATGCGCGTCCAGCTCTCGCCGTGGCAGGAGCTGTACTTCGACAAGCACAACGCGGTCCTGCGCGCGATCATCACGCGGGCCCCGCGGTGGGTGCGCGGCTTTCCGTTCAACGTCCTGCTCGCCGACGTCCGGTGGCGCATGCGCACCGGGCGGCCGCTGGTCTGACCCTTCGCGACGCACCCTCCGCAAGCTTCGGGCGCTGCTCAGGGAGCAGTGGGTCTCTCTCTCGAACAGACGCCAGACGGCCTACATCCGGCGCAGCGCCTCGCGGTCGAGGTCGGCGACGTCGGTGTGCCCGGACAGTCCGAGGGTGAGGTCGAGTTCGGCGATGATGTCGGCGACCGCGTCGCGGGCACCGTCGGCTCCCGCGAGCGCCAGGCCGTACATGTGCGGTCGTCCGATGCAGGCGGCGTCGGCCCCGAGGGCGAGCGCCTTGAACACGTCGGAACCGGTGTAGATCCCGGAGTCGACGAGGACCTTGATGCGACCGTCGACGACCGGCGCGATGGCGTCGAGGGCGTCGATCGTGCTGATCGCGCCGTCGACCTGCCGACCGCCGTGGTTGGAGACGATGATGCCGTCCACCCCGGCGTCCACGGCACGACGCGCATCGTCGGGGTGCAGCACGCCCTTCAGCACGATCGGAAGAGCGGTGCGGGCGCGCAGGCCGGCAAGATCGTCCCAGTTCAGCGACGGTCGCGAGTAGATGTCGAGGAAGGTCTGCACCGCGGCACGCGGTTGCGGCGACCGCAGGTTCTGCAGGAACCGGCCCGGGGCGTTGCGGGTGATGGAGAAGAGGGTGGCGATCGCGCCGAGGGAGATCTCCGGACGTTCGTCAGCAGCGCCACGTAGCCGTTCGGCGACGATGTCGACGAACCTGCGGTCGGACGTGTACTGGGCGATGCCCTCACCCTGCGCGAACGGCAGCGAACCCAGGTTCAGGTCCTGCGGCCGCCACCCGAGCATCGTCGTGTCCAGGGTGACGACGACGGCCTCGGCGCGGATGGCCGCCGCGCGCTCCAGGAGGCTGTCGACGAGGTCGTCGTCGGTGGACCAGTACAGCTGGAACCAGCGCGGCGCCCCGGCGCTCGTGTCGTCCATCGCGGCCGCGACGTCCTCCATCGAGACGCTCGCCTGATTCGACAAGATGTAGGGGACACCGAGTTCCGCGGCCGCACGCCCGATGAGGGCGTCGGCGTCGGGCGCGGCGAGCGAACCGGCGCCGACCGGCGCGAACAGCACCGGCGCCGTGATGCGGCGACCGAACAATTCGACCTCGAGGTTGCGCTGCGAGACATCCCGCAGGATGCGCGGCACGATCGCCCAGCGGTCGAGTGCCGCGCGGTTGGCGGCCATGGTGCGTCCCTCACCGGCACCACCGCCGATGTACGCCCACGCACGCGCCGACATCGCACGTCTCGCACGTCGCTCGAGCTCGGCGAAATCCGTTGGTACACGCGGCTTTCGCCGGTGCACCCCGGCGGTGTAGATGTCGTTCTGCCGTGCACGCCCATATCCCGCGGTCATGGGTGGTGATGGTAGTGCCGCCATCGGGGCGTCCGGCCGGTATTGCCGGGGCGCGCCGCTCAGCGTGTGGCGACGGCAGTGGCGCCCGCCGCGGCGACGGTCACGGCCGCGACCGACGGCCACGCGCCGATCTTCTTCGCCAGCGGGTGCGAGCCGCCGAACGCCGCCAGGTAACCGGCCAGCAGACCGCCCGCGACCGCGGGGCCCTTCGTCGACGCCCACCGGCGAGTGCACCAGGCGCCGGCTGCGCCGAGCACCACACCACCGAGTTCGCGTCGCCCGCTGTAGCGCGCGACCGCGAAACCACCGACGAGACCGACTGCCACCACGGGCACCGTTGCATCCACAGCCATGCGACTCAGGCTACGTCTGGGTTCCCGAAACCGTTCACAGCCACCTGCCAGCCGATCTCCAGGCTGACGGTGGCGGAGGCGTCGACTCTGGACAGGAATCATCTGAGGAGGACCCATGACCGCAGTACTGGACAAACCACCGGCGCCGTCGCCGTCCGATCCCGCCGCCCCGGCGCACCGACGACGCGTCGCCGCCCGGCCATGGTGGGGACGGCTCGGCCTCGTCGGACTCCTGGCCGTCACCGCGGTGCTCTACCTGTGGAACCTGTCCGCAAGCGGGTACGCCAACACCTTCTACGCCGCTGCGGCGCAGGCCGGATCACAGAGTTGGAAGGCCTGGTTCTTCGGTGCACTCGACGCATCGAACTTCATCACCGTCGACAAGCCGCCGGCCTCACTGTGGGTGAGCGGACTCAGCGTCCGCATCTTCGGGATGAACTCGTGGGCCGTTCTGGCGCCCCAGGCGCTGATGGGCGTGGCCGCGGTCGGGCTCCTGTACGCGACGATGCGTCGGACGATCCGCGACCCCCAACTGGGTGCCGCGGCCGGCCTGATCGCCGGCGCCGTGCTGGCCTTCACCCCGGCGGCCGCGTTGATGTTCCGTTTCAACAACCCGGACGCACTGCTGGTGTTGCTGATGGTCGCCGCGGCGTACGCGCTGACCCGGGCTGTCGCCACCAACTCGGGTCGGTGGCTCGCCCTGGTCGGCGTCGCCCTGGGATTCGCCTTTCTCACCAAGATGCTGCAGGGCCTGCTGATCCTGCCGTTCTTCGGGCTCGCCTACCTGCTGTTCGCGAAGACCGGGTGGCGCAAACGAATCGCCCACCTCATCGGTGCGACCGCCGCATTGCTCGTCTCCGCGTTGTGGTTCCCGATGGTCACGATGCTCGTGCCGGAATCGGCACGTCCTTATATCGGTGGTTCGACGGACAACACGTTCATGGACCTCGTCCTCGGCTACAACGGCGTCGGCCGCATCAGTGGTGCCTCCGGCGGCGGCGGAGGAGGCGGCGGTCAGGCCGGCGGGTCCTTCGGCGGGTCCACCGGGCTGGACCGACTCTTCGGTTCCGAGATGGGCAACGAGATCTCCTGGTTGCTTCCGACCGCACTCATCGCGCTGTTCTTCGCCGGCTACCTGGTGGTGTGCAGCTTCCCGGTCTTCCGCTTCGAACACCGTCTGGCACGCACGGAATCCGCAGCCGTGCTCTCGTGGGGCGGCTGGCTGCTGGTCACCGGCATGATCTTCTCCTTCATGAGCGGGACGATCCACCCGTACTACACGGTGGCACTGGCGCCGGCGATCGGCGCAGTCATCGGACTCGGCGGCGTGCTCGCTTGGCGTCGACGCAACCGCTGGGCGGCCAGGATCGCCCTGGCGGCGATGGTCGGTGCAGCCGCGGCGTGGTCGATTGTCCTGTTGAACCGCAACGACTTCGGCCCGACCTGGTGTCGTTGGCTGATCGGCGTGGTCGCCTCGATCTCGGTGGTGGCCCTCCTCATCGGTGCTGCACGCGGGTGGCGACGTGCGGTTGCCGCGGCACTCATCGCGGGTTCGCTCGCCGGATTCGGCGGGACGGCAGCGTTCTCGATCGCAACCGCGGCGACCCCCCACAACGGCTCGATCCCGACCGCGGTGTCGACCTCGATCGATGGCGGCGGAATGGGCGGCCCCGGCGGTGGCATGGGCAGTGGCCCCGGGGGTCGGGCGGACGGCGGACAGCCCGGTGCCCAGCCGGCCGGCGCCCGCCCGGGCCAACAGGGAAACCCGCCCTCCGCCATGCAGGGCGGCAGCGGAATGACGGGCGGCCCGGGTGGCGACACCGCGTCGAACGCCGAACTCGTTGCCGCGCTGAGGGCAACCACGACAACGTGGGCGGCCGCGACCAACGGGTCGCAATCCGCCGCCGAGATCGAGATCGCCACTGGCACCTCCGTCATGGCGATCGGTGGATGGAGCGGGGACCCGGCCCCCACGCTCGAGCAGTTCATCGCCTACGTCAAGGACGGCAAGATCGCCTATTACCTCGGCAACGACGGCGGCGGTCCGGGCGGCAACTCGGAGATCGCCGAGTGGGTCGCCGCCAACTACACGGCCACAACCATCGGAGGAACGACGGTCTACCAGCTCTTCTGACGTCTCGACACGGTCCTGCCCGTTCCCGACCTTCGGGGGCGGGCAGGACACATGGGCAACCGATCGACGGTGGTTCGGCGTTTCCTGTGCGGCAAACCCCAGGCGCGACGCCGCGGCGTGGCCGACGCCCACATGTCGCCGTCACCCATCCGCTCGCAATCGCGGCTCCGAAGACGGGGTAACCGACCGCTCCCCCGGACTTTCGAAGGGCTCCGTCATGACACCGACCGCCGAGATGACCGACTCGTCGGCGCCGCCTGCACAGTCGGCATCCCCGGCTCCCGATCTGCACCCGATCACCGCCTCGACGACGGATCTCGAACTCGTCGAAGAGGTGCTGGCGGCGCACTTTCGTCGCCACGCCACCACCTTGCAGCAGGTCGGCGGGGAATTGACGCCGGCGATCGATGTCCTCTCGGCGCGGATCGGCGGAGGTAAACGCCTGCGCGCGTCGTTCTGCCTCTGGGGCGCCCGAGGCGCCGCCGGTGGTCGGAGCGTCGCGGGCATCGTCGAGATGGCGGCCGCCATCGAACTGTTCCATCTCGCCGCCCTCGTGCACGACGACGTGATGGACGACAGCGACGTCCGGCGCGGCCTGCCCACCGTGCATCGGCACTTCGCCGACGATCATCTGTGCGGCCGACGCCGTGGGGACGCCGAGCGCCATGGCACCGCCGTCGCGATCCTCGTCGGCGACATGTGCCTGTCCTGGTCCGACGACCTCGCCGCTGCCGCGGTGGACGACGTGTCCGCGGACATCCGACGCGCGGTCCGCGACACCTGGTCGGTGATGCGCGACGAGGCCTACGCGGGCCAGTACCTGGACATGCTGAGTCAGACCGAGGACACCACCGACGCCGATCGCACGGCACGGGTCCTGCGCTACAAGAGTGCGCGGTACACGATCGGTCAGCCGCTGCGTCTGGGCGGCACGCTCGCGGGTGCCCCGTCGGCGCTTCTCGAGGCATACGATCGGATCGGCATCACCGCCGGCGAGGCCTTCCAGCTCCGCGACGACATCCTGGGCGTCTTCGGCGACGAGAAGGTCACCGGCAAACCCGCCATCGACGACCTACGGGAAGGCAAGCGCACGATGCTCATCGCGGCGGCCGAGGAATCGGCGGGACGGATGGAGCGCCGCGTGCTCGCCGACGGTCTTGGCAATCCGGACCTCGACGCCGACGGTGCCGCGCGGATGCGTGAGGTCCTGTACTCCACCGGCGCCGTCGAACGAGTGGAACAGCGTATCGCCGACCTGCACGCGGAAGCGCTCGGCATCGTCGACGCCGCTCCGATGGACCCGGCGAGCCGGCACGCACTGACCGCCCTCATCGAACGTTGCGTGTGGCGGCGCGCATGACCGCTCCCGCCGGGCCGACGGTCGAACTCCGCGTCTGGGGTGTCGACCGCGTGCTACCGGCGCTCGGCCGGATGTCGTCGGGTCGACGGGTGCTGCGCCGTACTCCCGGTCTGCGTTTCGCCAAACTGCTGGGCACCGGCACCGCACGCACGTTCACCCTCGAGAGCGCCGACCTGAGACACTGGGCCGCGTTGACGGTATGGCACGACGCCGACGCTGCTTCGGCCGCAAGCGATTCCGTCGTGTTCCGCCGATGGCGAGAGTCCAGCACGGAGGAACTCCGGATCACCATGCGACCACTCCGGTCGAAGGGCCGTTGGTCGCGCGTCGACCCGTTCGAGACGGTGCGATCGTCGACCGACCACGACGCGTCCGGACCGGATTGGGCGGGCCCGGTCGCCGCGTTGACCCGGGCACGCCTCCGGCCCACGAAGATGGCATCGTTCTGGCGTGCCGTCCCGCCGGTGGCGACCGAACTCGCCGGGGCACAGGGCAATCGATTGGCCCTCGGCGTCGGCGAACTCCCGCTCGGGGTGCAGGGCACGTTCTCGATCTGGAATTCGGCGCAGGACCTCACCGGCTTCGCCTACCGCTCCCCCGCACATCTGTCGGCGGTTCGGCGGACCGCACCGTCGCGCTGGTATGCCGAGGAATTGTTCGCCCGTTTCGCCGTCACCGAGGTCGTCGGCACATATGAGGGGAGACCGGCGTGAGTCTCCTGGACGGCTCCACTTCGCACCGATCGGACCAATCGTCGCGATCGCGGCGTACCGACGGCACCGCGCCCTGGAACCGCGGCCTGGTCACCCTGGCGTGGATCCTGCTGGCGGCGACGATCGGCGTCCAGATCGCGTTTCCGCTGACCGGTGGCGGCACCCTGCCGCTGACCGTCGCGAGCGTGCTGCTCCTGGCGTCGGCCTCGCTCGTCCACGTTGCCGCAACCCGCGGCGCCGCCGCCGCGGTCGCCCTCGCGGTGGTGGCCGGTGGTGGCGGGCTGATCGCCGAATCCGTCGGTGTGAGCACCGGGTTCCCGTTCGGCACATACGAGTACACCGACGGGCTGGGACTGAAGGTCCTCGGCGTCCCGGTCCTGGTCCCGCTGGCCTGGATCATGATGTCGTGGCCCGCGCTGGTCGTGACCCGACGACTCGTCCGTGCGATGGGCATCGCCGGACGGTGGGTTGGGCCCGCCACCGCCGTCGTGGGTGCTTATGCACTCACGGCGTGGGATGTGTTCCTCGATCCGCAGATGGTCGACCAGGGCAACTGGGTGTGGCGGTACCCGACGCCGTCGCTGCCCGGGGTCGCCGACATCCCGCTGACGAATTTCGCGGGCTGGCTGCTGGTCTCGTTTCTCATCGTCGGCATGCTCGACCTCCTCATCCGCCGCGACGATCCCGACGCGACCGGGTCTTCCGGGATGGACGCCGTGCCCGTCACCGCGTACCTGTGGACCTACTTCTCCTCGGTGATGGCGCACGCGGTGTTCTTCGGCCGTCCGTCCGTCGCCCTCACAGGGGGTCTCCTCATGGGTGTCATCGCCATCCCGCTGCTCGTCGTCGAGATCAGGGGTCGCCGTGCGGGTGTCTGACCTGCTGCGGCCGCTGGTCGCGACGGGAACCGCTATGTCGCTGGCGTCGCTGGCCCTGACCCTCGACAACGCCCGCCGGGTCCGTCGGCCCGGTCTCGCCGACATCCCGGCGCCGGAACCACTGTCGGTTCTCATCCCGATGCGCGACGAGGCGCACAACGCCGAACGCTGCCTACTGGCCGTCCTCGAGGCGGCGGATCGCTGGCCAGGACCGGCCCGGATCCACGTGCTCGACGACGGCTCGGCGGATGGAACCGACGCCGTGCTCGCCCGCCTGGCCTCGATGGACGACCGGGTTCGTGTCCACCCCGGCTCGGCGCCTCCTCCCGGGTGGCTCGGAAAGACCTGGGCCTGCGCCCAACTCGCGGAGAAGGCGTTCCCCGGCGGGGTCCACGTCTTCCTCGACGCCGACGTCGTGGTCGAGCCCCACGCGTTCACCTCATCGTTCGCCTTGCTCCGCAACGCCGGACTCGATCTGGTGAGCCCGTACCCCCGGCAGGTCGCGGTCGGCGCGGGCGAGCGACTGGTGCAACCGCTGCTGCAGTGGTCCTGGCTGAGCACCCTGCCCCTCGGTCTCGCCGAGCGCTCACCGCGCGAATCTCTCACCGCCGCAAACGGTCAGTTCCTGGTCGTCGATGCCGCGATGTACCGTCGTGCCGGCGGTCACGAGGCGGTGCACGACGTGGTCCTCGAGGACATCGCCCTGTTGCGCGCCGTCAAGGCGGCCGGCGGTCGCGGCGTCGTGGCCGAGGGAAGCGACGTCGCCACCTGCCGTATGTACCGCGGCTGGGACGAGGTCCGCGCGGGTTACCGCAAGTCGCTGTGGTCGGCCTTCGGGTCTCCGGGCGGGACGCTGGGCGTCACCGGTCTGCTGTGCCTGATGTACGTACTCCCCGCGGCAGCAGCACTGTTCGGCTCCCGGACGGGTCTCGTCGGATACCTGGCCGGGGTGGCCTCACGGGTGGTGTCCGCACGCTGCACCGGCGGACGCGGATGGCCGGACGCCTTCGCCCATCCGCTCTCCATCCTCGTCTTCACCGGTCTCGCAGTCGATTCGACGCTGGCCCGACAGCGCGGCGACCTGCACTGGAAGGGACGCCCCATCGAGGTCCGTCGATGACGCGGGTCGTGGTGATCGGCGCGGGCGTCGGCGGACTCTCCGTCGCGATGCGCCTCGCCGCGACCGGTCACGATGTCACCGTTCTCGAGCAATTCGACGATGTCGGCGGCAAACTCGGGGTCATCGAGCACGACGGGTTCATCTTCGACACCGGGCCGTCGCTCGTCACGATGCCGCACGTCTTCGAAGAACTCTTCGACGCCACGGGCGCGTCGATCCACGACCACCTGACCCTCGAACGGCTCCCCGTCGCCGCGCGCTACCGCTTCCCGGACGGCACCGAACTGGACATGCCCGGAACGCTCGACGACATCCCCGCTGCCCTCGACGCCGCACTGGGGCGTGGGCGAGGCGCTCAGTGGTCATCGTTTCTGGAACGCGCACAACGTGTCTGGGACGTCACGCACGAACCCTTCCTGGAATCGCCGATGAGCATCCGCACGATGATCGGCGGGATCGCCACGCCGACGGATGTGCGGACCGTCGCGCCATGGAGAACGCTGCGTGGACTCGGCGAGGATTACCTCGACGACCCGCGCCTGCGGATGCTGCTGGACCGCTACGCGACCTACACCGGTTCCGACCCGCGCCGCGCGCCGGCGGCGCTCGCGTCCGTGCCGTGGTCCGAGCAGGCATTCGGATCATGGTATGTACGAGGCGGATTGGGCCGCATCGCCACCGCGATGCACGACCGTCTCATCGAACTCGGCGGGCGGGTCGAGCTCGGTGTCGAGGTCGACCGGATCTCCGTGGACCACACCGGTCGGGCCGATGGCGTGGTGCTGTCCGACGGAAGCCGGCGCCCAGCCGATCTGGTCGTCGCGAACGCCGACGCCCAGCAGGTCTACGACCGTCTCGTACCGCGTCGCGCCGCGCGTCGGCCCGCGGCGCTGCTGCGACGGACGACGCCGTCGCTGTCCGGGTTCGTCCTCCTCCTCGCCCTCGACCATCCGCCCGCTGCGCCGCACCACCAGGTGCTGTTCGCCGAGGACTACGACGAGGAGTTCGACGCGGTCTTCGGATTCCGCGGCTCACCGCGTCCGGTCGCTCGACCGACCGTGTACATCTCGGCTCCCGCCGATCCCGAGATCGTGCCCGCCCCGAGAACCGGCGCGTGGTTCGTGCTGGTGAACGCACCCCGCCACGACCCCGAGCACGGCGTCGACTGGGACGCCAAGGGCTTGGCGGACTCTTACGCCGACCAGATTCTCGAGGTGATGGCCGATCGTGGACTCGACGTGACCGGCCACGTGCGCCACCGTCTGATCGTCTCGCCCGCCGACCTCGAACGTCGGACCAGGACACCGGGCGGCTCCATCTACGGGTCGTCGTCGAATGGACCCCGCTCGGCGTTCCTCCGGCCGTCGAACACCTCCCCGGTGCCGGGCCTCTACCTCGTCGGCGGATCGTCGCATCCCGGCGGCGGTCTGCCGCTCGTGGTCATGTCGGCGAAGATCGTGGCGGAGCTGATCGGTCCGGCCGTGAGTCACTGACCGATGGGCCTTGCTCATCGGAGCCTTTAGCGCGGATCGATACGGAACACGGCGCATCGGCCCGCCGCGGCAGCAAAGGCTTCCGGGGTCACGTCGTCGACGACTCCCGCGTCCTTCATCATCTTCGGGCCGTCGGTGCCCGCCAGCTCCGGCCAGGCGCGTAGCACCGGAACGGCCTGATCGGCCGAGAGTTCGACGAGGCGGACATCGCTCATCTCCCCTCCCACCGACAGCTGGGCACGTCCCTCGGCCGCACGGACGTTGCGTGCCCAGTCCGCCCCGGGAAATCCCTCGAGCAGGTAGCGCTCGCCCGTACGGTGATCGAGCACCTGCCTCAACCATCGCCACGATGCGATCAGCGAGTCGTGGGACCTCGAAGCGTCAGATCAGACCCGGTCGCGATAGCTGTACGCATGTCCACCCAGCGACGCCGTCACGACCGCCACCGGAACACGGGAGGCCTGGAGGTTCCGGCGCTCTTCGGGGGTCAGGTGCTGACGAGACCACGTCCATCGCGGGCCGCGCCACCACGCATTCGTCCGTGCCTTCTCCATGTCACCGGTACCTTTCGCGCCGCTCGCTGTGAGCCCTGTCACGCGACCGTACCCGGATGATCTGCGTTCCAAACCTTCCGGCGCAGGTCAGCGTGTCGCGACCGGCATCGGCCCCACCGACCGGTCGCCGCGGAGCTTCTTCCGGATGAGTTCGGCGCTGATCAGGCACATCGGCAGGCCGATGCCGGGACGCGTGCTCGACCCGGCGTAGAAGAGGCCGTCGACCTTGCGTGACCGGTTCGTCGAGCGCAGAAACGCGCTCTGCCGCAGCGTGTGCGCCGGGCCGAGGGCTCCGCCGCACCACGAGTTGACCGAGTCGACGAAGTCCGCGGGGCCGATGGTGCGGCGGACGACGACACGATCGGCGAGGTCGGGAACACCTGCCCACTGTCCGATCATCGCAATGGCCCGGTCGGTCACCTTCTCGATGTCGGGGTCGCCGCCGCCGTCCACGCCGCCGCGGCCGAGACCCGGGTCGGGCGGGACGGGCACCAGGATGAAGAGGTTCTCCGAGTCCGACGGCGCGACCGACGGGTCGGTGGCCGACGGCTTGCACACATAGAGCGACGCCGGGTCCGGTACGCGCGTGGGACTCTCGAAGATGGCGTCGAAGTTGGTCTTCCAGTCCTCGGTGAAGAACAGGGAGTGATGCGCCAACTCGGGAATCTCACCGCGTACGCCGAGGAGTGCGAGCACCGCCCCCGGGCCGGAGGTGGCGCGGTCCCAGTACCGTTCGGGGAAGGTCTGGAGTTCCCGGGGCAGCAACCGAGTCTCGAGATGGTGCAGATCGGTGGCACCGATCACGATGTCCGCGACCAGTTCTCGCGGTGTGCCGTCGGCTCCTTCGACGCGGACGCCGGCCACCTCGGCGCGACGACGCGACGGCGTGGACCGCTTCCCAGCGCGTTCCCGCGTGAGGATGGCGGTCGCGGCCGTGCCGGTGGAGATGCGTACGCCCCGTTCCCGCGCAACCCGCTCCAGCGCGTCGACCAGGGTGGTGAAGCCGCCGTTGGGGTACCGCACACCGTCGGCGAGGTCGAGCCAGCTCATCAGGTGATACATCGCAGGGGTGCGCTCGGGCGAGGAACCGAGGAACACCGCCGGATACCCGAGGACCTGGCGGAGCCGGCGGTCGGTGAAGCGGGCCGCGATGTAGGACTGCAGCGAGGTCGTCAGCAGCGTGACAAGCGTTTTCGCGTGCCGCAACACCGGCAGGCCGAGGAAGGCACGTGGCGAGTCGAAGCTGGTGTACAGGAACCGTTCCACGGCAAGGTCATACGCTTGCCTGCCGGTGCGCAGATAGTCGTCGAGTGCGGCTCCCGCGCCGGGCTCGATCTCGTCGAAGAGCGCACGGTTCCGGTCCTGGTCACCGAACACGTCGATCGGCTTCTCGTCGGACCCGTTGTCGTCGAAGAACACTCGGTAACCGGGGTCGAGGCGGACGAGATCGAGCTGCTCGGCGGTCGACGTCCCGAGCATCTCGAAGAAATGGTCGAACACCTCCGGCATCAACCACCACGACGGACCGGTGTCGAAGCGGAACCCGTCGCGATCCCAGGTACCGGCCCGACCACCGAGGTCGTCGTTCTTCTCCACGAGTTCGACGTCGTGCCCGTCGTGGGCGAGGAGGGCGGCGGTGGCCAGGCCGGCGACTCCGCCACCGATGACGACGACGCGTCGGGACTCGCTCATACGTTGCTCTTCCTTCTGTTCAGACCGGCGGCGTCGGCACGTGCGGGTCGCGGCATACCGCGGCGGGCGACGGCGGCCGCCGCGATCTTCGCCTTCCCGGCGTTCGGGACGCGGACGCGGGTACGGCGGGCCTCGGTGGCCGACGACTCGCGAAGGCGGGCCGTCAGCTCGGCGAACAGGTCGTGCGCGGTGCACACCGCGACGCGGCTGCTCGCCGGCAGGTGCGGGATGGCGGCCGCAGCGGCGGTCAGGTCGAGGTCGATGTCGTCCAGCCAGAGCGACCAGGCGGAGTCCGCCGGATCGTCGGGATCGAGGCCGACCAGGTAGCGCCGCCCCAGCCCGTCGCTGTCCTCGCCGAAGTCGCGGAGGAAGTTGATCTTCTGGAAGGCCGCGCCCAGCCGTTGGGCGCCGGGTGCGAGGTGGTCGTACTGGGCGGCGGATTTCGGCTCGTCGGCGAGGAACGCCCGCAGGCACATCAGACCGACCACCTCGGCCGAGCCGTAGATGTAGGTGGCCAGCGACTCGAAGTCGTGCTGGACCTGGGTCAGATCGCTGCGCATCGAGTCGAAGAACGGGCCGACCAGATCAAGATCGATGCCGACCCGGCGGGCGGTCTGCGCGAAGGCGTGGACGACGAGGTTGCTGCTCGACCCGGTGACGAGCGCGACGCTGGTCTGCTCCTCGAGCTGGTCGAGTTCATTGCTGCGGTCAACGAGCCCCTGCTCCGGGCGCGGGGCGTCGACGATCTCGTCGGCCACCCGCACGAGCGCGTAGATGTTCTGGACGTCGCGCCGAATCCGCGGCGTGAGCAGACGCGAAGCGAGTCCGAACGAACTCGAGTACGACCTGATCACCATCGCCGCACAGGCTTCCGCGACCTCGTCGTATCGCCGGTGCGGTGGGATCACCTGAGTGTGACCGGGAATGTGCATCATCCGACCGCTCCTCGACCTGGTGACTGAACGCCAATTGCCTGACGTCATGAATTCGACGCCCGGGACATCACCGGATGGGTGTCGTAGACCGAACCGGGGTCGTCGGTCGGCAGCTGCCGCACCTGCTCGACGAACCACGGACTGACCGCCCACGGGGTGTTCGCGACGAGCGACCACACGTCGGCGACGTCGGCCCAGGCGTGCTCGGCGACCTCATCGGGATCCGGTCGAAGTGTTCCCAGCGGACGTGCGACGAACACCGGGCAGATCTCGTTCTCCACGATGCCGCTCGCGTCGACCGCCCGGTACCGGAAGTCCGGCAGGATGCAGCGGACATCGGCCACCTCGATACCGAGCTCGCGCCGGGCATACCGGTGCACGGCGTCGACGACGTCCTCGCCGGGGCGCGGATGACCGCAGAACGAGTTGGTCCACACCCCGGGCCAGCTGCGCTTGGACAACGCCCGGCGTGTCATGAGGATGCGGCCGTCGACGACGAGATGGCACGAAAAGGCGAAGTGCAGCGGGGTGTCCGGTCCGTGCACCCCCTCGCGGTCGGCGGTGCCGCA
The DNA here is from genome assembly GCF_042668985.1 of Gordonia sp. NPDC057258. Lineage (NCBI taxonomy): Bacteria > Bacillati > Actinomycetota > Actinomycetes > Mycobacteriales > Gordoniaceae > Gordonia > Gordonia sp. NPDC057258. Next base: position 52,532 of record NZ_JBHUXZ010000001.1, read on the forward strand.
CGGGCGGCCGTCGGCGTCGGCGAGAACCACCGAGTCGTTCGTCATCGACATTTCCTCATCGCATCGAGATCGGGCGAGCTGCTCTTCGCACCATTGTTCGTCACCGGAGCGCGAACCGGATGGGAGCCGCCCGCGACGAGAACTCATCCGAGCCGTCGGGTCTGCCTCCGCACCGCGATCCCCAACTGGACCGTCCCGATCAACGCCAGTGCCGCGCCGATTGCCGCGATGAATAGAGCCAGGCCGGACGCGACGGCTGAGCTCAGTCCCGAGCACCACCACGAACCCGCACTCACAGTGGCGACGACCGCCAGTATCACCCGCGACGGCCGCTCCCACACGGTGACCGTCCCTGGCCCCTTCATGCCCACCGCCTGGGCCGTGGCGCGGGTGATCTCGAGGATGAGGGTGAGCACCGCGATCGTCGCGCCGAGCCATGGCGGTGCACCCACGACCACCACGATGCCGACGAGCATCACGTCCGAGAACCGGTCCGCCACCGAGTCGTTGATACGCCCCCACCGCGAGGCCGTTCCGGTCTGGGCCGCGATGGCACCATCGATCCCGTCGAGGAGCGCCGCCAGGACGATGACGAGTGCGGCGAGCAGCGGCCACCAGTCGCCGAGAATGGTCAGGCACAGCGCGATCGCGGTGGCGATGACTCCGAGAGCTGTCACGGTGTTCGGCGTGAGGCCCAGTCGGGCCAACGGTCGCGCGCAGGCGTGGCTGACGAGCACCCAGTTCCGGACCCAGAAACTCGCGCGCGGATCGAGCCCTCCGTGGAGCTTCGACCACGAGTCGAGTGCCTCGTCCCGGGCGCTCGTCGTCCGCTCCGCACCCGACGCCGCCGTGAGGCTCCGGCCCGCTCGCTCAGGCTCCGCGGACACGTCCCCTCCTCTGCTTCTCGATCGCCTGCCCGAACGCCCATCCGATGATGACGATGACGTGCGCGACGTACAGCCACAAACCGACCGCGACCACCCCGCCGATCACCCGGAGACCCCCGTACGGGATCCCGACATCGATCGGCAGGGACAGGAACAGCAGGAAGCCCTGGGTGAATCCGGCGATGAACGACGCGGTGCCGAGAGCGCTGGCCGCCGCCACCCCGAGTGATGGCTCACCGGGCGTCACCTTCCAGTACACCCAGGTCAGGGCCACCGTGACCAGCATCCACACGACGATGAACTCGACCACGATCCGGACCACGAGGTCGCCGAAACCACCCGTTCCGCCTCCCTCGGGCGCAAACGTCGTGAGTGTGCCCGCGACGCCGACGACCACATACGCCAGTGGCGGCACGACGACCACCAATCCCAGCACCCAGATCCGAGACCGCCATCCCGTGAACCGGTCCTCGCGCGGATACAACGTCATACACGCGCGGCGAAGACCCTCGCCGTAGAACGACGCCGGGAACAGCAACACCAGTGCGCCCATCAGCGTCAGTCCGGTACCGACCGCGACGGCCTCGTCGAACACGCCACGGCCGCCCATGGCCGGTGGGATGAGGACGCGCAGCTCCGCCAGGGACTCCTCGGCGGACGGGCCGCGGAGCCAGGTCGTCGACCAGATCCCCAGCAGCGCCCACGGCACGACGGCGATCGCCGCGAAGTAGGTGAGGGTGGCAGCAGCCGCGGCGAGGTCGCCGCGGCCCAGTACATGGCGCACATCGGTCACCAACGCACGCACGTCGAACGTCGTCGTCTGCTCGCGGATCGTGGTGTCGCGAGTCACCGTCGGGGCCGATCGGCGCGGTGTCACCCCTCCGGGATACCCGAAACACCCCACTCGCGCCGCAGCAGTGTCCGATCTGAGTCCTCGGTGACTCCAGCGTGATCACACTGTCGCCTCCACCGCTGTCCTGCACCCGTCCGGCTGCCGGGGGAACCCGGGTGACGACACCGGTCACCGACGAGCGCCCCGCACATGCTCGGAATGCGTGTCAGATCGACGCGAACAGCGCGATCGCCATCCCCAGCATGATGACCGCGACCACCGCGTCGAGCATCTTCCACGCCCGCGGACTCGCGAAGAATCCGGACAGTCTCCGAGCTCCGCCGCCGAGCGCGGTGAACCAGAGGACACTCGCGATGCAGGCACCGAAGGCGAACGCCCACTTGCCGTTTCCGTGGCCGTTGGCGATGGCACCCATGGTGATGACCGTGTCGAGGTAGACGTGCGGGTTGAGCCAGGTCAGAGCCAGGGCCGTACCCACCGCCACCCAGCGGCCGGTGGACTCGGCCCCGATCTCGTCAGCGGCTGCGATGGCCTCGTCACTGCGCACACAGCGTCTGGCGGCCATGACGCCCAACGCCCCGACATACAGTCCGCCGGCCGCTTTCGCGAACGTCACCACCTCCGGGTGCGCGGCGACGAGCGCGCCGAGGCCGGCCACCCCTGCCACGATGAGTACGACGTCGGAGAGGGCGCAGACCGCCACGATCTGACCGGTGTGCCTGCGGGCGACGCCCTGACGCAGCACGAAAACGTTCTGGGGTCCGATGGCGATGATCAGACCGGCGCCGGTGAGAAGCCCGGCAAGTGTCGGTACGAGGTAGGCGGTCACCGGGACGACGCTAGGGCGACACGCCCCGGTCAGTACAGCGAAACTTTTTCACGAATAAACAGTTGAACTTCAGATTGTGGACGCATCGTCGCCCAGTCCGATGCCGCGTAGAACCGCGCACAAGGCCTCGATGTAGTCGGTGACGTCCACGTCGCCGACCAGGCCCTGCTGAACGACCACCCCCTGCATCGCCGAGACCATCACCTGCGCGAGCACCGCAGGCTCCGCGGGCAATTCGTGGCCCGCGGCCCGCCAGGCCGTCAGCACGCGTTCGAAGACGCCCCGCAGCCCACGGATGATGTCGCGCACGGTCTCGCGCAGCTCCGGGTTGTTGGCGGCCTCACCCCATACCGTCAGGACCATCCGGAAGCCGTCGGTCATCGGCGCGATCTCCAGCAGGACCCGTTCGGCCAGCGCGCGTACAACCGCCTCAGGCGACGGGGGTTGCTCTACCGGGTCGTCGAAGCTGCTGATCCCCGACTCGTAGGCGGCGAAGATCGACCGCGCAACGGCGGCGATCAGTTCTTCTTTCGACGAGTAGTACGAGTAGACGGCACCCGCACTGAGCCCGGATTCCCGGATCACGTCAGACATCGACGCACGGTGGAACCCCTTGTCGACGAAGCATCGGCGAGCGGCGGCGAGGATCTGCCGGCTTCTTTCGAGCTTGCGTTCGTCGCTGATCTTGGGCATGCCGACAGTCTAAAACGAATATTCGTTCTTGATTCCTCGCGGCCCTCCGCGCATACTCAGAAAAACGAAGATTCGTTCTTTTTAGGAGTGGTCATGAGCACTGAACTGCACTCGACAGATTCGCGCGATCGGGCGCCCGTTGCGACCGCGGAGGCCGACGGTGCGCCCCCGACCGGGCGGGCACCCAGTTGGCGCCTCGTGGCGGTGATGGCGCTGCTGATCCCGACGTTCGTGATCGCGATCGCCGCGACGTTCGTGTCACTGGCCGTCGATCCCGAGCCGCATCAAGCCCCACTGGGTCTCGTCGCACCGCCGCCCGCGGCACAGGCGATCGAGACGGCGCTCGCCGACCGGGCCGGTGAAGACGCCTTCGCCGTCGAACGATTCGCCGACACCGAGGACGCGCGTGCCGCCATCGAACGGCGCGACCTGGTCGGCGCGATCGCGGTCGGGCCCGGCGGGGTCACGGTGCTGACCGCGGAGGCGGGTTCGCCGGTGCTGGCGCAGGTCGTCGCCGGGGTCGGGAACGGCATCGCCACCGCCCAGCGTGTACCGGTCGCCGTCGAATCCGTGGTCCCCACTCCCGAGACTGATACACGCGGAACGGGTTTCGCCGCCGGACTGTTGCCGTTGCTGATCGCCGGCATGGCACTCGGCGGAGCCGCCGCGATCGGGCTGCGCGGCCCAGTCGCCATGCAGGCGACACTGGCGGTCCTGGGGCCGCTCGTGGCCGGGTTCGGTTTCGCGGCGACGTGGTCATGGTTGGGCGTCATCGACGGCGGTATCGGCCCCGTCGGACTCGCCGCAGCCCTGATGATCGGAGCGATCACCTGGTTCACGGTTGGTGCGGGCAGCCTGCTCGGACCCGCCGGGGTCGGGGTGTCCGCGCTGGTGATGGTGCTGATCTCCAACCCGCTGTCGGGGCTGGCATCGTCGCCGTACCTGTTGCCCGCGCCGTGGGGAACGATCGGCCAGTGGTTGCCGCCCGGCGCCGGCGGCACGCTGCTCCGTTCGGTCGCGTATTTCCCGGCGGCGAGCATCACCGGACAGGTCGCCGTTCTCCTCGGGTGGATTGCCGTCGGCGCCGCGCTCCTCGCACTCGGCATGGTGCGCGGACGGCGGGCCGACTCCGCGGGCGACACCGTCCCCGCCTGATCCGGCCGGCGGTGGTGTGTCTCGACTGTCCGGCGGGACACACCACTAACCTCGGCTCGTGGACATCAGTCAGGAAGGCCTGCGCACGCTGGCCGCGGTCCTGCGCGAGGGCACCTTCGACGCCGCGGCCACCGCCCTGCACATCACCCCGTCGGCGGTGAGCCAGCGGATCAAGGCGCTGGAGTCCGCTGCCGGGCGGGTACTCCTCCGGCGGACCAAGCCGGCGACGGCCACACCCGATGGCGAGGTGCTGGTGCGGTTGGCCAAGCAGTGGGAACTACTGCTCGCCGAGACCCGCGCCGAGTTCGTGGGCGCGCCCGACGACGACGATCTGCCGCTGGTCGAACGTCCCCGTGTCCATCTCCCGGTCGCGACGAATGCCGACTCGCTCGCGACCTGGTTACTGCCCGTGCTCGCGCGATTCCACCGGGAGCACGCGGTTGCGGTCGAGGTCTTCCGAGACGACGAAACCCGCAGCAGCACCCTGCTCCGCACCGGCGACGTGCTCGCCGCGGTGACCTCGGAACCACTGGCGATCCGCGGGTGTGCGCTGCAGTCGCTCGGCACGATGCGCTATCTGCCGGTCGCCACACCGGATTTCATCGACACATGGCTACCCGACGGGCCCGATGCCGATGCACTGGCCCGGGCTCCGATGGTGCAGTTCGACCGCAACGATCACATCCAGCGGAACATCTCGGCCGCCCTCGCCGGCCGGCCCGTCGACCCGCCCGCGGTCTACATCCCGGCGTCGACCGAATACCACCGCGCCGTCGCGCTCGGCATCGGCTGGGGCGCCGTCCCGGTCGTCCAGATCGCGGACGCCCTCGACACCGGTCGCGTCCGCCTCATCGCCGACCACCACATCGACGTCCCGCTGTACTGGCAGCACTGGAAGCTGAGTTCGCCTCTGCTGCAGACACTCACGACGAGCGTCGTCGACGGCGCCGCGCGGGTTCTCCAGCACTGATCGCGCTCGACTCGTCGCCGTCCACGACGGGCAGACCCAGCTGTGGACGAATCGGACGTTGTCACACGCCTGAGGTCGACGGTGTTCCCGCGACCGCCGGGCTGTCGTCGACCGTGCGCCGGCCCCGAACGACAGCGACGCCCAGCACGCCCACAGCGACCACGAGGCAGGCGATCACGTAGGGGAGACTCCCGATCGGTGTGTTGTCGGCGGTGATTCCGTCCTCGGCGTCAAGGTAGGCGGGCAACGCGGCGCACCACAGTACGAGGTGCACCCCGAGGAACAGGACCGGGAACACGACGAGGAAGGGCCGAGCGCTGCGAGCGTCGTCGACGCCCAGCGTCGGGTCGCTGCGCATGCGTCGCCATTGCACGTACAGAAGTGTCAGTCCGATCCCCCACACCAGGGCCATCTCCACCCAGTACACGACGGTCTGCGCGTCGTGATTCGCGTTCTCGTCACGGCCGAACAGCGCCGTCGGAATGGACAGGAGTGGCATGCTGACAACGGCCACAACACCGGACACGACGACGCGCCATGACAACGACCATCCGCGCGGGGCGCGTCCTCGGGAGGTGGGGATCTGGACCAAGCGCACCGCGACGTAGACGAGCACGGCGAACGAGACGGTCGCGAAAAGCCAGACGCTCCCCCACGGCACCGCGGCCAGTGTGGGCTCCGCGGCGGGATTGCCGAGCTCGTCGGGGGCGACGCCCTGGGCTCGGAGCTGGGCGAGGGTGTCGCGATAGTACGGCGCGTCGACGTTCCACGCCCACCACTTGAGCTGCGGGCCGAGCTGGTCGAAGATCTCGTAGAAGGTCTGGAACACCAGGGCCAGAACGAGCGAGCCGCGCAGCGCCGAGCGCTTCGACCCGTCGAAGAAGCCCCACGCCCGCACGAGCTCGTAGGCGACCTGGCTCACGGCCGGATAGAACGCGACAATGTACAACGGCAGCCGGTCGTACATGAACATGACCGTGAACACGTTGTGGGAGAACATGAATCCCATCGCTTCTTCGGCGTGGAACCAGTTCGGGAAGTACAGCGGCGGCTCGATCACGAACAGGTAGACCAACGATCCGATCCACACCGTCAGGTTGGTGGGGTCGCCGTCGCGACGCAGTCGGCGGATCGCGTGGATCAGCGCGAGGACGGCACCGAGGATGATCGTGACCTCGAGGACCGGTTGCGTCCAGTGCTCGAGGTCGGCCGGATTCCGGATCGTGACAATCGGATTCGCGCCCTCGCACTCGAACCCCAGGTAGCCGGTGATGATCGACGGGACGTCACCCGGCGTGCAGACCGCCATCGTCTTCGCCTCCTGCAATGGCTGCGCCGAGCCGCCGAGCCCACTCCGCTACGTCACGTCGTGCCCTGTGAATGATGTGTCACCGTAGTATGTGCTCCAGGTCACGTCAACGGACCGCAGCGGAGTCGACCAACTTCGGATTCGACTCGTCGACAAGGGGGTTCTCGATCTCGTCGCGCCACATGCCGGCCGCGAAGTAGAACGCCCACGCGATCGGCACCGGGAGCAACCCGGCCAGCACGAACGTGGCGGTCAGGCCGATCGCCGACGAGACCGGGGCGGCGATCGCCATCGACACCGGCATCAGCGCGACCGATACGAAGAAGTCGAGACTGGCGATGCGACCCAACAGTGCCGGCGGCACCCGACGCTGTAAGAGCGTTCCCCACAGCACCATCGGGCCGTCGAAGAGGATGCCCATGATCACACCGGCGGCGACGAACATCCACGTCGAATCGGCGAGACCCATCAGTACCAGCGGCAGGCTGGAGAACGCCCAGAGTGAGAACATGACGGTGAGGTACCGGCGCGGCATCGGGATCGAGGCGAATACCAGTGACGCCGCAGCCGCACCGAGTCCGAATCCGGCAAGCACCCAGGCGTGCTGGGTCGCGCCGCCGTCGACGCGCTCACGTAATGCGAACGGGACGAGCACCTCGATGGGGCCGAGCGTCGCCAATACCAAAACGCAGGCGAAGAGCAGCGTGCCCCACAGCCACGGGGTCCGGGCCATGTAGACGAAACCTTCGGCCAGGTCGCCGACGATCCGGCGGGCACCCGCACCCTCGACGACCTCCGGCGCGTCCTCGCCCGTCTCGCCGAACCGGCGCGCGGTGACCGCGGCCATCCCGAGATAGCAGACGCTCGACAGGATCGCGGCGACCGCCGCCATCAACACCGCGGGTCCCGGGGCCCAGGCACCGATGACGGCGCCGGCGACCATCGGGCCGACTGCCTGGAAGACGACCGGGCGGAAGAAGCCCTCGATACCGTTGGCCGCCTGCAGCTCCGACGGTGCGACGACGCCGGGCAGCAGCGCCGAATAGGCCGGGTAGTACATCCCGGTGGTGATGCCGCCCAGCAGGGAGGCCACCACCACGTGCCAGAGTTGCAGCACGCCCGCGATCGAGGCCAGACCGATCGCGCCGAACGCGACCATCTTCGCGACCTCGAGGCCGATCATGATGTGGCGCTGCGAGATACGGTCGGCGAGCACACCACCGGCCAGCGTGGAGACGAGCATTCCCACCGCGGCCACGCCAGTTGCCAGCGACACCTGACCCGGCCCGCCGCCGAGCGCGATGATCTGCCAGATCACCGCGATCGTCCACACGCCATCGGCGAACATGGCGAGGATCAGTCCGGACGCGAGCAGCCGGTACTGCCGACGCGCGAACGGCAGCAGCGCGCGGGGCAGACGGGAGTCGGCGGCGGAGGTCACCCTTCGAGCTTGCCCGAACCCGCGGGCGTGGTGCCAACCCTTTTCGGACCGCCGTTGTCCGGCGGTGCGGGTCAGCTCGCCTTGCGCGAGGACTTCTTGGCGGGCGCCTTCTTGGCCGTGGACTTGCTCCCGGACTCGCCGGACCCCGAGCTGCCCGAGGAGGTCTTCTTCGCCGTCGACCTGGAAGCGGTCTTCTTGGCCGGCGCCTTCTTCGCGGCCGTCTTCGCCGCAGCCTTCTTGGCCGGTGCCTTCTTGGCCGCGGTGTCCTTCGAGTCCGAATCCTTCGAATCCGATCCCCCGCGGTCCTTCACCGATGCGCGCAGCGCGGCGAGGAGATCGGCGACGTCGGAGTCCTCGGTGTCCTTGTCTTCGTCGTCGGATTCGGGGAACGCCTCGCCACCCTCGGACTTCGCCTCGATGAGCTTCGTCAGCTCGTTCTGATAGGTGTCCTCGAACTCGGAGGGGTCGTAGTCCGATGCCATCGACTCGATCAGCGAGGCCGCCATCTGCAGTTCCTGATCGCGGATCTCGGTGTCGTCGTCGAGGAAGCCGAAGTCGGGTTTGCGGACCTCGTCGGGCCACAGCAGCGTCTGCAGCGTCATCACCCCGTCGACGACGCGCAGCGCGGCCACGCGTGTCCGGTTGCGCAGGGTGAAGGAGGCGATCGCGAGCCGGTCCGTCTCCTCCAGCGCCTTGGCCAGCAGGACGTAGGCCTTCGGCGACTTCGACGACGGTTCGAGGTAATAGGGCTTGTCGAAGTAGATCGGATCGACCTGCTCGGCGGGTACGAACTCCAGGATCGAGATCTCTGGACTCTTCTGCACCGGCAGCGTGGCGAGGTCTTCTTTGGTGAGGATCACGGTCTCGCCGGACTCGGATTCGTAGGCGTTGGCGATGTCGCCGTAGTCGACTTCGGTGTCGGTGCCCTCGCGCACGCGGCGATAGCGGATGCGGGTTCCGTCCGACGAGTCGACCTGATACGACTTCCGGTCGTGACTCTCGGTCGCGGAATAGACCTTGACCGGTACGTTGACCAGGCCAAAGCTGAGGTCGCCCTTCCAGATCGAGCGCATGAGGGCCATTCTGCCAGGGATCCGGGCCGGATGGCGGCAAGCTGCGCGACGTTCTGACCGGCGTTGTGGACAATGGGACGCATGGCAGGCGGCGAGACACTGGAGGTCGACGGTCGGCGGATCTCGATCACCAATCTCTCGAAGGTGCTCTATCCGGCGACGGGGACGCGGAAGTTCGAGGTCATCGACTACTACTCGCGGATCGCCGATGTCCTCCTCCCCCACGTACGCAATCGCCTCATCACCCGCAAGCGGTGGCCCAACGGCGTCGAGTCGACCCCGTTCTTCGAGAAGAACGTTCCCGAGAGCACACCTGACTGGATCCGACGCCACGGCATCCAGCACAGCGAGCGGGTCATCAACTATGCGATGGCCGACGACCGCGCCACGCTGGTCTGGCTCGCGCAGATGGCCGTGCTCGAGATCCACACGCCGCAGTGGCGGCTTCCCATGGGGCCCGACGGCGCGCCGATGGCCAACCGCATCGTCTTCGACCTCGATCCCGGGCCACGGGTGCCGCTGCACCGGACCGCGGAGGTGGCGTGCGAGATCCGCAACTGGCTCGGCGGGGCGACGACGTACCCGGTGACCAGCGGCGGCAAGGGCATCCACCTCTACGCGCGGCTCCCGAAGCCCGTGACGTCGGATGCGGCGCGCAAGGTGGCTCAGGAGGTCGCCAACGAGTTCGCCCGTCAGCACAGCGATTTCATCACCGCCAAGATGTCCAAATCGCTGCGCGACGACAAGGTCTTCATCGACTGGAGCCAGAACACCGCCGCCAAGACCACTCTCGCGCCGTACTCGATGCGGGGCCGCGAGCAGCCGTGGGTGGCCGCGCCGCGCACCTGGGAGGAGATGGAGGACCCCGGACTCTCCCAACTGCTCTACACCGAGGTGCTGGACCGCGTCGAGGAGTTCGGCGATCTTCTCGACGGCCTGGACGACCCCTACGACGACGAGCCGGAGGTCGTCGTCGAGCCCGCGGCGGGACAGGTCATCAACCTGAAGGAGTACCGGCGCAAGCGCGACCAGTCGAAGACACCCGAACCCTTCGGCGATGAAGCGCATCGACAGCGCATCGAAGCCGAGAGCTCTGCTGCAGAACCTGATTCCACGGACACGCAGACCGAGAGGGCGCCGATCTTCGTGATCCAGGAGCACCACGCCCGTCGGCTGCACTACGACTTCCGGCTGGAACACGACGGGGTCCTGGTGTCGTGGGCCGTACCGAAGAACCTGCCCACCGACCCCGACCAGAACCGGCTCGCAGTGCAGACCGAGGACCACCCGATGGATTACGCCGACTTCGAGGGCGACATCCCGGCGGGCGAATACGGCGGCGGTCACGTGTCCATCTGGGACAGGGGCACATTCGAGCTCGAGAAGTGGCGGGACAAAGAGGTCATCGTCCGCCTCCACGGCGAGCGCGTGCAGGGACGGTACGCCTTGATCCGGACCGGTGAGAAGAACTGGCTCGCCCACCTGATGAGTGACGAACCGCGTCCGATCGTCCCCGACAGCCTCACCGACCCGCGCCCGATGCTCGCGACCGACGAGTCGATCGACGGACTCAACGGTCGGGACTGGGCATTCGAGGGCAAATGGGACGGTTATCGGCTCCTCATCCGTTCGGTCGGCGGCGAGTTCCGGCTCACCTCCCGCTCGGGCATCGACATGACCGCCGATTTCCCCGAACTCGCGGGCCTCGCAGACGATCTCGGCCTCATGGACGTGGTGCTCGACGGCGAGGTCGTCGCGATCGACTCGTCGGGCCGCACCAACTTCACGCTGTTGACCTCGCGTCGGCACACCGACGAGCCGTATTCGTTGCGGCTACATCTGTTCGACATCCTGTTCCTGAACGGCTGGTCGTTGCTGCGCAAGCCGTGGTCGGTTCGGCGCGAGCTCCTCGAGGAGCTGGCGCCCGCATTTCGCAACTCCGCCTTCGTCGAAGTGCCGCCGCTGCTCCCGGGACCGGGATCGGCCGCCGTCGAGTACAGCCGGGAACACAACCTGGAAGGCGTCGTCGCCAAACGCCGCAACTCGGTGTACCAGCAGGGACGTCGGTCGACGACCTGGCTGAAACACAAGAACTGGAGCGACATCGAGGTCGTGGTCGGCGGATATCGGCCGGGCCGCGGCAACCGCGCGCACACGATCGGTTCCCTGCTCATCGGTTTACCCGAGGAGACCGGACTCCGCTACGTCGGTCGCGTGGGAACCGGCTTCACCGACGCACAGTTGCGTTCGCTTGCAGAGGAACTCGGACCGTTGGAGATCTCGCGGTCGCCCTTCCTGGACAAACTCGACCGGCCCGTCGAGTCCAGCGCGGTGTGGGTCCTGCCGAAGATCGTCGGCGAGGTCCGGTTCATGGACTGGACGACGGCCGGGCATCTGCGGCATCCCAGCTGGCGGGGGATCCGGAGGGACAAACTGCCCGGTGATCTGTGACCCGGGGCGTGAACCGAGCAGAGGAGCGTGGACATGACGGGTGAGACGATCACCATCTCGGCGGCCGACGGAGAGACCGAAGCCTATGTGGCGCGGCCCGATTCATCCGGGACGTCACCGGGAGTCCTGTTCCTCACCGATGTGATCGGCCTACGACCTCGCATCGAGGCCATGGCCGACCGCATTGCGTCCTGGGGTTACGTCGTGCTGGTGCCGCACCTGTTCCACCGGTACGGGTCCGCGGCCGAGTGGGCGCCCACCGAGGATCTGCTGCTGCCCGAGGCGCGGACCGCATTCTTCCGATCCGCGATGCCGCGGGCACGGACCCTCACGCCCGAGGCGGTACGTCCCGATCTCGTCGCCTACCTCGACGCGCTGCAATCGCTCCCGGGCGTCACACCCGGACGTGTCGGTGTCACGGGCTACTGCATGGGCGGCCGGCTCGCGCTGAACATCGCCGCCGCCCGGCCCGACGACGTCGCCGCGGTCGGCATGTTCCACACCGGCGGCCTGGTGACCGACGACCGCGACAGTCCGCACCTGCATCTCGTCGGCATCGACGCGTTCGTCCTCGCCATCCACGCCGACAAGGATTCATCACTGCCCGCGACGGCGGTCGCGCAGTTCGAGCACGCCCTGACCGGTGGGGGCGTGGCGCACTCGGCGACCGTCTATCCCGGTGCGCCGCACGGGTATACGATGTCCGATCTGGCAGCGTATCACCACGAGGCCTGCGAACATCACTTCGATGAGCTCAAGGCTCTCTTCCGGCGGACGTTGTCGGGGTGAGGTGGGTCCGCTCCGACTGACGCTCACGACGCGGGTGACGACTCCGGTGCGCCGATCGGCCGTCCCTGACGCAGCGGGAGTTCCTTCCAGGTGACCGTTCCGATGATCGCGAGCAGCGCGACGATCGACACCGCCAAGAACACCCGGTCCATCGAGTCGGCGAACCCCTCCTTGATGGGTTGGGCCAGTTCGGCCGGCAGCCTCTCGATGACCGAGGTGTCACTCATGACACTGTCCGACGATCCGGTTGCAACACCGGGATTCTGAGCGGCCGCGATGAGCGAGTGCCCGAATGCGCTGACCTGCGGGTCGCTGCTCTGCGAGGCCTCTACGACCGCGGCCCGGTATTCGGGTTGGGCTGCCGCCGCGACCATCTCGTCCTTGATGTTCGGCCCCATGACGGAGAACAACAGCGAGAAGAAGACCGCGACACCGAGCGTTCCACCGATCTGACGGAAGAAGGTGGCGGTGCCGGTGGAAAGTCCCATGTCCTTGGGCGGCAGGATGTTCTGCATCGCCAGGGTGATCGGCTGCATCAGATTGCCGAGCCCGAAGCCGAGGAGCGCGGCCATCAGCATGACCAGGTAGAGCGGTGTCTCGGTGCCCACCAGGTGCAGCAGGAAAGTGCCCGCGGTGATCAGCACGGCGCCGATGATCGTGAAGATCTTGTAGCGTCCGGTGCGCGAGATCAGCTGGCCCGACAGGATCGAACCGGCCATCAGACCGAGCACCATCGGCAACATCTGGAGGCCGGCGATCATGGGGCTCGATCCGCGGAGGACCTGGAAATACTGCGGCAGCATCGAGATCCCGCCGAACATGACGGCGCCGATGATGACCGAGATGATGATGCCCTGGCTGAACACCCGGTTGGTGAACACGCGCAACGGGATGAGAGCGTCGTCGCCCATGCGGTGCTCGATCCAGATGAACGCGGCGATGCCGGCGACGCCGATCCCGTAGCAGAGGAACGACAGTCCGGAGGTCCATCCCCACTGGCGCCCCTGTTCGGCGACGATGAGCAGCGGAGCCACGGCGACGGCGAGTGCCGTCGCCCCCCAGTAGTCGGTGCGCCCGCCGACGCCCTTCTGCTGGTCGTAGTTGAGCACCTTGTAGACCACGAACAGCGCGACGAGTCCGATCGGCACGTTGACCAGGAACACCCAACGCCAACCGGACACCCAGAGGATCGTCTCCTGGCCGGCGAACAGACCGCCGAGGACCGGTCCGAGGACGCTGGAGGTGCCGAATACGGCGAGGAAGTAGCCCTGGTATTTGGCGCGTTCCCGCGGCGGGACGATGTCGCCGATGGTCGTCAGTGCGAGCGTCATCAAGCCGCCCGCGCCGAGCCCCTGGAAGGCGCGGAACGCGGCGAGTTGATACATCGACGACGCGATCGTGCACAGCAGCGAACCGACGATGAAGATCGAGATCGCCAGCAGGAAGAACGGTTTCCGGCCGTGGAGATCGGACAGCTTGCCGTACAAGGGGGTCACGATCGTCGCGGTGACGAGGTAGGCCGTGGTCACCCAGGCCTGCAGGTCATACCCTTGCAGATCGTCGGCGATGGTCCGGATCGCCGTCGACACGATGGTCTGGTCGAGGGCGGCGAGGAACATGCCCAGCATGAGTCCGGCCAGGATGGTCAGGATCTGGCGATGGGTCAGTCCGGCGCCGGCGACCTCCTCGTCGTGGTTCACCGTGTCGGCGGCCGAAGAGTCTGTCACTGTCGTCCTTTCGGGTCATTCGCATCTGTGTCCGGGCTGCGGTCCGGGCACGCCGGATGTAGGGCTGCGTCGGCGGCATCGACGAACCGCCCGAGAAGTGTCACGAGGGTGTGGAGTTCGTCGTCGGTCCAGTCGGCCATGACATCGGCCATGGCGGCGCGACGCATCTCGCGCATGGCCACGACGCGATCCCGTCCGGCGGCGGTGATGACGAGCATGGTGGCGCGCCCGTCGTCCGGGTCCGCCTCGCGGCGGATCAGGCCGTGCTCCACGAGCTGAGCCACATGCCGACTCACCGTCGACGGGTCGGCATTCATCGTCTCGGCGAGGTCGCGCGATCGCATCGACCGTCGCGCGAGCGGGAAGAGTGCCTTGAACGCCGCGGCCTCGAACTCGCCCTCACGCGTACGGAACGTCGTGTGGACCGCCCGTTCGCGGATGCGGACGAAGCGCAGAAGGGTCTCGAAGAGGTCGTCGATCGCGTGTTGATCGAGCACTGTCCTCACCGCCTACCCGAGAAGTTTTACTTGCTCTTTGCAATTAGTTGCAGAGCGCAACTAACACCGCTCGCCAGTGTGCGCGCGAACTCGGGAGAATGCAAACAGCGCCGAAGCCTTGCATCGACGGAGACAAAAGACGGTCGCCGACCTGCCAGGTCGGGGGTTGGCAGGTCGGCGACTCATCATCGATGTCGCTCGCCGGCCGCTGTGCGTTACAGGGGAGCCGGCACCCGAGCGGGCTGAACCACACCGACGTCATGGGAGTGCGTTGCGCCTCGCGGCCCTGAGGCGATGCGTCGTCGGACCCTGCCTGCGGTTAGCCTCGTGGGAGTCAGGAACCGTGACAGGAGCTCTTCGTGTTCGTTGTCGCCCACATCAGCGACCTGCATTTCAACGGGACGCGGTTCAATCGGGCCCGTATCCAGTCGACGTTGAGCTATATCAACGCCCGCGCCGCCGGGATCGACGTCCTGCTGGTCACCGGCGACATCGCCGATGAAGGTGCCGCGAGCGAGTACCGCGAGGCGTACGGGGTGCTCGAGAGCCCACTGCCGATGCTCATCACCGCAGGCAACCACGACGTCCGGGAACCGTTCAGCGCGGCCCTGATCGGCACCGAGACCTCTGGTCCGATCAATCACGCGCGGACGGTGCGCGGGCGCGACGGCTCCGACGTCCTCTTCCTGATGTGCGACAGCTCGATACCCGGACGCAACGACGGTCGTCTCGACGACGCGACCATCTCCTGGCTGTCGGACCGGCTCACCGCTACGTCCGTGACGACACCGGTGTTCATCGCCTTTCACCATCCGCCGGTCGACCTGCTGATGCCGTTCATGGACTCGATCCGCCAGCGTGACGAGGGCCGTCTCGCCGCCCTGGTGGATCAGCACCCGAACATCGTCGCGTTCCTGTGTGGACACGCCCACACCCCGGCGGTGACCACGTTCGCCGACCGCCCGCTGTGCATCGCACCGGGTGTGTCGTCGACACTGAACCTGCCGTTCGAAGGCCGGGAGGTCGTCAACCGCGGTCAGCCGCCGGGGATCGCGTTCCATCTCTATGACGACGAGCGTTTCGTCACCCACTTCCGATCGGTGATGTTCTGACATTCAGGACGGTGCCGGCAATCGGCCGTCGCGCTTCGGCGCTCGGCATCGAGAGGCGGGCGAGCTACATCGTCGGCGACACGGCACACTCGGTACCGCCCCCCGGCGGGGCGACGACGACACGTCATCTGACGAACCCGCGCAGCAGATCGGCCATCGCCTCCGGCTGGTCTTCCGGGATGAGAGTCCACGAATCGTCGACGACGACCTTGGATGCGTTCGGGAAGAGCTCGACGAGGCGGTCCGCATGCTCAAGGGGCATCATCCGGTCTTCCCTTGCCCAGACCACGAGCACCGGGCGATCGAACCGCCGCATCATGTCCGACAGTTCGAGCAGCCTGCGGCGGGAGGGCGCGCCCGTGGCGAATTTGACCAGATCCCTTCTGATCGATGCGTTTTCGACAGCGGGGCGGAACCACTCGTCGAACAGCGAGTCCGGGATCCCCGACTTCGTCAGCGCGCCATACGCCCGTGTGCTGTGCCGGAAGAATCGAGTGCCCAGCATGCGGGTGAGAATCCACCCGCCGCCGGGCACTCGGCACAACACCGCCGCGGGACGCGCCGGCTCGGGAGGATAGTTGTCGAAAGCCGTGCAAGATGCCAACACCAACCTCCCAACGCGCTTGTCCCGGCCTTGGGAGATCACGAACTGACCACCGCCCCAGTCGTTCAGGACGAGCGTCACGTCATCGAGGTCGAGGGCATCGAGAAAGTCGGCAAGGATCGATGCCACACCCGTCTCGGTGAGGTCCGCGTCGGCGTGCATCGGCTCCGTGTGCGCCCCCATCGGGAGCGTCGGTGTGATGCAACGGAATTCGGGAAGCAGCGGGATCACCTTGCGCCACTGCCGCCCGTCCATCAGCAACCCGTGGCCGAGTATCAGGATCGGCCCGGGACCGCCGGTGTCTTCGTAGGAGATGGAGCCGGCCGGCACGTCGACTGTGGGCACGTCGCCTCCTAGATAGATCGTTCTACTTAGGAGCAAGATAGGCTGACATCGGCACGATGCGCAAGGGATGGAGACGTCATGGCAGATTCCGCTACCCGCGACCGGATCTTGAAGGCAGCCGCAGAGCTGTACCGGCGGCAGGGTATGCCGGCCACCGGCATCAAACAGATCTCGGCGGCGGCTGAAGCGCCCTACGGTTCGATCTACCATCACTTCCCCGGCGGCAAGGAAGCGATCAGCGTCGAGGTCATCCGACGCGAAGGGTTGCGCTACGGCGCGTTCGTCGGCGCCCAGCTGGAGACGACCGACCCCCTGACCGGCATCCCGACGCTGTTCGAGAACGCCGGAAAACTGTTGGAGTCGCAGGACTACAGCGAGGCCTGCTCCATCGAGACCATCGCACTGGAGGTGGCGAGTACCAACGAGCGTCTCAGGCTGGAATCCGCCGAGGTTTTCGAGAGCTGGTTGACCGGCCTCGCAACGTGGTTCGGACAACTCGAGATCACCGAGCCGGAGCGTCGACGGCTGGCGTTGATCACCCTGACCGCGCTGGAAGGTGCGTTCGTGTTGTGCCGCACCCTGCGCTCCATCGAACCGATCGTCGTCGCCGGGCACGGCGTGCAGGCGGCCGTGCAGGCGGCCGCCGGCTTGTAGCAACAGACCGTCGACACCGGCGCCTCAGCCCACACTCGTCCATGGACGGCGCCTTTCCGACCGGCGTTCACGGTCGCGCGGCTGCCGCCTCGACGACCGGTGCGATGCTCTGCTGGGTGACCTCGTAGACCCGCGCGGTGGCGATGTCGAAGTACAGACCGACGATGCGTAGCCGCGCTTCTGCTGCGGCGCGCCCGACGAGCGGGTGCCGCGCCAGGGTCTCGATCTGCTTGGCCACGTTCACGACGGCCAGCTGGTCGACCTCGGCCAGTCCCAGCTCGGCCGCGGCGCGCCCGGCGGGGTGTCCGTGCCGAAAGGCCACCCGGCTGGGGATCGCGTGCTTGAGCCATCGCTGGATCGGCGTGCTCTCGGATCCGGCCGGGAGGTCGGATACATCGACCTGTACGCTGTCGAGCAGCGCATGCATGGCCCCGCACGACGAGTGGCCGCAGACCACGATCGACGACACACCCAACTCGCCGATGGCGAATTCGAGTGCGGCCTCCACGGATACGTCGTCGTCGCTGTCGGTCGGTATCAGATTGCCCACGTTGCGCACCGTGAAGAGGTCCCCCGGGCCGCTCGCCGTGATGATGTTCGGCATCAATCGCGAATCGGCACACGTCACGAAGAACGAGTCGGGATCCTGAGACTCGGTGACATCGGCGAGCATGGCGCGGAGGGCGTCGGCGTGCTCGTTCTCGTACTCGTCGACGCCGCCGAGAACGGATCTGAGTGCGGCCGGACGGTCCGGGGACGCGGACGCGTCCGACCCGGTTCGGTTACGCCACGGCGTCAGACCGGCGAATCCGGACGTGTGGCGCCGCGGTGGCCGTCGAGGGGCGTCGACGAGCCGAGCGCGACCCTTCTCCACCAGGAGGACCGTGCCGCCGCCGGCCTCGTGCGCCCAACGGAAGTCCTCGAGCATCTCCATCGCCGCGTGATCGAGGAAGTCGGTGTCGAGTTCCAGTGTCAGGTGCGCCCCGTCCGGCACCTGTGACAACGCCTTGTTCAGTTTCGGCAGCGACAGGAAGCTCAGCGAACCGCGAACACGTACGGTCCACTGACGCTTGTCGTCGGTACTGCCTGCCTCCGAGGTGATCTCGGCGCGAACCACCCGCCAGACGACGAGTCCGATCGCCACTGCCAGACCGATCGCGACACCTTCGAGCAGGTTGAGGAAGACGACCGCGAGCACCGTGATGATGTACACCCACAGGTCGCCCGTCCGCAGCGCGATCTTCATGTGCGCCAGCTTGACCAGCTGGATACCGATGACCACCAGCAGGCCGGCCAGCGCGGCCATGGGGATCTGTTCGACGAGACCGGTGAGCAGTGCCGCGAAGACGAGCACCCACACACCGTGCATTACCGCCGAGGCCGACGTTCGCGCCCCGGAGTTGACGTTGGTGGTGCTGCGCACGATCACTCCGGTGACGGGCAACCCGCCGAGCATCCCGGAGGTGATGTTCGCACTGCCCTGACCGAGCAGCTCCCGGTTGAGATCGCTGCGTGGGCCGGTGTGCATCTTGTCCACCGCGACCGCTGACAGCAGGGACTCGACACTCGCGATCAGGGCGACCGTCAACACTCCGAGAAGCACTGCGCCCCAACTGCTGTCCGGTAGCTCCGGAAGCGTGATCGCTTCGAAGAAGTTGCCGTCGATACTGATCCGTTCGACGTCCAGGCCGAAGACGATGGTCAGTGCCGTCGCCCCGACGATAGCGACGAGCGGTCCCGGCACCTTGCGCACCGCCGAGGGCATCAGCGGCCAGATGAGGAGAAGCGCGATCACGGTGCCTCCCACGAGCGCGTCCGACGTCTCGATGTCGGCGATCCCGGCCGGCAGCGACGTCACGTTCTCCCATGCACTGCTGGCCGAGCTGCCGCCGAGGAGCACGTGGATCTGTTGCAACGCGATCGTGATGCCGATCCCGGCGAGCATCGCGTGGACGACCACGGGAGCGATGGCCAGCGCGGCACCTGCGACCCGGCTCAGGCCGAACAGGATCTGCAAAAGACCCGCACCGACGGTGATGAAACATGTGACGCGCCAACCGAAATTGGCGACCATGTCGGCGACCACCACGGTCAGGCCCGCGGCCGGTCCTGAAACCTGGAGTGCGCTACCGCCTATCAGACCGGCGACGATCCCGCCGACGACCGCGGCGATGAGACCGGCGAGCACGGGGGCATCCGATGCGATCGCGATGCCCAATGACAATGGCAGGGCCACAAGGAAAACGACGAGAGATGCCGGTAGGTCGTACCGCACCACCTCGCGAATTCGGGGGCCCCGACTCCCCTTTGTTCGCATATGTCCGAACTTACCGACGGTTTGTTGACTCCAGATGAACTCTGCCGTCAGGAAGCTGTGAAACCGCGGGGCAGCAGCGCAACACTGTGATTCACTTCACCGGACTCGGCCGCCCGGTGCGGGGAGATCGGCCCGTCAGGCCGACGATCCCGCCTTCAGAAGCTCTTGGAGGATCCGGCCACCGATCTCCGGGATCAATCCGGGGCCGGTCTCGGGTAGGTTCTGCGGCAGCAGCCCGGGCTCATGGGTCGCCGGGATACGCGCGGTCCGAGTGGCCTCCACACGTATGCCGGTCTGCTGCGCCTTGGCCAGCGGGGTCCGGTACTTCTCCAGGTCCGTCGCGGTGGTGAGAGTCCCGACGACGCGCAAGCCCATGGCACCGAAGTCCGCCGCCCCGCGCCGGATGTGGCTGGGCGACGTGACGAGAACGATGTCCCGGATTCCCTGTGCGCGCAGGATCTCGGCGGTGTTCTGCGCATTGGCCACCGTCGACCCGGACTTGTCCTCGACGAGGATCCGGTCCGCACCGACACCGTTGTCCACGAGCCAGGTCCGCATCGCGGCTGCTTCGGTGATGCCCTTCTTCGGCACCCCTCCGGTGACGACGATCGGCGCGGACGTCGTGAGCTCCGACTGAGCCTTGCCGGCGGACACCCGGTTGACGAGCTCCGGCGCCATCTTCCCGTTCGCATTGAGCCCGAATCCGAGCACGACGATAGCCACCCGACCGGATACCGGCTTCGGCGTGGTGTCGGGCACGATCTGTGCAGCGGTCGAGACGCCCGAGATGATGTTGCGGGCCGTTGTCGCCAGGGACGGATTCATCATCGACAACCGGTTCAGGGCCGAGCGTCCCGCGACGACGTCGTCGACCTGGTCCGACCAGATCGCTTGCAGTGCAAGCGCGTCGGTATCGGCCGGCGCCACCGCGAGGACCTGCTGGAGAAGATCGAGTCCGCCCGCGACGTCACCTCCGGCGAACTTCGACTGCGCGCTGTTGTACAGGCCGGCCGGGTCCATCGCGGAGGCCGTAGTCACGACGGAGGCGTCCGGTCCGGGCAACGTCCCGACCGCCACCCCGCCGAGAGCGGCCACCGCGATCGTCGCCGCAGCCGCCAGTCTCATTCGCTTCACTCTGGTCACACCAGTCACTCGCGTAACGAGTACGAGAGATGCACAACGACCCCGCACCCGTCCGATCCCAGATCGGTAACGGGTGCGGGGCCGGTCAGCGGCGAAGCTCAGCGCTTCAGGCCGGCCACCTTCAGCAACTCCGGGCGGCGCAGGGCCAGACCGATCCACATCAGCACGCCGAGGTAGACCGCGAACAGGACCGTGTCGAACAGCGGTGCCTCGATCCTCATGTTGGCGGTGACCGCGCCTCCGAGGTAGGCCGTGATCCCGAGGGCGCCGAGGACTGCGGTGCGCGGGATGGCGTAGACGACCAGGCACACGAGCAACACGACACCCATCACGATGGCCTGATCGGCGGGGAAGCCGAGCTCCCGCGTGCCGTCGATCACCGCTTGCGGACGCGCGAGTTTGCCTGCGACGTCGAACGCCAGGAAGGCGCCGACGAGTACGCTGATGACGATTCCTGTTGTGCGACGCCAGTTCCGACGCGTCGGTTGCGCCTCGTCGGACGCGGGGCTCGTGGTCGTCGGCGCGGCGGCGCCCTTGGTGGTGCTGTTGCGGCTCATGATGTTCTCCTGGCGGCTCGTGCGAGTGTGTTGTGCAGGGATAGACATGCCTGCTCGTCAGAACTCATCGCGGGGCCGCGCATTCTGGCTTCAGAAGTAGCGCGACAACGATCGACGACTACGCCGCCGACATCGCGAGATCGACGCGAGAAGACCTGCTTTCCTTCCACTCCCAGACGGCGTAGAGCACCTCGGTGGTGTAACCCAAATCCATCCGGCCCCCACCGATCGGCACAGTCGCGTCGATACCTATGGCAGGGTTTGGTTGCCACCCCGACGGTTTCGACGTCGGCGGCGCCACCTCGATCTCGGCGCCGTCGGGTCGATGAAACGTGAACCGCTGCTTCCCATGCGCGGTGATCGCAAACTCGCCCCGATGCAACGACCGATGACACGACCCACACAACAAAATCAGATTGTCCGGATCCGTCCGCCCACCCGCCGACCAGAACACCACATGATGGGCATGCAGATGACGCGTCCGCCCACACCCCGGCACCTGACAACACCGATCCCGCACGAACAACGCCCGCACCAACGCCTTGTTCGGCGCCCGCTTCCGACGCCCCACCCCCAACAACGCCAGCTTGCCGAGTTGCCCGGGCACCCGGCGACTCGCCACATCCCGAGTCGACGCCCCGCACCGGGCTTCGTCCACCTCGGCCTCCGACAACGCCGGACCGTCATCGAGATGAGCCGACTCCACCCCGTCACCGGCATGAATCAGGATCTCCGCACCCGGCGCAAGACCGGGCATCGCGATCCCGTCATGCACCATGTCAGCCATCGCCACCACCGCCGGCGCCACATTCGACGGCACCTGCCGCCACAGATCCCGACGCCGCGACGGAACCACCTCCGAATCCTCTGCTTCTGAACCGGATTCAGTGTTCCGCGGAACACTCTCCACAGTGGGCAGATCCGGGTCATCGCAGGTCCGGGTGCGTTCATACTCCGCCCGCACCGTCCCAGCAAGGAACCGCGCACCATCCAACGGACTCAACGTCAATGACACCGACAACGACCCGTCATCGTTCCACTTCCACCGGCCCCTCGACTCCACCGGCGGCCGGCTTTCGTCTTCGACGCCCCGGTTGCGGTCGATCTGGCCCATCGCCCGCACCGCCCGATCCAACTGACTCGCCGTCGCCGACAACGCCAGATTCACCAACTCCTGCTCACGTTCAGGCGTGGCGACTCGCGTCAACGCGCGGACCTTCGAATACGTCAGCCGGCCTTCGCGAAACGCGGTGCGGATCGCCGGCAATTCTCGTAACGCTTTGGCGACCCTCAACTGCTCATGCGCCGTTCGCGGTGCTATGCCGGCCTTCCACGACAACCAGTGCGCCAGTGAATGAATCCCCGGCCCCCGCCACGACTCCCGCCCATCCAGTTCCGCTATCAGTTCAAGGAAGTTCGCTGTCAGCGCCGTGATCTGCGCGGCATACCCCAGCACCCGAGCCTCGAGCACCTCATCCGACAACGACTCAGGATCCGCACCATCGAACATCGACGACACATCTCCACCGGAACGAAAAGCACTGACCCCCACAGCAACCCCCAGAACCGAACGAGAAGTACAGCAACAAGATATCGCCGGGCACCGACAATCTTTCGGGACTCAATCCGAGGTCACCAGGGTTCCGCGGAACACTCTCGAGTTGCCCGTTGACCGCGCCGACCTGCTGGCGCGCCCAGCTCCTACCGCCCCCGTTTCGGACCATCGATCACGAACGCGCGACGAGCCTCACGAGCGGATACTCACGCGACGACTTCTTTTGATACTTCGCGTATCGCGGCTGCGCCTCGACCACCGTGTTCCACGCGATCTCCCGCTCAGCAGCGTCGAGTACGACCGGCGTCACCGGCACCGGGGCCTCCCCGTGCCGCTCGACCGACACGCCATCGGGATGGGCGGTCAGGTTGGCGAACCAGTCCGGATTCCGCTTGCCGCCGCCCGATGCGACGACCAGCCAGTCGTCGCCGTCGGGGAACCAGCTGAGTGGTGTCTCGCGCACGAGACCTGAGCGTCGACCGGTCGTGCGTAGAATGAGCATCTCCATCCCCCACATCGATCCGGACTTCTTGCGGATGCGGGCGACGGTGCGCTCGTTGGTCTTTCGCTGGTACCAGAGCGACAGGGACCGAAGTGACAGAGACATGTTTTCCTCCGTTGAGATCAGGCGATGCACCGACAGTACGACGATGGCGCAGCCGGCGGCTTCTCGATTCCTGCTCGATGGGTGTGCCCGGGCTGCGCAACAGCGCCGTGTGGGAAACGGCGAGGCCCCGGCAACCAGAACGGTTGCCGGGGCCTCGGGGAGAAACGTGAAAACGCTAGAGCGCCTTGAGTTCCTCGATGACGCTGTCGACGCTCTTCTTGGCGTCGCCGAAGAGCATGCTGGTGCCGTCGGCGAAGAACAGCGGGTTCTCGATGCCGGCGTAACCCGAACTCATCGACCGCTTGAGCACGATGGTCGATCGCGCCTCGTCGACGTTGAGGATCGGCATCCCGTGGATCGGGCTGCTCGGGTCGTTGCGCGCCGCGGGGTTGGTGACGTCGTTGGCGCCGATGACGATGGCAACGTCGGTCCGGCTGAACTCACCGTTGATGTCGTCCATTTCCTTCATCGAGTCGTACTCGACGTCGGCCTCGGCGAGCAGCACGTTCATGTGACCGGGCATGCGACCGGCGACCGGGTGGATCGCGTATTTGACCTCGACACCCTTGGCCTCCAACAGCTTCGCCATCTCCTTGACCGCGTGCTGGGCCTGCGCCACGGCCAGACCGTAACCCGGGACGACGATGACCTGGTTGGCGTACGCCATCTGGATCGCGGCGTCGGCAGCCGAGGTCGCCTTGACCGTGCCGCCGGCCGCACCCGGGCCGCCCGCGGCAGCAGCATCGCCGCCACCGAACGAACCGAACACGATCGCCGGGATCGACCGGTTCATCGCCTTGGCCATGAGGTTGGTCAGGATCGAACCCGAGGCGCCGACGATCATGCCGGCCACGATCAGAGCCGTGTTGTCCAGCGCGATACCCGCGGCCGCAGCCGACAGACCGGTCATCGCATTGAGCAGTGAGATGACCACCGGCATGTCCGCACCACCGATGGGGAACACCACGAACAGACCCATCACGCCCGCGGCGACCAGGACCCCGACCATCCACCAGACACTCGCGCCGCCACCGTTGGAGGCGTCGACACCGAGGTAGATCGCCAGCCCCAGCGCCACGATCAGCAGCACGATGTTGGCGGCCTGGAACAGCTTCGCGTTGGAGACGAAGGTCTTCTCCAGCCCCTTGGGCATGATCTCCTGCAGCTTCGCGAAGGCCACCAGCGATCCCCAGAACGAGACCGACCCGATGATCGCGGCGATCAGCGAACCGATCACCAGCGGCGACGCCGGTTCGACGTTGTGGAACGTCGAGAACCCGGAGGTCTCGATGAACTCGGCCCACGCGATCAGCGCAACGGTGCCACCACCGACGCCGTTGAACAGCGCCACCAGCTGCGGCATGGCCGTCATCTTGGTCTTGAGTGCGGGCGGGATTCCCAGCGCCACACCGAGAATCAGACCGACGGCGATGAGCACCCAGTTGATCGTGGGCACGCCCTCGGTGGAGTGCCCGTCGGAACCGACCGCCCCCTCGTTCCACACGTAGAGCAGCGTCGCGGCAACCGCCAGACCCATGCCCACGGCGGCGATCCAGTTGCCACGCACCGCGGTCTTCGGTCCGGTCAGACCCATCAGACCGTAGATGAACAGGGAGAACGAGACGATGTAGAGCGCGGTCACCAGGTAGCCGACGCCCTCACTCGGGGTGTGCGCGCCCGCCGCGAGCACCAGCTGTGACACAGAAGTCTCTGGGGAGCCGTTCACTTGGCCACCTCTTTCTTACCCTTGAACATGCCCAGCATCCGGTCGGTGACCGCGAAGCCACCGATGACGTTGAGCGTGCCGAACACCAGCGCGACGAACGCGATGATGCGCACACCCCAGCCGGCGTCGGCGGGCAACTTGCCCAGCACGACCAGTGCGCCCAACACGACGATGCCGTGAATGGCGTTGGTGCCCGACATCAACGGGGTGTGCAGGGTGTTGGGGACCTTGGAGATGACAGCGAAGCCGACGAACCCGGCGAGCACCAGGATCGCGAGATTCGCGAGAAGACCGGCATACATCAGGCAGACACCTCCTGCTCGGTACGGGTGACACACGCGGCCGCGACGACCTCGTCGTCGAAATCCGGTGTGATGGAGCCGTTGTCGTCGAGCATCAGCTCGATCAGCGCCAGCAGGTTCTTCGAGTACAGCTCGCTGGCATGCTCGGGCATCGTGGCAGGCAGGTTCAGCGGTGCGGCGATGGTGACGTCGTGTTTGACGACGGTCTGACCCGGCTCGGTCAGCTCGCAGTTTCCGCCGGTCTCACCGGCGAGGTCGACGACGACACTGCCCGGCTTCATACCCTCGACCGCAGCCGCGGTCACCAGGCGCGGAGCCGGACGACCCGGCACCAGCGCAGTGGTGATCACCACGTCGAAACCCTTGATCGCGTCTTCGAGGGCCTGCTGCTGCTGTGCTCGCTCGTCGTCGGTGAGCTCACGGGCGTACCCGCCCTCACCGGCGGCGTCGATGCCCAGATCGAGCCACTGCGCGCCGACCGAACGGACCTGCTCGGCGACCTCGGGACGCACGTCGTAACCGGTGGTCCGCGCACCCAGACGCTTGGCCGTGGCCAAGGCCTGCAGCCCGGCCACACCGACACCCAGGACCAGCACCGTCGCCGGCTTCACCGTGCCGGCCGCCGTGGTCAGCATCGGGAAGAACCGCGTCGACACATCCGCGGCCACCACGACCGACTTGTAACCTGCGACATTCGCCTGCGAACTCAGCGCGTCCATCACCTGGGCGCGCGAGATACGCGGAATGGCTTCCACCGCGTACGCCTCCACGCCTGCTTCCCGCAACGTGGCGATCTGATTGTCGGCGTTGCGCGGCGCGAGAAAGCCGATCAGCTTCTGCCCGCTCCGCAGCTTCGCGATCTCCGCATCCGACGGCGGCGACACCCTCAGGACCACATCGGACCCATATGGATCGCCGATCGTCGCACCGGCCTCGGTGTACGCCTCGTCGGGGATCAGGGCGCCGAGACCGGCCCCCGACTCCACCACGACGGGCACACCCTTGCCCACCAGCGCGGCGACGACCTTCGGGACCAGCGCCACCCGGCGCTCTCCCTCGGCCGTCTCGCGCACGACACCCACTGTCATCTATCTCACCTGTCTGGTCCGGCGCCATCGAGCAGCGCCGCGGTTCGGCGCCAGGACTCGGCGCGTCTTGTCAACGAGGTGACCCGCTTCCAGATCGTGCAGCTCCGCCATGTGTGGGCGCAGCGGACGACCTGACGCAGGTCACGAGGTGCTCGGATGGGACAGGATGGCTGTCACCCGGCTCACATAAAGGTGCGATGAACATAACATGCGCTCTCAGCGACAGCTCAGGTGAGTCAGATACCTCACTCCACCCTTGACGCTGCGGTTTTCGCCATTTCTGGACACATGTCTGTACAGGTGTCGTCCCGCCGGCCTGCTGAGTCTTTCCGGCCTCGGGCTCCGTACCGCCTCAGACGATGGTGTAGGTGCGGTCGTCGAGTCCGCTCGCGCCGTCGGGTGCCGGTGCCTGATAGCGCTCGATCTGCGGCTTGCCCTGCTTGTCGATCGCCCGGCACTCGAGGGTGTGGTTGCCCTTGGTCGCCTGCCAGGCGAACCGCCATTGCCGCCACGTGTCGATGCTGTACTCCGTCGTCAACTCCGCGGGTTGCCATGGCCCCTGGTCGACGCGCACCTCGACGCGCTCGACGCCCGTGTGCTGGGCCCATGCGGTGCCGGCCACGACGACCTCCCCGGCCGGATGCTCGGTGCCATCGGCCGGACGGTCGAAGCGCGACGCCATCTTGATCGGGCCGAGCGCTGACCACCCGCGGGTCGTCCAGTAGGCCTTGGCCTCGGAGAACCGCGTGATCTCCCAGTCGATGACCCATTTGGTCGCCGAGACGTACCCGTACAGTCCCGGCACCACCTGCCGGACCGGGTATCCGTGCTCGAGGGGAAGCGGCGAGCCGTTCATCCCGACGGCGAGAAGCGCGTCGCGCCCGTCGGTGACCGTCGAAATCGGAGTGCCGCAAGTCCATCCGTCCACGCTCGTGGACAGCAGCATGTCCGCCCCGGGCCTCACCCCGGCGAGGTCGAGGACCTCGCGCATCGGCACCCCCAGCCACTTGGCGTTGCCGACGAGATCGCCGCCGACCTCGTTCGACACGCAGGCGAGCGTGATGATCCGCTCGGTCATCGGCATGGCGAGCAGGTCATCCCAGGACAGGGTCACCTCACGGTCGACGTCACCGTGGATTCGCAGTCGCCACTCGTCGGTCGTGAGCGTCGGAACCTGCAACGCGGTGTCGATGCGGTAGAAGTCGGCGTTGCTGGTCATGAACGGGGTTGCACCCGAGAGCTCGAGCTGCGCACCGGCCGGGATCGGCGGCGCCTGGCTCGCCGCACGCGGCAATAGCACTCGGGCACGGTCGGCGACGACGCCCGCAGTGTCGGCGAGCACTCGCCGGGCCACGACACCGACGACCACCGCGGCGGCCGCGATACCGCCGGCGGTGAGCACGAAGCGGCGCGAGAAACCCGACCGCACAGCCGATGTGGGCTCGTCGCCCGCGGCGTCGGGATCCGCCTCGGGGGACTCCGCCCCCTTGGGACGTAGCTGCGCGATGAGGACGCGCAGCACGACGATCCCGACGACGCCGGCGATGATCGACGGCAGTGCGTGCGTCCAACCGGCATCGGGACGGTTGAGTGCGGCCAGCATCCCGACCACCCCGAAGGCTCCGATGATCACCGAGCCGAGCGGAGGTCGTCGTCGTTCGAGGTATCCGCATGCCGCCGCGAGTACCGCGATGATGATGCCCATCCCGATGAACAGTGCGAGCTTGTCGTTGACGCCGAACGTCTCGATGGCCCACTTGCGTACGGCCTCGGGCGAATGGTCGACGACCGACGATCCGACCGCGAAGTACGGGGAGGAGTCGGGCGAGATCGGGACGGCGGCCAGTTCGCCCGCGGCGAGAGCCGCGCCGACTGCGACCACGCCCGCCAGCGCAGGAGCCGGCGAGGATGCGTGACGCGTCGTGATGGAGGCCATATCCCTTGGTACCGGAGAACCCTGTGAATATGCCGTGCGTCTGATGGTCCGAGACCGGGCGGTGACCACCGACGGCACCCCGTCGACGAATCGTTACCAAGACTAGAACAGGTTCTAGTTTGTCCGCTAATCTGAGCGGCATGGCTACCAGCACCGAGATCCCCGAGACCGTCGCAGTCGATTCGGTGAGCGAGTTCTCCGACGAGGTCGACGTCGTCGTGATCGGATTCGGCATCGCCGGCGGATGCGCCGCCGCCGAGGCCGCTGCCAACGGCGCGCGTGTGCTGTTGCTCGAGCGCGCCGCCGCGCCCGGCGGCACCACCTCGCTCTCCGGTGGGTTCTTCTACCTCGGCGGCGGGACCGCGGTACAGCAGGCCACGGGCCAGGACGACTCCGTCGAAGAGATGGAGAAGTATCTCACCGCCGTGTCGATCGAACCCGAGGCCGACAAGATCCACGCCTACTGCGTCGACAGTGTGGACCACTTCAACTGGCTCGAAGGGCTCGGCTTCACCTTCGAGCGCAGCTTCTATCCGGAGAAGGCCGTGATCCAGCCCGGCACCGAGGGACTGATGTTCACCGGCAACGAGAAGGTCTGGCCGTTCAAGAACCAGGCCGTCCCCGCACCGCGCGGCCACAAGGTCCCGGTCCCCGGGGAGACCGGGGGCGCGAAGCTGGTCATCGATCTGCTCGTCACCCGCCTCGATGAGCTGGGTGCCGAGGTCCGGTATGAGACCGGCGCCCGCCAGTTGGTCGTCGACGAGCAGGGTGCGGTCGTCGGCGTGACGTGGAAGACGCCCGACGCCGAGGGCGTCATCCGCGCGGACTCGGTGATCATCGCCGCCGGCGGTTTCGTGATGAACCCCGACATGGTCGCCGAACACACCCCGCATCTCGCCGAGAAGCCGTTCGTGCTCGGCAACACCTACGACGACGGCCTCGGCCTGCGCATGGGCCGATCGGTCGGCGCCGCACTGAAATACATGGACAAGGCGTTCATCACCGCGCCGATCTACCCGCCCGCCAGCATGGTCATGGGCGTCATCGTGAACAAATTCGGCGAGCGGTTCGTCACCGAGGACTCCTACCATGCGCGGACATCGGGATTCGTTCTCGAGCAACCTGATTCGGTGGCTTATCTCATCGTCAACGAGTCGCACATGAACGAGAAGCAGAACTACCTGGTCCCGTTGATCGACGGCTGGGAGACCATCGAGGAGATGGAGCGGGACCTCGGCATCCCCGAGGGCAAGCTGCAGGCGACCATGGCCCGCTACAACGAGAACGCAGCGAAGAAGGAAGACCCCGACTTCCACAAGGCACCCGAGTTCCTCGAGCCCCAGGACACCGGACCGTGGGCGGCCTACGACCTGTCGCTCGGCAAGGCCATGTACGCCGGGTTCACCATGGGCGGTATGGCGACGTCACTCGACGGTGAGGTGCTCGACGAGTCGGGCACCGTCATCCGCGGGCTCTACGCCGCCGGGGCCAGCGCCACGAACATCGCACAGGACTGCAAGGGATACTGCAGCGGAACGCAATTGGGCGAGGGCTCGTACTTCGGCCGACGCGCCGGGCGGCACGCAGCGGCGCGGGTCGCCACCAGCGCCTGACGGCCGGGCACCCGATCGAAAACCGCCCGCCGGCGAACCATAGACGACGAAGAGTCGTCGGCGTCGCCGGCGAGGGCGGTTTCCGATCAGCGCCGCGGCGTGAACCCGCGGAGTCGCAGGCTGTTGCCGACGACGAACACCGACGAGAGCGCCATGGCCGCGCCGGCGATCATGGGATTCAGCATCCCCGCGGCGGCGAGAGGAATGGCCGCGACGTTGTACCCGAAGGCCCAGAACAGGTTTCCTTTGATGGTGCCGAGGGTTCGACGCGCCAGGGCGATGGCATCGGCCACCGCGCGCAGGTCACCGCTCACGATCGTCAGATCGCTGGCGGCCATCGCGACGTCGGTGCCGGTACCCATCGCGAGGCCGAGATCCGCCTGCGCAAGCGCCGCGGCGTCGTTGATCCCGTCCCCGACCATCGCCACCACGTGGCCCTGCTCCTGCAGTTCGGCGATCACCTCGAGCTTCCGCTTCGGACTGACCCCGGCGGTGACGTCGTCGATTCCGACACTCGAGGCCACGGCCCGGGCGGCGCCCTCGTTGTCGCCGGTGAGCAACATCGGAGTCAGACCCAGTCGCCGGAACTCGGAGATCGCCGCGGCCGACGAGGGTTTGACCTGGTCCGCCACCACGAGAACCGCGACGGGAACAGGTTGTCCGGCAGGCTCTTCGGAGGAATCCTCGGCGATCAGGACGACGACCGCGGTTGCGCCGTCGGATTCCGCGACGACCACCGCATCGTCGAGCGGCGGTGGCAGGGGCGCGTCGATCGTGTTCGGCGACACCACTGTCACGAACCGGTCGCCGACGATCCCGGCGACACCGGCGCCCTGCGTGGACACGAAATCTCGGACGCGGGAGTCGATGTGGTCGCGTCCCGCGTCGACGATGGCCGCCGCGATCGGGTGTTCCGATCCCGACTCCACCGATGCCGCCCAGCCCAGGACCTGTTCGCGCGCATAGCCGTCGGCCACGGTGATCCCGGACAGCGACATCTCACCCGTCGTCACGGTGCCGGTCTTGTCCAGCACGATCGTGTCGACGCGTCGCGTCGATTCCAACACCTCCGGGCCCTTCAGCAGGATGCCCAGCTGTGCCCCTCGCCCGGTACCGACCATCAGGGCCGTCGGAGTGGCGAGTCCGAGCGCGCACGGGCACGCGATGATGAGGACCGCGACGGCGGCGGTGAACGCGAAGGTCACATCGCCACCGGCGAAGTCGGTCGTGGACGCCACGCCGAGCCAGAAGCCCAGGGTCGCAAGCGAGATCGCGATCACGATCGGGACGAACACCGACGAGATCCGGTCGGCCAGTCGCTGGACGTCGGCCTTGCCCTCTTGCGCCGCCGTCACCATGCGGGCCATCTGGGCGAGCGCGGTGTCGGAACCGACAGCGGTCGCACGCACGACGAGCAGACCGCTGGTGTTGACGGTCGCGCCGACCACCGAGTCGCCGGAGGTGACCTCGACCGGTACGGATTCGCCGGACACCATCGACGCGTCGACCGCCGACGCACCGTCGACGACGACTCCGTCGGTGGCGATCTTCTCACCGGGCCGGACCACGAACTCGTCGCCGACCGCCAACTGCGCGATGGGGATTCGGGACTCGGCACCGTCGGACCGTCGGACGACGACGTCCTTGGCCCCAAGGTCCATCAGCGCGGCGAGTGCGTCACCGGCCCGCCGCTTGGCGCGCTTCTCGAAATAGCGGCCGGCCAGTAGGAAGGTCGTGACGCCGGCCGCGGCCTCGAGGTAGATGTGCGACGATCCGTCGGTCCGCTGGGGCAGCAGGTCGAATCCGTGGGTGAGCCCGGGCGTGCCCGCGGTGCCGAGGAACAGCGCGTACAGCGACCATCCGAACGCCGCGAGGGTGCCGACGGACACGAGGGTGTCCATCGTCGTGGCGCCGTGGCGCAGGTTGATCCACGCTGCGCGGTGGAACGGGTAGGCCCCCCACACGACGACCGGCGCGGCGAGCGTCAGGGACAACCACTGCCAGTACGTGAACTGGAGCGCCGGGATCATCGCGAGCGCGATCACCGGCACCGAGAGGATCGCGGAGACGATCAGGCGCTGCCGGAGACCGTCCAATTCGGGATCGCCGGACCCCGCTCCCGGGTGTTCCGGAGCGTAGGCCGACGAATCGGGCACGATCGGCGATGCGTCGTAGCCGGCCGCGCGGACCACCTCGACGAGGTCGCCGGGCGCCAGACCCGCAGGTACCTCGACGTGGGCACGTTCGGTCGCGTAGTTCACCGACGCGGTCACACCGTCGATCTTGTTGAGCTTGCGCTCGATGCGGTTGGCGCAGGACGCGCAGGTCATGCCGGTGATGTCGAGGTCGACCAGTTGTCCGGTACTCGCGGTCATGGGTGACCACCTTCATGCGGGTCGGATGTCGGTTCGCCGGTGACGACGCCGTGTGACGGTGCGTCGTGAGTCACCGGCTCCACGTCGGGGCCCCACGCACGCCCGACGCCGAACGCGATCACGAAGACCGCGATCAGCGCGACGACGTAGGCCAGGGGCCCGGTGGCAACGGATCTCATGGTCAGACCAGTGCGTAGCCGGCTTCGGTGACGGCGGCCGCGACCTCGTCTCGACCGAGTTCACGGTCGGCCGCGACCCGCACCGAGCCGTCGTCGACGGTGACCTCGACACTGGTCACGCCCG
This sequence comes from Gordonia sp. NPDC057258, assembly GCF_042668985.1. Lineage (NCBI taxonomy): Bacteria > Bacillati > Actinomycetota > Actinomycetes > Mycobacteriales > Gordoniaceae > Gordonia > Gordonia sp. NPDC057258. The sequence continues at coordinate 85,443 of NZ_JBHUXZ010000001.1, forward strand.
GCAGCGCCTCGATCTCCTCGCGAACGGACGCGGCACAGTGGCCGCAGGTCATGCCGGTGACGGTGTAGGTGCTGGTGGTGCTCATGCGGATACTCCTCGGATCGTCGAAGTCAACGGGGATGGATCAGGAAGGACGGTCAGGACTTGACCAGGCGGGTGATCGCGGCCATGGCCTCGTCGACCTTGGCCTTGCCGGCCTCGTCGCTCTCCTGCGCGGCATGCACGACGCAGTGAGCCATGTGCTCTTCGAGGAGCCCGAGGCTGACCGCTTGCAGCGCCTTGGTCATCGCCGACACCTGCGTCAGGATGTCGATGCAGTAGGTGTCTTCCTCCACCATCCGCTGCAGACCTCGCGCCTGACCTTCGATGCGCTTCAGGCGGCGCAGATAGTCGTCCTTCCGGCCGATGTAGCCGTGCTGGTGCTCGTCCATGATCTCTCCCGTCCGGATACCCCTCAAGGGTATGCCCGACCAGGTATACCACCGCCGACCCCGAAACGGTACCCCCCTACCGTATGTGGAAAGAACCCGTTGCGCTCGGAGCGAGCCCAACTACTGCTCCCTGAGAACCAGCGGTGTCGTGGTGTTTCGGATGCCCCTACGAGCGGAGTGCTGCGGCCAATTTCGCCAGGGCGGCAGCGACCTCGTCGAGCGCGTCCCCGATGGCGGCAACACGCGCCGCGTCGAATCCCGGAGCGGTGGGGTCGTCGGGCACGGCCGGGACGTTCCCCGGCGCGATGCCCGTCGTCTCCGAACCCGGGACACGGACCGACGGGCCGGCCGGGCCGCTGCCTGCCTGTCCGCCGAACGATCTGCCGGGGTCCGGCGCCGGCGAGTAGGCGACGGCGTAGCCGTCGGTCCGGTGGCGTCGGCCGTGGTAGTCCTCGGCGGCCAGCGGCTCGGCATTGGTCGACCGGCGTCCGCCGCGATACTCGTTCGGTTCGGGCTCGGCCGCCGGGTGTTGCGTCGGCAGGGCAGCCGGGTGCGAGTCGGGCAGGCGGTGCGAACCCATCCGTGACGAACCCATCTGCGGCGGCTGACGCAGCGGGTCGACGGCGTGATCAGGCGCGACGGTCTGCGGGTTGGAAGCGCTCGCGCCGGTCATCACCGACGGTGCGTGGCCGTTGCTGCGCGCATAGAAGTGCGGGCCGCCGTGCCCGGCGAAGAACACGCACCCGGCGCCCTCCGGGGACGGGACCGGGCACGGATTGCGTTCGATGAGCGACTGCGCGCGGTCGTCGAAGTCGTTCCACTCGAGCCACAACCGGCGGTCGTGCCGCGGGTGGGTGCTCGCGTCGGTGGCGTGATTACCCCGATGGCCGATCGCCAGACGGCATTGCAGCAACCAATCGGAGTCACCCGACAGCCCCAGCGCCGCGCGTTCGGTCGGCCGGCACACCACCGTCGACCAACAGCCTTCGCCGTTCATACGGACTCCCCTTCATGCCTTGCATCGCCGCGAGATCTTCGCGCGACCACACCCGTGTGGAGCGCACGGTCGTCTTCTCGTACCCGTCGGCTTCCTGCCGCCCGGTGGCAAGCCCCCCCGGCATGCGCTTCTGCGGTGGCCCTCCCCCGGTGGCCACGGTGTGGTGAAGATCCCGCGGGTCAGTGTACGAAGCGGGCCGGTCCGGTGCCACCCTCTTGGCCCCGCGCGTCCGAACCGAGGAACGCGAGGATCCTCGCGTTCACCTCGTCCGGCTGGTCGAGGTGCAGGAAATGGCCCGCCCCGGCGACGACCGCGGCCGCACTGCCCGCCGGCAACACCTCGCGGACCGTGTCCGCAAGACGCGACTGCATGCACCCGTCGTCTGCACCATGCAAATACAATGTGGGAGAACGTGGTTCGCCCAGCCAGTCGTTCCGCAACGCGGCGTACCGAGGATGGGTCCGCAGCCTGCGGAGTGCGCGGTAGTACCCGAGCGCAGCTGTCCGATGGGCACGTGTGGGCAGCGCCGCGAGCGCGTGGTCGACGTCCAGTCGGTGGTCGGACCGGACAGGAGTCGCCGCCGAATCGAGCAGCCAGCGGCGCCACAGGAGCGGGATGAGGCGGTCGAGAGTCCGTTCGGGCAACCACGGCAGCTGATTGAACGCGATGTACCAGCTCATCACCGCCTGACGCGCGAGCGTCTTGACGCCGTCGACCCCACCGCCGATCGAGCGCCGGACCGCCGGAACCGGCGGGACCGACATCGAGATCACCCGCGCGTACGGATTGTCGTCGCGGTGCGCCACCGCGTTCGCCGTCATCGCGCCCCAGTCGTGCCCGATCAGGACGGCGTCGGGGCCGGCTCCGACCGCGCGATGAACCGCCAGCGCATCGTAGGCCAGCGCCGCAACGTGAAAGTCGTTGTCCTCCGGTATCTCCGACGGTGCGTAACCGCGTGTGAACGGGGCGACCACGCGGTACCCGGCGCCGGCGAGTTCGGGCCCGAGGTGCCGCCACGTCCATGCCGAGTCGGGAAATCCGTGCAGGCACACGACCACCGGACCGGCCGCGGGACCCCACGCGAGCGCATGCAGGGTGATGTGTCCGAGCTCGAGGGTGATTCGTTCCGGGCCCCCGGGAACAGGGGCGCGGGAATCCGGGTCGTCGTGATCGGGGCCGCCCTCGGGCCCCGAACCGTCTGCGGAGATCTGGGTCATCGGGGTCAATCTATCTCCGACAGCACCCCGGAGGCGTCGACTTGACCGGTCCGCTCAGCCGGGCAGGCCTACGGGACGGGCCTCCCGCAGTTCGCCGTCGATGATCCGGAACACCCGCGACTCCGCCACATCGGCGGTCAACGGGAAATCCGTGCGGACATGCGCTCCGCGGGATTCGGTACGCGCGGCAGCGGCGGCGACGACCGCGGACGCGGTGAGCGTGAGTGCCGCGTCCTCGATGTCGCGTACCGAGTCGGCCGTCCGACGCGGCGCGGCGGCGAGCGTCGCGGCGACTTCGGTGAGACCTGCGGCCGACCGTCGTAGCGCGACGTGTCGCGTCATCATGTTCTGGAGCTGCTCGCGGTCCAGGACGGGGACCGGCCGCTCGACCTTCCGTTCGGCGCGTTCGGGGACCGGGATCTCGCGACGCGCGACTGCCACGGCGGCCGCGCGACGGCCCATCACCAGGCCTTCCAGCAGGCTGTTCGATGCCAGCCGATTGGCGCCGTGCAGCCCGGTCCGCGCGACTTCGCCGGCCGCGAGCAACCCGTCGACCGCGGTGCGGGACGACTCGTCGGTCACGACCCCGCCGCACAGATAGTGCGCGCCGGGGACGACCGGGATCCGTCCGGACGCGGGGTCGAGGCCGGCCGCGCGGACACCTGCGGTCACCGTCGGGAAGCGTGTCTCGAAGTCGCCGACGTCGGCGATGTCGAGATACACGCACGGGTGCCCGGTGAGCTCGATCGCGGTCTGCACCGCGTCGGCCACCACGTCGCGGGGAGCGAGATCGCCCATCGGGTGGACGCCCGCGGTGACCGACCGGCCGTCGACGTCGACGAGCCGTCCGCCCTCGCCGCGCACCGCCTCGCTGATGAGGGTCCGCCGACCCCGCGCGCCCGCGGTGTAGAGCATCGTCGGGTGGAACTGGATGAACTCGAGATCGGCCACCTGCGCCCCGGCGCGCAGTGCCAGCGCGATGCCGTCGCAGGTGGCGCCCGCCGGATTCGTGGTGGCGGCGTAGAGGTGCCCCGCCCCGCCGGTCGCGAGGAGCACGGTCGGGGCGAGGACCGACGTGGGACGGCCGTCGCGCAGGCACGCGACACCGACTGCCCGGCCGTCGTCGAGGTGGATCGCGGTGGCGATCGTGTCGTCGAGGAACCGGATCGGCGGCACGTCTCCGCCGGCGGTCTGCCGGACGGCCTCGTGCAACGCGCGCTGGATCGCGGCCCCCGTTGCGTCGCCGCCGGCGTGGATGATGCGCCGGCGGGTGTGGCCGCCCTCACGGGTGCGCAGGAGCCGACCGTCGGTGTCCCGGTCGAATTCGGCACCCCAGCCGATCAGGGCCGACACCGAGTCCCAGCCGTCGGCGAGGATGAGGCCCGACGCCGCGGCATCGGTGAGACCGCCGCCGGCGGCGACCGTGTCGGCGAGGTGGCGGTCCACGGAATCGGCGTTGTCCGAGCTTCCCGTCTCCGCGCCGGGCATCACGACCGCGACACCACCCTGCGCGTAGAACGTGGACGTGGGTTGCTCCGCATTCGCGACGTCCCAGCCCGGCCCCTTGTTGAGCACGACTACCCGGAGCCCCTCGTGGGCGGCCCACAGCGCCGCCGTCAGTCCGGCGATTCCGGCACCCACCACCACGAGGTCGGCGCGGACCGTCTCCTCGGTCCCGGTCAGTCCGCGAGTCAACCCGCTCATGTCAACCGCCTCTCGCCGCGGCTCAGGGTGCCGCCGGCCCTCCGGGCAACACCCCGGATGTGTTTTCGATTCCCAGTCGAAAACCCTACCCTGCGAGTGCGCCACCCGAAATGCTCGGCGGCCCGCCGGCTCCGATGTTTGATCGTCTCCGGCCCCGATGTTTGAGCGCCTCCGGCAAGGGCAAACCCGGTCAGCATGAAAACCCTCTGGTTCGACCCCGCAGGTGAGGCGGCCCCCGAGTACCTGCCCGATGTTCGCCCGGAGACGATGCCCATCGACGTCGTCGACAGATTCGACCAGGTCATCGTCGGAGGTGGCATCACCGGTCTGACGACCGGCCTGCTGCTGGCCCGCGCGGGCCAGTCGGTCGCGGTCCTCGAAGCCCGGCACATGGGTGCCGCGGCGACCGGCCACACCACCGGCAAGCTCTCGCTGCTCCAGGGCACTCGACTGTCGTCGATCGCGAGCCGCCACGGCCACTCGGCCGTACAGGACTACGTCGACGCCAACCGCGAGGGACAGGCCTGGTTGCGTCACTATCTCGAACACCGCGGCCTGCAGGTCGACGAACGCGCGGCCCTCACCTTCGCCGCCACCGCGTCCGGCGCGAAGTCGGTGGAGAAGGAGTTCGAAGCCTGCCGCGCGCATGACCTCCCCGTCGAACACGTCGACTGTCCCGAACTGCCCTTCGACGTCCGCACCGCGATTCGCCTCGACGGTCAGGCCCAGATCGACCCGATGGTTGTGCTCCGTGCCCTGACCGACGACCTGCGCGCACACGGCGGCCATTTCTACGAGGGCGTCCGTGTGCAGGGCCTCCGCCACGGCTCACCGAACGTCCTCTCGACCGACGCCGGTGACGTCCGTGCCGACTCGGTGGTCATCGCCACCGGACAGCCCTTCCTCGACCGTGGCGGCTACTTCGCCCGGGTCCATCCCCAGCGGTCCTACGCCGCGGCGTTCACCGTCGACGGGGGCATGCCCGGCGAGATGTACCTCGGCTCCGACAACCCGTCGGTCTCACTGCGGACGGTGTCCCGGCCCGGCTACGACCGCGAACTGCTCATGGTCGGCGGCTTCGGACACGAGGTGGGCCGGACGAAGTCCGAGCGACAGCATGTCCTCGACCTGATCAGTTGGACCCAGAAGCACTTCCCCTCGGCGCAGATGGTCGCGCGCTGGTCGGCCCAGGACTACACGACGATCGACGAATTGCCTTATGTCGGACCGATTCTGCCGGGCGTCGACTCGGTGCAGGTGGCGACCGGCTTCGCCAAGTGGGGTCTGACCAACGGCGTCGCCGCGGCGCTCGCGATGACGGGACGCATCCTCGGTTCCGAACCGCAGTGGTCCACGACCCTGCGCCCGTGGCGCACGACCGAGATCAGCCGCCCCGGCTCGCTGGCCTCGGCGGTGTCGGCCAACGCGCAGGTCGCGGGATACATGGCCGCCGGCTACCTGTCGCTGCTGAAGCCGACCGACGATGCACCGAAGGAAGGCGACGGCAGCGTCGGGCGTTCCGGCGTGAAGCCCGAGGGCGTGTGCACCGTGCAGGGCCAGACGCGGTCCGTCGCGCCGCTGTGCACACACCTCTACGGCGTGCTGCGGTGGAACGACGCCGAGCAGTCCTGGGACTGCCCGCTGCACGGTTCGCGATTCAGCCACACCGGCGAGGTCCTCGAAGGTCCGGCCACCCGGAACCTGGCCTCGCACAACGACTGAGCGGGACACAGCGGACCGTCGTCGGGCCCGACGACGGTTCGCCTTGTCAGGTCCGGACGACGGCCGGCGCCGAACCGGCAAGCGCGGCCTCGCCCAGCATGCGTCGGAACACCGGACCGGTCAGCGTCGCGATCGGGCGCTGCACCGCTCCGGCCAGGACGCGGACACCGACGTCGAGTGCTCGCGCGTCGAGGCCGACCGGAATGCGGTCCCGGCCGCTCAGGACCCCGTGCAGGATCGCCGCTGCCGCGGCATCCGGCCGCGTACCGGGCAGGCGACGGTTGAACCCCCGCGTCACGAAGTCCTGCACCCCGGGCGTCACGTACAACGCGCGGGCCGCGATCTCGGTGTGCACGACGCCGGGATGGACACTGTGCACCCGAACGTCGGACCCTTCGGCACGAAGCTGTAGCTGGATGGTCTCGGAGTAGCCGCGCGCGGCGAACTTCGAGGCGGAGTACGCCGACTGCGTGGGGCAACCGAGGAATCCGAAGGCGCTGGAGGTGTTCACGATCGACCCGCCGCCGGCCGCCTGTAGATGAGGGAGGAAGGCCACGGTGCCGTTCACGACGCCGCCGAGGTTCACGGCCATGATCCGCCGCGCGTATTCGTCGTCCTCCTCGAGAACGCCCGCCACCATCGTGATCCCGGCATTGTTGAACACCATGGCCGGCGGGCCGGACCGACCGACGACGGCGTCGGCATATGCGGTCATCGCATCGGCGTCGGACACATCGACCTCGTCGAGATGCACCCGGGCACCGGCGTCGCACAACCGCACCGTCTCCCGCGCCGCCGGAAGGTCGACATCGCTCAGGAACACCTCGACACCCGCACGACCGAACCGCCGCGCGAGTGCCCGGCCCATCCCCGCCCCGGCACCGGTGATCACCACCGGCCGCCCGGCGCAGCGCCGACGAAGCCGGCCATCGGAGACCTGCGGATGCCACAGTCGCGCGGGCGGAAACGCCGGGTCCAGGCGCAGCGACCGGAGTTCAGACCAGTTCGTCACCCGTGCGGACTACCCGCTTGCCCCGGCGCTACACATCGCACAGAATCGCCGGGCACGGCTGCACCTCGACCCGCGCGTCCACCGCCCGCGCATCGTCGGCGTTTACGGTCGGGGGCCGCGGGTAACCCGCGCACCGGACAGCGTGGCGTACCGGCCCGGAGCACATCGGCCGGGTGAGATCGATACGGACGAGGGGAGTCGACCGTTGAGTGTGTCGGATGCAGTGGTCGTCGGGGCCGGCCACAACGGGCTCATCGCCGCGATCCGGCTCGCCGACGCGGGCTGGGATGTCACGCTCCTCGAAGCGCAGCCCGAGGTCGGCGGCGCGGTCCGGAGCGCCGAGATCACCCCCGGGTACGTCACCGACCTGTTCAGCGCCTTCTATCCGCTCGCGGTGGCGTCGCCGGTCTTCGCCGACCTCGACCTCGCCGATCACGGTCTGGAGTGGAGCCGCGCACCGCTGGCCTTCGGCCACCCCGCTGGGCCCGACGACGTCAACGCGCCGGTCGTCTTCCCCGATGCCGCCGACACGGCCGCGCATCTGGCCACCTTCGACGAGCGTGACCGGCGCGCCTGGCTCGACCTGGTCGAGCAGTGGCAGCAACTCCGGCCCGCGATCCTCGACACCCTGTTCGGTCCGTTCCCCCCGGTCCGCGCGCTGTTGTCGCTCCTCCGCTCGCTCGGCACGGCCGACGCCCTGCGCCTGGCCCGGTTCCTGATCCTGCCGGCCGATCAAATGGTGCGTGAACTCTTCCACAGCGAGAAATCCGGTCTGCTCATCATCGGCAACTCCCTGCACGCCGACATCCCGCTCCACGCACCCGGCAGCGGATTGATGGGGTACCTGCTGACCATGCTCGGCCAGGACACCGGTTATCCCGTACCCGTGGGCGGGGCGAGCGCGCTGCCCGCGGCCCTTCGACGCCGCGCCGAGAGCGCCGGGGTGACCGTCGTCTGCGACACCCGCGTCACCCGGATCGACGTCCAGGGCGGGCGGGCCACCGGGGTCGTGGACAGTACCGGCCGCCGATGGCCGGCGAAGCGCGCCGTGCTCGCCGACGTGGCGGCGCCCACGCTCTACACCGAGCTGCTGTCGGCCGACGACGTGCCCGCGCGCGTCCTCGACGACCTGCGAACCTTCACCTGGGACACCCCGGTGGTCAAGGTGAACTACGCCCTGCGTGAGAAGATCCCTTGGCGCAGTACCAATCTCAGCGGAGCCGGCACCATCCACCTCGGCGCCGACGCGCGCAACATCGCCTACGGGACCGCCGACATCGAAACCGGCCGTGTCCCGGAGCATCCGTTCCTGCTCTTTGGCCAGATGACCACCGCGGACCCGGGCCGGTCCCCCGCGGGCACCGAAAGCGCCTGGTCCTACAGCCATCTCCCGCGCGGGGTGACCGACGACGAGGCGGCCCAGCTGCTGGCTCGCAGGATGGACGCCGTCCTCGAAGCCCACGCGCCCGGTGTCTCCGACCTCATCGTGGGACGGCACGTCCAGACCCCACACGACCTGCAGGCCGCCGACGCCAATCTCGTCCACGGGACGGTCAACGGCGGTACGGCACAACTGTTCCAGCAGTTGATCTTCCGCCCGACGCCGAACCTGGGCGGTGCGTCGACGCCGGTGGATCGCCTCTACCTGGCTGGGTCGGGAGCGCACCCCGGTGGCGGGGTCCACGGCGCCTGTGGCAACAATGCCGCGCGCGCTGCCCTCGCCTCGGACGGGTTCCGCGGATTCCCGCGAAGAGTGTTCGACCGCAACATCATCCGACGACTGACCAAGACCGACAACAACCACTGAACGGAGCAGCGGAGCATGAACCGAGTCGAACGTCATACGAGTGCCACACCGGCGCAGGTCTGGTCGGTGCTGTCCAACGGCTGGCTGTACGCCTCGTGGGTCGTCGGGGCCTCCCGCATCCGCAACGTCGACCACACATGGCCGCAACCCGGATCGAAGATCTATCACTCGGCGGGGGTGTGGCCGGCCCTGCTCAACGACGAGACAGAATCCGTCGAGTCGAAGGCCGGGCTTCTCGAAATGTCGGCCGCCGGGTGGCCTTTCGGTCGCGCACGAATCCGCATGACGATCGAGAAGGACGGTGACGGTTCCCTCATCGGCATGGAGGAGTTCGTGGAGACCCCGCCGCTGAGATGGATTCCGCCGACCATCCAGGAAACCGTCATGTCACCGCGCCTCAACGAATGCCTGAAACGGCTGGCGATGCTCGCCGAGAACCACGCGGGCTGAGAGGGTTGCAACCGGGTCGGTGCGGGTACGCCTTGCGGCATGACCACAGCACTCGCCATCAACTGCACCCTCAAACCCTCTCCTGCTGAATCGAGCAGCGAGCTCATCGCCCGACACATCCTGGACGCGGTCGCCGAGCAGGGCGTGACCGGGGACATCGTCCGGGCGGTGGATTTCGACATCCGGCCGGGAGTCGAACGAGACATGGGCGACGGTGACGAGTGGCCCGCGCTCTTCGAACGGGTTGCCGCCGCCGACATCCTGGTGATCGCGACCCCGACGTGGCTTGGCCACATGTCCAGCGTCACCCAGCGTGTTCTCGAACGTCTCGATGCCGAGATCTCCGAGACCGACGACGCCGGCCGCCCCGGCATGTTGGGCAAGGTGGCGATGTGCGGTGTCGTCGGCAACGAGGACGGCGCCCACAAAATCATCGCCGACGTCTTCGGCGCGCTCAACGACATCGGGTTCACGATCCCCGGACAGGGCAACACCTACTGGAACGACGAAGCCATGGGCGGCCGCGACTACAAGGACCTCGACTCGGTTCCCGACCCCGTCGACTCCGCCACCCATGCCGCCGCCCGAAACGCGGCACACCTCGCTCGACTGCTGTCGCAGAACAGCTTCCCGCCGTACGAGTGAGCAGCGGATCTACCGGACGACCTTGATCGTCTGCAGATCGTTGCCTGATGCCCTGCGACTCAGGCCTTCTCGTCGTCCGCGAGATGACCGGCGTCCTCGGCAGCCTGGCGGCGCAGTCGCTCCCGGTATCCGTAGGTGGCCCGCAGGACGTCGTCGTAGCTGTCGGCACTGGAACCGAGGGCGCCGGCGAAGATCCCCATCGACGTCGCCAACCACGCCAGGTACACGTAATTGCGCAGCCCCACCGGATATCCGAGCTGCGAGGCGAGGAAGTTCTCCTCGATGACGATGAGCGCCGCCGTCAGTGTCGCCAGGAACAGCCCGGCGTACAGCACCACCGCACTGAACACGACGGTGCACACCGTCGTCATGTTGTAGAGGCGCGCACGCGGTTTCGCGGTGACGGTCACCCGTTCCCACAGGCGATTGTTGACGATGAGCCATAGCGAGGCGAGCACCAACGACAGCAGGGTGATGGCGGCGAGACGCCACGCACTCAACGCATTCGCCATCGACCAGATCGTGGAGAAGAAGATGCCGAACGACGCCGCGGCCGCTGCTGCGGCGGTCATGCCGGTGAGGGTTGGGATCAACCGCCACGGTCGATTTCCCCGAACCATCCCGGCCATCAACTTCAGACGACGCGAATAGCCTTCGGCGCACACGTATTCGGTGTCGCCGTCGCCGATGACGACGATGCCGCGCTGCTCCTCGAACTCGCGCATGGACCCCGCACCGGTCACCGTCTCGGCGATGGTCGAGATCAAGGTCCGCAGCGCTCGCCGGGGAGCAGATCCGAGAGCTGGGAGCGAGACGACGGCGGCGTTGCGTTCGCGGTCGAGTTCGGCCAGCACCACGAGATTTCGTGGGCTGCGATCGTTGCCGTCGGCGTCCCGCGGCTTGTACAGCCGCGGCATCTCGGTGACGAACACGATCACCTCGTCGGCCGAGTCATCCGTGCCCCAGACGGTCTCCAAGTCACCGCGCGGCGTCATCTGCAGTGTGGTGTCCCTCGTGACGGTGTGTCCGCGGTACTCCAGTGACAGCTCGTCGGCGATCTGCTCGAAGCGGTCCTCACCGCGCTCGATCAGGGCGGCCGGAAGACCGTGTTCGGCGACGATCCGCAGCGCTCCGGCGCGCCGCGGATCGTCGTTCTCGGTGGTCATGTGCGTCTCTGCCGTCATGATCAGGCGGGGCCTCAGTCCGGCGGCTCGGACTCCCCCGCCGCAGGGGAGTCCGGGTTGTCCTCGTCGTCGCGGGCGGTGGCGGCGGAAGGGTCCACCTGCTCGTCCGTGTCGGGTTCGTCGACGGTCCGCTCCTCGAGTTCGTCGACCTTGCGTCGAGCATCATCCGGCGTCGCCTCGGGCGTGCCGGTTTCGGCTGGTTCCATGGGCAATTCCTCAGACATCAGATTCATCGATCCTTCGGTCGGTGTCTCGCGATGGAGCCTCTGTCGCATGTCCGTTTTCCCGGTGACGGCAAGACGTAAACGCGATCACGCCCCGGTCGCCAGATGTGGATCGGCCACCGGCTCGGACTCGGCCGAACCGCGTTGACACAGAACGACCGACAAGACGACGATCGCCGCCACCAACACTCACCCCGTCTCAGTCGTCGGCGGACGTCCTCGGCGCATAGCGAAGGACCGCTCCGATCCCGTCGCGCGGGGCAACGCGCTCGTCGATCCGGACCAGATCGGCGCCGGTGAGAACCGCCGCCACCGGCAGGGCCTCGTCGGCACGCAGCGTACGTTCCGGGGCCAGGCCCAGCTCAGAGAGGTTCTCCGCCGTCGGCGCGATCGTGTCGAGGCCCCCCGCGGCGTCTCCGCCGTCGAAGACCGTCGCATCGCCGAGGTCGCCGATGATCAGCGTCTCGACCTCGCCGTTACGCAACGCCCCGCACACGGCCGTCAGTCCTTCGACCGCGAGGGCCGGGCGATGCCCGAGTCCTGCCTGCAGACTCTCCGCCGCGTCGGCCATCGTGCGATTCTGGCGCAGTTCGAGTTCGGTGGTCACCGCCTTGCGGACGTCGTCGTCAGCGATGCCGCTGTCCCGGGCGCCGAGTTGGAGATCGACCAGTCGCTCGGCGAGCCGCTCCGGAGCCGCCGAACGCAGATCCGACATCGACGAGAGCTCACCGATCACGAACACGAGCTCGGGGTTGTCCGAGTCGACGATCGCGGTCAGCCGGTCGGCGATCTGACGAATGTTCTTGCGGTTCTGCTCGTCGCTGCGCTGCTGCGGGTCCCCATACCCGGGCGATTCCGCACCGGCGGCGTGGTGGATCGGATAGCCCTCTCCCTCAACGCTTTCGCGCATCAACGAGGACCCGCCGGCTTCGAAGAGCTCGATGTCGGCGCCGGCGTGATCGACCGCGGCGATCACGTGTCTCGGGGCACTCGTGCCGTGTTCGACCAGCGGAACCAGGTAGGGCACCGGCGAATACCGTGCCACGGATGTGACCGGTGGTCGGATGAGGTGTTGGTCGAGGAGGACACCGTCGGGACCGGCGATCACCGCACGGCCACTGGGCCCGACGGCCGGCGCCCCGTCGAGCAGGGCATTGCCGATCGACTCCACCACCGCCGCGTCGGCCCCCGCCGACTCGAGTTCCTCCCGCAGGGCTCGCCACCGGAGTTCCATCGTGTGGGCGGCGTCCTCGGTGTTGTGCGAGTCGTCGATGTAGATGGTGGCGAACGGACCGGTTGCAGTTGCCAGCTCGCGGAATCGGGTCGAATTCATGCGCGGCCTCCTTGCCTGTCGTCGGGGCACGTCGACTCCCTCGACGGGTGCCCACCGGATTCAGGCCGCAAACATGACGCACACCCCTACAGCGTCGAGGTGTCGATCACGAAGCGGTAGCGCACATCCGACGCCACGACGCGGTCGTAGGCCTCGTTGATCCGGTCGGCGGAGATCACCTCGATCTCGGCGCCGATGCCGTGCTCGGCGCAGAAGTCCAGCATCTCCTGGGTCTGCGCGATGCCGCCGATCATCGAACCCGCGAAACTGCGCCGCTTGCCGATCAGCGCGCCCGCCGGGACCTCGATCGGATGTTCGGGGAGACCGAGTTCCACGAGTGTGCCGTCGAGGGCGAGCATGCCCAGGTACTTGCCGATCGGAAGATTCGCCGACACGGTGTTCAGGATCAGGTCGAAGGTGCTGCGGAGTTCCCGGAAGGTCTGCGGGTCGCTGGTCGCGTGATAGTGGTCGGCGCCGAGCCGCAGACCGTCCTCCATCTTCTTCAGCGACTGGGACACCACGGTCACCTCCGCACCCAGTGCGTGCGCGATCTTCACGCCGACGTGGCCGAGCCCGCCGAGTCCGACGATCGCGACCTTCTTGCCGGGTCCCGCGCCCCAGTGCCGCAGCGGTGAGTAGAGGGTGATGCCCGCACACAACAACGGTGCGGCCTCGTCGAGTGCGATGCCGTCCGGAATCCGGAGGACGTAGTTCTCGTCGACGACGATCGAGGTGCTGTAGCCGCCGTGCGTCGGCGACCCGTCGCGTCCGACGGCGTTGTAGGTCCCCACGTTGCCTCGCTCGCAGTACTGCTCCTCGCCGAGGCGGCACGGTTCGCACTCACGGCACGAGTCGACGAAACAACCCACGCCGACCCGGTCACCCACGGCATACCGGGTGACGGACTCGCCGACGGCCGCGACCGTCCCGGCGATCTCGTGGCCGGGGACCACCGGGAACCTCGTCCCGCCCCACTCGTCGCGCGCCGTGTGGATGTCGGAATGACAGATCCCGGCGAACGCGATGTCGATCGACACGTCGTTCGGACCGAGATCACGCCGCTCGATGGTGGTCGGTTCGAGCGGGCGATCGGCTGCCGGCGCGATGTAGGCGTTGACCGTGGTGGGCATGCAGACTCCTCGGTACACATTCGATGGGTGGCAGGTGGGGTGGTGCGCGACGCACCGACGACACACGAACAGATGCGGGCTGATGCATGTGTCCGACGCCGCCAGTGTGCCCCGCGCGGGCCCTCGTTGCCATAACGGCACGTCGCGGCGTCGCGGGCACTGGATCCGCCGCCGATGATCGTTACAATGACCGACGGTGACGATCAACAGCTCAGTCGACGACGGTCAGCGCACGCAGTTGCACCCGGTGTCCCCGATCGCCGAGCTCACGCGATTCGGGACGACCACCGCTCACGCGGCTGCGGGCGTCGGACGCTTCGTCCTCCACACGGCAGGCGACGCTTTACGGGGTCGCCCACCCGGCGCCGCCCGCGTCGCGCACGAGATCCGGACCACGTTCGAACACCTGGGTCCGACCTACGTGAAGCTCGGCCAGCTCATCGCCTCGAGTCCCGGCGTTTTCTCCGAATCGATGTCCACCGAGTTCGAATCGCTCCTGGACCGCGTGAAACCCGCCGACCCCGCGCTCATGCGTGCACAGTTCATCGCCGAACTGGGCCGGGCACCCGAGGAAGTCTTCGCCACGTTCGATCCGGTGCCCATCGCGTCCGCGTCGATCGCCCAGGTGCACACCGCGACCCTGCAGGGCGGCGAGGAGGTGGTCGTCAAGATCCAGCGTCCGGGCATCGCCGACCGCCTGGCGCCCGACGTCGCGATCCTCGAACGCCTCGCCGGCCTCGTCGAGATCTCCGAGTACGGGCGGATGCTCAGCGCGCGGCACGTGGTCGAGGACTTCGCGGCCGGCCTCGACGCCGAACTGGACTTCCGCATCGAGGCCGACACCATGCGCGAGTGGTTCGCCTGCCTGCAGCCGGGCCCGTACGGCGACCGAGTCCGCGTGCCGCACGTCTACGACGACTTCACGACGCAGCGCGTGCTGACCATGGAACGAATCAACGCCATCCGCATCGACGACGTCGCGGCCGTACGCGCCGCAGGCCACGACGGAGTCGCGCTGTGCCGCAACCTCCTGCTGTCCCTGCTGGACTCGGCATTCCACGGCGGGTTGTTCCATGGGGACCTGCACGCCGGGAACGTCCTCGTCGACGACGCGGGCAAGCTGGTCCTCCTCGATTTCGGCATCGTCGGGCGGTTCACCCCGCGCACCCGGCGCATACTCCGCCAGCTCGTCGTCGACCTCGTGGTCCGCGGGGACTACGAGTCCGCCGGCCGGGCGATCTTCCTCCTCGGCGCCGTCCACAAGCCGGGTTCGACGTCGCAGGGCGCGGAGGACATCAAGAAGGTGACGACTCCGTTGTCGACCACCGACCTCGGTTCGATGTCATACACCGACCTCGGGCGGCAACTCGCCGCCGTCGCCAAGGCCCACGACGCACGGCTCCCGCGTGAACTCGTCCTCGTGGGTAAGCAGTTGCTGTACGTCGAGAAGTACACGAAGCTGCTGGCGCCGCGGTGGAAGGCCATGTCCGACAAGGAGATCTACGGATACATGGCCGGCATCCTGAAGGAGGCCGAACGCGATCGTCGAGCCGCCCCGGGCTGACTCCCCGCCGCGGATCCCGGCATGTCGGACCGACTGTGGCCAACTGTGGCACACGCGACAGTTAGGGTGGGAGCGATCAGCTGATTCCAGGAGTCATACATGAGACGTTTTGTGCCGGCAGTGCTGGCCTTCTTCGGCGCTGCGTGTATCGCGGCGGCCATCGCCATACCGCTCTACCTCGTGCCGCAGTTGAAGGTGGTTCCGCTCGATCTGGACATCACCTCTGACGCGACCACGGTGGCGGCGGACGGTTCGACCGGAGAGCGCTTCCCGGCGGTGATCTTCGACCGTTGCTCGGTGTCCGAGGATCGTGCCCGCACTCTCGAGGCGCATCTCACCCAGCAGCGACGCTCGATCATCATCGAACCGTCGGACAGCCGCCAGGCGAGCCTGCAGTCGGCGCAGACCGTGCGCATCGACCGCCTGCGCGACGCCGAGGGAACCGAGACCGAACCCAGCTTCGCGGCTGCGGGCGAGACCCGCACCTGTGAGGACGGTCTGCTGACCGCGACCATCGACCGCGTGTCGGTGAACCGCAAGACCTCGGCACCCAACGGGGCGGTCAGCTCGCTGCAGCTCGAGGCGGTCCCCGAGGGCGGCAACGTCAACGACGTGTCGGTCGCCATCGACAACCGCACCGGATACCAGTACAAGTTCGGTTTCGACGTGCAGCAGCGCGACTACCCGTACTACGACCTCAACACCCGCCAGGACTGCGCGGCGAAGTTCGAGGGCGAGGAGACCATCGACGGGATCAACACGTATCACTTCGTGTGTGATGTCCCGGAGACCGATCTCTCCAACCTCCCCAACGCGCAGGGTGAAGCAGCTCTGGGCACGATGCTGACGATGCCTGCCCGCTGGTGGGGCATCACCGGGCGCGGAGTGCGGGCGAACGACCCGATCACGATGCACCGGTACGCCGCCGCGACCCGCCACGTGTGGGTCGAGCCGGAGACCGGGACCATCGTCGACGGTCGTGAGGACCAGCACCAGTACTTCAAGTCGCCCGACCAGAGCGACGCCACCCCGGAAGCGGTGCGCGAGTTCCGGATGGACGCCCTGAAGGGCACCTTCAAGTGGACCGACGACACCGTCTCCAACCAGGCGAGCAAGGCCAGCGGCTACGTCGACCAGCTGAAGGTCGGCGGCTTCTGGGTGCCGATCATCCTCGGCATCGTCGGGGTGATCCTGCTGATCGCCGCCGCGCTGCTGCTCTTCCGCGGACGCCGCGACGACAACCGGGTCGATGACACCCCGCCGCCGACGACACCGCCCGCCGACGAGCGCGACACCACGCTGATCAAGCGCGACGCACCGCCGGCCGGCGCAGCACCTGCGAGCGCCAACCCGTGGGAGCGGCCGACCGAGCAGATCCCCAAGGTCGGTGACACGCCGCCGCCCGACGACTCGGCCACGCGCACCTTCCGCAAGCAGCCGCCGCCCGAATAAGCAGCGACGCAACGACCACCGCGGGCGCATCCGGTACCACCGGATGCGCCCGCGGTGTTGTGTTTGTGGTTGAGGGGCGGTGACACACCCCTCCGCAGCCCGGCCCACCCTAGTGACCTCGACGGACGCGCGGGCACGCTTCGCGTGCACGAGCTGCTCGGCCAGCAGGGGTTGCGCGGGCACGCTACGCGTGCACGAGCTGCTCGGCCAGCAGAGGTGCGAGCCCACCCCCGCGGGTTGAGCCGGCACCGAGCGCAGCGAGGCGCCGAGTCGAAGCCCCTCCGCAACCAGTCCTACCCTAGTGACCTCGACGGACGCGCGGGCACGCTACGCGTGCACGAGCTGCTCGGCCAGCAGGGGTTGCGCGGGTCCGAGTTGGTCGGCCAGCAGACACGACAAGGGCCGGTGACCCGAAGGTCACCGGCCCTTGTCAGAGGGTCTGACTCAGAAGAAGGCGGGGCGGAAGGTCTTGGCCCACGACTCCTTGAAGGTGCTCTGCCAGTAGTCCCACCAGTGCGCACCGTCCGGGGTGATCCGGGTGGTGAGCTTGACGCCCGGGACGAGCGCGAGGCGGCCGATGTAGAGCTGGCTGGAGGTCGACGCGGCGACCTCGAGCGGGATCATCTGCGCGAATTTGACGGGGTCGAAGTTGGCGCTGGCCGGGTTGACCGACGAGTCGTACTTGCTGCCGACACCGCTACCCGACGAGACGTAGACGTTCTTGCCCGCCAGGTTGCCCGCGCTCAGGAACGGGTCGTTCTGGAACCAGGTGCCCGCGGGGTAGAAGCCCCACATGTTGAACGGGTTGCCGCCGACCTCCGCGACCGAGGCCATGATGCCCTGGGTGAAGCCCGGCATGGTGACCGTCGGGTAGCCGCTGTAGGACGCGACCGCCTTGTAGAAGTTCGGGTGGCGCGATGCGAGGTTCAGCGCCGAGGTGCCCGACATCGAGAGTCCGGCGATGCCGTTGCGACGGCTGTCGCTGCCGTGACGCGCAGCCATGTACCGCGGCAGTTCGCGGGTCAGGAACGTCTCCCACTTGTTGACACCCAGCTTGGGATCGGGGGTCTGCCAGTCGGTGTAGAAGCTGCCTGCGCCACCGAACGGGATGGCGACGTTGGTGCCCTTGCCGGCCATGTAGCGGGCGACGTCGGTGTTGATCAGCCAGCCGCTGTTGTTGTTCGGGGCACGGAGTCCGTCGAGCAGGTAGAGCGTCGGCTTGGGTCCGCCGCCGCCGGCCGAGACGATGCACACGGGCACGGTCCGGTTCATGGCGTTCGAGCGGACGTACTCGACATTGCAACCGTTGGCCGCGGAGGCCTCCGGCGGAGCTGCGACCAGCGTCGCACCCGACACGGCCACGAGAGCCACGAGTCCGGCGACGAGGCGCTTACGGGCGCGTGTCAGCATTCGTCAGTTTTCCTTTGGATCACCACGGCCGGAGCCGGCCGCTTGCGGGTCTTGCCTACCGGGTACTGCTGCGGGCTTGCATACGGAGTCGTACGTAGGGGGATTGTATTGGTCCCCCCGGGCAGCGGTACCCGTCGTGCTGAAGTGTAACGGCACGATAACGCGTCGGCAAAGGCGAGAGCGAGTCCTGTGATGACATCTTTCGGTGGTGCACGTCACAGCGGTCGCCGCTGAACAGCTCATTTCGTACATAGGCGGCGCATGTGGCGAATTGTTCATCTGTTCGGGCCACACATCCGCGATCGGCCCGTTACCGGTTTGCGCGGGCAACGGTGACGTCCGGTTCTCCGGTGACGGGCCGGACGCCGGACAGGCCGGGCCATCGGCGCCAAGTCCGCTCGGCCCGCTCCCCGAACAACTAGGGTCGGGACGTGCACATGGGCGAGTATCTGTCCGCGGACGCGACCACCCTGGCCGGTCTCGTGGCCTCCGGCGAGGTGACCGCCGCCGAACTCCTCGACCTCGCACGAGCCCGTGCAGACGCTGTCAATCCGTCGCTCAACGCCATCGTGATCCGCATGGACGCCGAAGCCGACGCCCGCGTCCGCAGTGACCTCACCGGGCCTTTCGCCGGCGTCCCGTTCCTCATCAAGGACCTCGCGCAGGACTACCGCGGGTATCCGACGACCCGCGGCTCGCGCGCACTCGCCACCCACATCGCCCGCGAACACTCCTTCGGCGTGCGCCGGTTCCTCGACGCCGGCCTGGTCGTCTTCGGCAAGACGAACACCCCCGAGTTCGGCGCGAAGGCCATCACCGAACCCACCCTGTGGGGTCCCGCACGCAATCCGTGGGACCTCGACGTGACCCCCGGCGGATCGTCGGGCGGCAGTGCGGCCGCGGTGGCCGCCGGGATCGTGCCGGCGGCCGGGGCGAGCGATGGCGGCGGTTCCATCCGCATCCCGGCCGCGTGTACCGGGTTGTTCGGGCTCAAGAGCTCGCGTGGCCTGATGCCGTTCGGTCCGCAGACCGGTGAACCGCTGTTCGGGATGGGCGTCGAAGGTGTGGTGACCCGGACCGTCCGCGATGCCGCCGCACTGTACGACGCCCTGATCGGACCGACGCCGTCGTCGACCTACCCGGCGCCGCTGCACACCGAGACCTACAGCGCCCGGATCGCGACCCCGCCCCGGTTGCTGCGGATCGGGTACACCACGACCTCTGCGATCAACGCGAATCCGCACCCGGAGGCCGTCGCCGCGGTCGAGCACGCGGCGTCGATCCTGACCGAACTCGGCCACCAGGTCGAGGAGGTCGATCCGCCGCACGACGACGCCGCCCTCGCCCGCGACTTCCTCGACATCTGGTTCGCCAAGTGCGCCGCCCAGGTCGACGAGGTCCGACGCCTCACCGGCGCTCCCGACTCCCACTTCGAGGCCGACACCCTGACGCTGGCGGAACTGGGCCGGGCCGCCGGCGTCGTCCCGCTGTTCACCGCGCTCGACCACATCAACGACCACGTCCTGGCCCTCGACCGCTTCCATCAGACCCACGACCTGCTGCTGACGCCCACCCTCGCGGTACCGCCGCCGCGGGTCGGGTCGATGACCACGCCGCCGGTCCTGCAGCGGGCATCGCGGCTCGCCTCCCGCGCGCGGTCCGGCCGTGCGATCTCCCGCTTGGGGATCGTCGACAAGCTCATCTACGAGAGCCTCGGCTGGGTGCCGTACACGCAGCTCGCCAACCTCACGGGCCGGCCGGCGATGAGCGTGCCGCTGCACTGGACCGATGCCGGCCTCCCGCTCGGCGTGCAGTTCGTCGGCCGACTCGGCGCCGACGGCGATCTCCTCGCCCTCGCTGCGGGCCTCGAAGCCGCCGCGCCGTGGTTCCACCGGTACGCCGACATCGCGCTGTAGTACGGGGCTAATCTCGTCTGCGAATGCACATGTCCCGGGACCGGCCCGGTCATTTTGGCGGTGTGAGGAGATGCGGTGGCGGAGCACGGGGCCGACGCGGTGGTCGTCGGCGCGGGACTGGCGGGTCTCGTGGCGACATACGAACTCACCAAGGCCGGACGCCGCGTCGTCGTGGTCGACCAGGAGAATCGCAACAACCTTGGCGCGCAGGCATTCTGGTCGCTGGGCGGGTTGTTCATGGTGGACACGCCGGAGCAGCGTCGGCTGGGCATCAAAGACTCCGCGGATCTCGCCCTGCAGGACTGGATGGGGTCGGCCGGTTTCGACCGTGACGACGAGGACTACTGGCCGCGTCAGTGGGCCCGCGCCTACGTGGACTTCGCCGCCACCGAGAAACGGCAGTACCTCCACGACCTCGGGTTGCGCATCACCCCGATCGTCGGGTGGGCCGAACGCGGCGGCGGGTTCGCCGACGGCCACGGCAACTCCGTGCCCCGCTTCCACCTCACCTGGGGAACCGGACCCGAGGTCGTGCGGGTCTTCGCCGAGCCGGTCCTGGAGGCGGAGAAGCGCGGGCTCGTCGAGTTCCGGTTCCGGCACCGCGTCGACGAGCTCATCGTCGACGACGACGGCGCCGCCGTCGGCGTGCGGGGTGTCACGCTCGCCCCGACCGACGCCGAACGCGGCCAGGCGTCGAACCGGGATGTGGTGGGCGACTTCGAGATCCGTGCCGGGTCGGTCATCGTCACCTCGGGCGGCATCGGCCACAATCACGACCTGATCCGCAAGAACTGGCCCGTCGAGCGTCTCGGCCCCGCGCCGGAGACGATGATCTCGGGCGTCCCGGCGCACGTCGACGGCCGGATGCTGGAGATCAGCGAGACCGCCGGCGCGAACATCGTCAACCGGGACCGGATGTGGCATTACACCGAGGGCATCCACAACTGGGACCCGATCTGGCCCGACCACGCGATCCGCATCATCCCCGGCCCGTCCTCGCTATGGCTCGACGCCAACGGCAACCGCCTCGCACCGCCGAACTTCCCCGGCTTCGACACCATCTCGACGATGAAGGCGATCCTGGCGGCCGGTCACGACTACTCGTGGTTCGTCCTCACCCAGACGATCGTGGAGAAGGAGTTCATGCTGTCGGGTTCGGAGCAGAACCCCGACATCACCGCGAAGGACGTCAAGCTGGCCGCGAAGAGCCGGCTGGCGAAGGGCGCCGCGGGACCGGTCGACGCCTTCGTGCGCAACGGCGTCGACTTCGTGGTCGCCGACAACCTCCCGGAACTGGTCGCCGGGATGAACAAGATCGCCCGCGGCCCCGAACTCGACCTCGCACACCTCGAACGCATCATCTCCGCACGCGACGCCGAGATCGGCAACAAGTTCTCCAAGGACGCGCAGCTGATGGCGATCACCAATGCCCGACAGTTCGTCGGCGACAAGATCGTTCGGGTCGCCAAGCCGCATCGACTGCTCGATCCCGAACACGGCCCGCTGATCGCGGTCCGGCTCAACATCCTGACCCGCAAGACCTTGGGCGGGCTCGAGACCAATCTCGACTCCCAGGTCCTGCGGCCGGACGGCACCGCCTTCGACGGCCTGTTCGCCGCCGGCGAGGTCGCGGGCTTCGGCGGCGGTGGCGTCCACGGGTACAACGCACTCGAGGGGACGTTCCTCGGCGGATGCATCTTCTCCGGCCGCGCCGCCGGCCGGGCGGTGGCGCGGGCCACAACGCGCCGCTGACCCGTCACCGGTCAGCGTCGAAAAGGGTTGCCTGCCCTATACATTCGCGGCACGATCTGCTGCCCCACGGTTGGTACGCATGGGCTAGTGTGTTCAGCGTGCCGGTGCCCCAGACGATCCTGACGCGGAAGACGAAGTCGGCGATCTTCCTCGTCTTCACCATCAACGACGGCGGTGAAGACGCGGTTCGCGCTGCGCTGGAAGACATCCCCGGCCTGAACAACGCGGTGTCCTCGCGGGCTCCCGAGGCGGCACTGGCCGGGATCGTGTCGATCGGCTCCGCGGCGTGGGACCGCCTGTTCACCGGCCCTCGACCCCGCTCGTTGCGGCCGTTCGTCCCCTACGAGGGCGAGGTCCACACCGCCCCGGCGACGCCCGCCGATCTGCTCGTGCACATCAAGTCCGACGACATGGGCCTGTGCTATGAACTCGGCGCCAAGATCACCGAGGCATTCGGGGACGCGGTCACCGTCGTCGACGAAGTGCACGGGTTCCGCTACTTCGACCTGCGCGACCTCATCGGCTTCGTCGACGGCACCGAGAACCCGATCGGACAGGCGGCGATCGACGCGATCACGGTCGGCGGGGAGGACCCGGACTTCGAGGGCGGCAGCTACGTCGCCATCCAGCGTTACGTACACGACCTGTCGTCGTGGAAGGACCTGAGCACCGAGGAGCAGGAAGCCGCAATCGGGCGGACCAAGCTCGACAACGTCGAGATGGCCGACGACGTGAAGCCCCCGAACTCCCACATCGCGCTGAACGTCGTCGAGGACGAGAACGGCGAGGAGATCGACGTCGTGCGGGACAACATGCCGTACGGCGACGTCTCGGGTGCCGGTGTCAACGGCACGTTCTACATCGCCTACTCGGCAGCGCCCGACGTCACCGAGGAGATGCTGCGCAAGATGTTCATCGGCGACCCACCCGGCACCTACGACCGCCTCCTCGACTTCACCACCGCGGTCACCGGGGCCCAGTTCTTCACCCCAACACTCGACTTCCTTGAAGACCTGCCACCCGCGCCCGACGCCGCACCCACGGCTTCCCCCGCCCCGACGACACGTTCCGACGGCTCGCTCGGCATCGGTTCACTGCACTGACGACACCCTTTCGACCACCGCACCAGGAGGACACCATGAACAACCTGCATCGCGAACTCGCACCGATCTCCGACGCGGCCTGGGCGGAGATCGAAGAGGAGGCGACCCGCTCCTTCAAACGCAACGTCGCGGGCCGTCGCCTCGTCGACGTGACCGGGCCGCTCGGCTCCGACACCGCATCGGTGACGCTCGGACATCGCACCAAGATCGACTCACCGTCGCAGGGGATCACTGCCTTCCAACGGCGCACCCAGTCGCTGGTGGAACTCAAGGTCCCGTTCACGGTGTCCCGCGAGGCCATCGACGACGTCGACCGCGGCGCCAAGGACTCCGACTGGGACCCGGTCGTGGAGGCCGCGCGCGAACTCGCGCTCGCCGAGGACCGGGCGATCTTCGAGGGTTACGCCGCAGCGTCGATCACCGGTATCCGCGCCGAGGCCGCCGCCACCCCGATCCCGCTGCCCGCCGACGTGCGCGACTACCCGGAGGCGGTCAGCCAGGCGCTGAGCACACTGCGTCTGGCGTCGGTCGACGGTCCGTACGCGGTGGCCCTGTCGGCCGAGGCCTACACCCAGGTCAACGAGACGTCGAACCACGGCTACCCGATCCTCGAACACATCCAGCGCCTGTTCACCGGCGACATCGTGTGGGCGCCCGCGATCAGCGGCGCGTTCGTGATGAGCACCCGCGGCGGCGACTTCGAACTGACCATCGGCCAGGACGTGTCGATCGGCTACGACTCACACGACGCCGACGTGGTGAACCTGTACTTCCAGGAGTCGTTCACCTTCCTGACCCACACCGCCGAGGCAGCCGTCGCGCTGACCGAGCCGCCGACCGTCTGAGCAGCTGCCCGCGGTCCCCGCCTGCGCGGATTCCCGGTGGGCAGATACTCGGCGGCGTCCGTTGCGAGCGGCAACTAGTCTGGCGCAGGTGATCGCAGTGAACTCCGGCCGGCTCTCGCTCCCGGCGCCTACCGTTGCCTCCGGCCCGCTCGCTTCGCTCCCGGCGCCTAGATGCTGACCCGACTCGTCCGCACCTACCTCTCCCGGTACCGCATCAACGTCGCGCTCGTCATCGTGCTGCAACTGCTGGCGACCATCGCGATGCTGTACCTGCCGAGCCTCAACGCCGACATCATCGACAACGGCGTCGCCCGCGGGGACACCGGTTACATCCTGCGCATCGGCGGCTGGATGCTGCTGGTGAGCGTCGCCCAGATCATCGTGACGGTGACCGCGCAGTACTTCGGCGCGCGCGCCGCGCTCGGGGTCGGGCGCGACATCCGGGGCGACCTACTGCATCGGGTGAACTCCTTCTCCGCACGCGAGGTCGGCACGTTCGGCGCGCCGTCACTGATCACCCGCACCACCAACGACGTCCAGCAGGTGCAGCTGCTCATCGTGATGAGCAGCGCGATCCTGGTGATGGCGCCGATCATGTGTATCGGCGGGATCGTCATGGGCGTCCGGGAGGCGCCGGCCCTGTCCTGGGTCATCGCCATCGCGGTGCCCATCCTCGGGGTGTCGATGGGGGCCATCATCGCGAAGATGATCCCCGGCTTCCGCGCGATGCAGGAACGGATCGACAACGTCAACCGCGTCCTGCGCGAGCAGATCACCGGCATCCGGGTTGTGCGGGCGTTCGTGCGAGAAGACTACGAACGCAAGCGTTTCGCTGTCGCCAACGACGACCTCGCCGACGCGACCCTGCACGTCGGCCGGTTGATGGCCCTGATGTTCCCGGTCGTCATGGTGATCACCAACGTCACCATCGTCGCGGTGATCTGGTTCGGCGGGCACGCGGTCTCCGACGGTTCGCTGGAGATCGGCGCACTGACCGCGGTGATGAGCTACGTGATGCAGATCCTGATGTCGGTGATGATGGCGTCGTTCCTGGCGATGATGGCCCCGCGCGCGGCGGTCTGCGCTGAACGCATCTCCGAGGTCCTCGCCACCGACACCTCGGTCCATCCGCCGACTGAACCGGTCGGTTTCGCCACCCACCCCGGTACGGTGGAGTTCGATGCCGCCGAGTTCCGCTATCCCGGCGCCGACGACCCGGTGTTGAGCGGCATCGACTTCCGCGTCGAGCCGGGCACCACGACCGCGATCGTCGGCTCGACGGGGTCGGGCAAGACCACCCTCGTCGGGCTGGTGCCGCGGCTGATCGACACGACCTCCGGCACGGTCCGGGTCGGCGGTACCGACGTCAAGCGGCTCGATCCCGACGAGCTCCGGTCGGTCGTCGGTCTGGTGCCCCAGCGGCCGTACCTGTTCTCGGGAACCATCCGCTCGAACCTGCTGCACGGTAAGGCCGACGCCACTGACGACGAGATCTGGGAGGCGCTGCGCATCGCGCAGGCGGAGGACTTCGTGTCCGCGATGCCCGACGGTCTGGACACCAAGGTGTCCCAGGGCGGGACGACCGTCTCCGGCGGGCAGCGGCAGCGCCTGGCGATCGCACGCGCCCTCATCCGGCGGCCCGCGATCTACCTCTTCGACGACTCGTTCTCCGCGCTCGACCTGACCACCGATGCGCGGCTGCGCGCCGCACTGCGCCCCGCCACCCGCGACGCCGCGGTCATCGTCGTGGCGCAACGCATCTCGACCATCGTCGACGCCGAGCAGATCGTCGTGCTCGATCGCGGCCGGGTCGTCGGGCTCGGTACCCACGACGACCTGCGGCAGTCGTGCCCGACCTACGCCGAGATCGTCGAATCGCAGATGGCGATGGAGGAGCGCTCATGACCCGGCCCGGAGGCCCGCCGATGGCGGCCGGACCCGAATCCAAGCCTCGCTCGTTCTGGCCGTCGGTCAAACGCGTTGTCGCACAGCTCGCGTCGTACCGACTGCTGATGACGGTCACCCTCGCGTCGCTGGTCGGCTCGGTCGTGCTGATCGCGATCGCGCCCCGCGTGCTGGGTTACGCCACTGACCTCGTCTTCGACGGCGTGATCGGCCGCACCCTGCCCGAGGGGCTCACCAAGGAACAGGCGGTGGCCGGGCTCCGCGAGAGCGGAGACGACACGTTCGCCGACATGGTCTCGTCGATGGACGTGACCCCCGGCGTCGGAGTGGATTTCGGCGCCGTCGGTCGCGTGCTGTTGATCACCCTCGTGCTGTATGTGGTGTCCTCGGCGCTCGCCTGGCTCGCCGGGTACCTGCTGAACATCGTCGTCGTCGGCACCATCCGCCGGCTCCGCGACGACGTCGAGGCCAAGGTGCATCGCCTGCCGCTGCGCTACTACGACACGATGCCGCGCGGCGAGCTGTTGAGCCGGGTGACCAACGATCTCGACAACCTGTCGCAGAGCATGCAGCAGACCATCTCCCAGTTCGCGAACTCGGTGCTGACGGTGATCGCGCTGCTGATCATGATGATCTGGATCTCGCCGCTGCTGGCGCTCATCGCGGTGGCCACGGTGCCGCTGGCGATCATCGCGACCGGCATCATCGCGAAGCGTTCGAAGCCGCACTTCTCGGCCCAGTGGTCGTCGACGGGCGCGCTCAATGCTCAGGTCGAGGAGGCCTTCACCGGGCATGAGCTGGTGACCGCCTTCGGCCGTCAGCGCGAGATCGAGGCGACCTTCGACGAGCGCAACGAGAAACTGTACGAGTCGAGTTGGCGCGCACAGTTCATCTCCGGCGTCATCATGCCGACAATCATGTTCCTGGGGAACCTGAACTACGTGGCGGTCGCGGTCGTCGGTGGTCTGCGCGTGGCGTCGGGCTCGCTGAGTCTCGGTGAGGTGCAGGCGTTCATCCAGTACTCGCGCCAGTTCACGCAGCCGCTGACGCAGATCGGTTCGATGATCAACCTGATGCAGAGCGGTGTCGCCTCCGCCGAGCGGATCTTCGACATCCTGGACGCCGACGAGCAGTCGCCCGACGCCGCGAATCCGAAGACGCCCGCCGAGGACAAGGGACTCATCGAGTTCGACGACGTCTCCTTCCGCTACGTCGAGGACAAGCCGCTGATCGAGAATCTCAGCCTGGTGGCGCGCCCCGGGCACATGGTCGCGATCGTCGGCCCGACCGGCGCGGGCAAGACCACCCTGGTCAACCTGATCATGCGGTTCTACGACGTCGATTCCGGCGTCATCCGGGTCGACGGCGTCGACTCGACGGACATGACGCGCGACGACCTGCGCGAGCGCACCGGTATGGTGCTGCAGGACTCGTGGCTGTTCGGCGGCACGATCTACGACAACATCGCCTACGGCGATCCCACCGCCTCGCGAGAGGAGGTGCTCGACGCCGCCCGGATGAGTCACGTCCACCACTTCGTGCGCACCCTCCCCGACGGCTACGACACCGTGCTCGACGACGAGGGCGGTGGCGTGAGTGCCGGTGAGCGGCAGCTCATCACGATCGCGCGGGCCTTCCTCGCCCGGCCCACGATCCTCATCCTCGACGAGGCGACGAGCTCGGTCGACACCCGCACCGAGCTGCTCATCCAGAAGGCGATGGCCAATCTGCGGTCGGATCGCACGAGTTTCGTCATCGCCCACCGGCTCTCCACGGTGCGCGACGCCGACGTCATCGTCGTCATGGAAGACGGGCACATCGTCGAGCAGGGCAACCACGACGAACTGCTCGCGGCCCGCGGCGCCTACTGCCGGCTGTACGAAAGCCAGTTCACCGGGGCCATCGAGGCGGGCTGACCCTGCTGCTCTCCGATCCGAAAGAACTGCAAAACCACTGCTCCCTGATCCGAGAGCGCCACACACCCATTGGTCCCTGAGGTGCGAGGATCGATAGCGACGAGCCACGAAGGGCCTGGTAAGGCACCTTGCGAGCCCCTTCGTGGCTCGCTTCGCTCGCACCTCAGGGAGCACAAGTAGGGTCGCTTCGCTCGCACCTCAGGGAGCAAGAAAAGCGCGTCCCACCCCGCTCCCTGAGGAGCGCCCGGAGCTTGCGGAAGGCGCGTCACGAAGGGTCACGCCGGCCGCTCGTTGCGTGCCGCCCGTTCGACGAGCATGGCAATACGCCGGGTCTTGGTCTCCGGCCGCTTCGCCAGGGCGAGCTGCGACAGCCCGAACTTGCGCGCGCTGGGCGGGAACGCGTCCCAGTTGGCCCGCGCGACGGGATCGGAGTCGAGGGCGGCGGCGAGTTCGGGGGATTCGATGAGCGCCTCGGCGTCGTCGAACAGCGTCCACAGGCCGCGGGCCTGAGCGTCGTCGATGACGGCCTGGCCGGCGGGCTGGATGCGGCCGGCGGCCGCGAGGTCGGCGACCCGCGCCTTGTTCGACGCCGACCATCCGCTGTTGCGACCGCGCCGGGTGAACCACATGCCGCGGCGGTCGGAGTCGATCACACGGGTGTGACCGTCGATCCACCCCCAGCACAGCGCTTCGCGCACGCACTCGTCGTAGTCGAGCGGTTCCCGGCCCGAACCCCTGCGCCAGAACACAAGCCACACCCCCGGCGAGGTCTCATGGTTGTCGCGCAACCACTCTCGCCAGGCCTCGACGGTGTCGAGGCTGAGCTTCGGCGCGTCCGGGTCGGCCACGTGTTCACCCTAATGACCTCGGCCTTCTCTCGGTACAGTTGAGCCGTGAACGAGATCGTCGACTTCGCCGAGAGCTACTGGTGGCTGATCTTCCCGGTCGGCGCGGTCGTCGGCGGGTGGGCCGGTTCGATCGGCAAGTACAACGAGAAGCGACGCAAGGACAAGATCGAGCTCGCCCGGATCAAGGCGAACGCCCAGACCGAGCAGCTGAAGCTCACGACGACCTCGGCCGACCAGTTGCGCCGGGTCCGCAAGCAGCACGACGCGCTCAACGAGAAGTGGTTCGCCTACGAACTCGATCTCGCGACTCTGATCGAGTTCCCGCTGATGACCGACATGCGCGAACCGTTGACGCTGGCCTTCCACCGGGCCCGGGTCCGCGCGGATGATCTACGGCCCGAATCGGATTCCGCCGCCGGCACGGCCGAGGCCTCCATGTCCGCAGCCGACTTCGCCGAGTACCGCGATGCGGTCGGCGACTATGCCGCCGCGTTCGACGCTGCCGAGCGAGAGGCGCGGCGTCGCAAGCAGACCGGGTTCTCCCCCATCGAACGCGAGGCGCTCGACCGGGCGCGCAAACTCATCAACGTCGCCGCCGACACCGGCGCCACGCCGGCCGAGAGGCAGTCCGCCTACAAGAAGGTCCGCGCCGAGCTCGACGGCATCATCGACGTTCCCCGGGTGGCGGCCGCACATCTCGAACAGCAGATCGCCGGCGCGCTGGAGCGCGGCTCGGACTGAACGTTCCGGGTCGATCAGAGGTCCGGGATCGGGAGATCCAGGTTGGGCGCGATGATCCCGCCGTCGACCTCGAGGATCTTGCCGGTGACGTACGCACCGGCGGGCGACGCCAGGTAGAGCGCCGCCGCGGCGATGTCCTCCGGATCACCGAGGCGGTGCAACGGCGTGGAGGTCTCGACCTCGGTGCGCATCCCTTCGTCGCCGGCGACGATCTCCAACGCCGAGGTCAGGATGGCACCCGGCGCGATGCCGTTGACCCTGATCTTCGGGTTCAGATCCATCGCCGCGATGCGGGTGTAGTGCGCGAGAGCGGCTTTCGCGGTGCCGTAGGCGGCATAGGCGCGTCCGGGCACGCGGCCGACCGCGGAGGTGATGTTGATGATCGACCCCTGGCCCGTGGTCGCGAGGATCTGCTTGGCGCCGGCGACGACCAGCGCGTGCGCGTTGCCGACGTTGAAGTCGAAGGCGTCCCGCAGGTGCTTGGGACTGGTGTCGAACAGCGGCCGCGGCATCGCACCGCCGACGTTGTTGACCACGGTGTCGAGGCGACCGAACTCGTCGACCGCGGTCTGGGCGAGTGCCGCCGCGGCGTCGGGGTCGGCGAGATCCACGGCCACGGCGTGCGCCCGTCGGCCCGCCGCACGGATCCGGTCGGCGACCTGGGCGAGGTCGGACTCACTGCGGGCCGCGATCACCACGTCGCCGCCTGCCTCGGCGAAGGCGACCGCGATCGCCGCCCCGAGTCCCCGGCTCGCGCCGGTCACGATGGCCACCTGGTCGTCTATCCGGAATCTGTCGAGAATCACCCGTCGACCATGCCACGGCGAGACGCGAAACGAGAACGTGTTCTAGAAACTGGGGGAACCCCGAGGTCACACCGTCTCAGTAGTCGCGGTTCGTGGTCACCACGGACAGGAGTTCCTCATCCGCGACGAATCGGCGCAGGTTCTCGGCGACCCACGGCGCGAGCTCACGCGTCAGCCCCGACGCCGGGTTGGCGACGTGCGGGGTGATGATCACGTTCGGAAGGGACCAGAGCGGATGGTCGTCGGCGGGCGGTTCCGGATCGGTCACGTCGAGCGCCGCCCCCGCGATCTGCCCGTCGACCAGCGCGCGGTGCAGCGCCTCCTCGTCGACGAGGGGCCCGCGCGCGACGTTCACCACCCACGCGTGCGTGGGTAACGCGGCGAGGCTCTCGGCGTTGATCATGTGCCGCGTCTCCGGCGTCGACGGCGCGGCCAGCACGACGTGGTCGAAGGTCCCCCACAGCTGATCCAACTCATCCGACCGTCGGACCTCGTGCGCGCCGGGCACCTCGCGCCCGGACCGGTTCACTGCGACGACGCGAGCGCCACATGCCCGAAGACGCGGAGCGAGGGAGGCGCCGATCCCGCCGGCTCCGACGATGGCGACCGTGGAACCGTGCAGCGACCGGACCGCGGTGTCGATCCGCTCCTTGTCCCAGTGGCGCAGGACGGCGGTGTTGATCTGCCGGAGCCCGGCGAGGAGCAGAGCCAGTGCGTGTTCGGCGACGTTCTCCGCATAGAAGCCGGACGCATTGGTCCAGATCCGACGGTCGTCGAGGACGTCGGCGGCCACGAAATCCTCGATCCCCGCGGTCTTGAGCGCCACCCATTCGACGGCGTCCGGCAGCTCCGGGAACTCCCCGGGCGGCCCGATCCACACCAGCACCCGGGCGTCGTCGAGACCGACGATCCGGCCGCCCGCACCTTCGATCGCGGCGACCAGGTGCTCGTCGCGGACGGGTTCGACGGCCACCGCCACCGGCGTCATCGGGCCACCGATCGGGCCGCGGTGGTCGCGAGTTCGTCAGCGATCTCGTTGAAGTGATCGCCGGCATGCCCTTTGACCCAGCGCCACTCCACCTGGTGTCGCTTCTCCTCCTCGACCAGACGACGCCAGAGATCGGCGTTCTTGACCGGCTTGCGATCCTTGGTCTTCCAGCCGTTGGCCTGCCAGCCGTTGACCCACTTCATGATGCCGTTGCGCACGTAGGTCGAATCGGTGTAGATGATGACGGTCGACGGCCTGGTCAGTGCCGCCAGACCCTCGATGGCGGCCGTGAGCTCCATCTTGTTGTTCGTCGTGTCCGGCTCGGACCCGGAGATCCGCTTCTCGGTGCCCTTGTAGCGGAGCACCGCGCCCCAGCCACCCGGGCCCGGGTTGCCCAGGCAGGCACCGTCGGTCGAGATCTCGACGACGGCCGAGCCGGCCGCCGGATCTGCAGAGGTGCCATCGGTTGCCTGGTTCGCGGAAGCTGTCACGCAGGGAAGCCTACGGCAGCCGCGACCCCCGATCGCAGGCTCACGGTTAGGGTGGAGTCATGGTTGTGTGGGACCCGACACGCTATCTGCAGTTCGCCGACGTCCGTGCGCGTCCGTTTCTCGACCTCATCGCACAGATCCCGACCAACCCGCTGTCGGTGATCGACCTGGGTTGCGGACCGGGTCATCTCACCAAGCACCTTCGGGCACGCTGGCCGTCGGCGGAGATCCTGGGCATCGACGATTCGGCGGAGATGGTCGATCGCGCGATCCGCGACAACACCGATCCGCATGCCAACTACGACGCCGCCGACGTCTCGCAGTGGACGCCTCACCGGCCGGTCGACCTGATGATCTCCAACGCGATGTTCCAGTGGGTACCCGACCACCTCGACGTCATCGACCGGCTGCTCGGCCACCTCACCGACGGAGGCGCGTTCGCGCTGCAGGTGCCCAACAACACGGACTCCCCCA
This sequence comes from Gordonia sp. NPDC057258, assembly GCF_042668985.1. Taxonomy (NCBI): domain Bacteria; kingdom Bacillati; phylum Actinomycetota; class Actinomycetes; order Mycobacteriales; family Gordoniaceae; genus Gordonia; species Gordonia sp. NPDC057258. The sequence continues at coordinate 117,510 of NZ_JBHUXZ010000001.1, forward strand.
CCCACTCTGTCCTCGCCGATCTCGCCGCGACCGAGCCGTATCTGGGAGCTTTCGGCGACCTGCGGGCACTGCCCCGACTCGACGCCGAGATGTACCTCGAGTTCTTCGCCGGCCGCGGTTACCACGCCGACGCCTGGGAGACGACCTACTTCCACGTGCTCGACGGCCAGGACCCGGTGTTCGACTGGATGTCCGGCACCGGCGCCCGCCCGTACATGCAAGCGCTGTCCGACGAACTCCGGGTGCAGTTCGTCGCCGATCTCAAGCAACGCCTCGCCGAGGCCTATCCCCGACGCGAATGGGGCACGGTCCTGCCCTTCCGCCGCACGTTCGCGGTGGCCACCCGCCGCTGATCCGCTGGGCGCCGCGATCCAGATCCCAGAGAAACAACTCCCCCACTGCTCCCTTCAGTGTCAGGCTTGTGGAGCCGGAGGATGGCTCGCAAGCTCGCTCCTCCCGGGTCACGCACCGGCTTCGGTTCGGCATCGACGCTTCTCCCAGCTGACACTTCTGCAACACTGACACCACCTGTCATCTCCCAGGGGGTACATCCATGCCTCGACGCAGCCGGATTCGTCTGCGCCCGGTCCGCCGCGTGCTCGCAGCCGTCGCGATCGCCGCCCTCACGGGCGGCCTGCTCGCCGCTTTGTCCACACCCGCCGAAGCCGCGGTCTGCAACGCCACCGGCATCACCGGGGGCGATGTCGGCAGCACCGGCAGTTCGGGGTCCAGCGAGCTCGGCTGGGGCAGTCTCGACTTCGGCAGCTATCGGGCGGATGGGAAGAAGCCGCAGGGCCCGCTCCCGAAGCTCACCGGCGCCAGCAAGGCCATCTCCTGGGTGACCGGTCCCCGAAGTCCCGCCCGCACCGACACCCGTTTCGGCATCACCGCGACCGACGTCGGCGTGCCGTGGGACAACGGCTCCGGTCAGATCCTGATGGCCTTCGGCGACACCTGGGGCCGATGCGCGGGGCAGATGGCCTGGAAGCACAACACGATGCTGCGCAGCGACGCGACTTCCGACCTCGCCAAGGGAATCCGATTCCCGAACGCCGTACCCGGATCGGTCCGGTCGGGCGCCTCGGTGACACCGGCCCACCCGACGTGGGCGCAACCCATGTTCAACGCGGTCGGGGTGCGCAACATCGAGGTCGGGCGGATTCCCACCGGCGGGATCTCGATCAACGGCACGCAGTTCGTCAGTTTCATGTCGATCCACCGGTGGCTTGGCCCAGGCCGCTGGAACACCAACTATTCGGGAATCGCCGTGTCGTACAACAACGGTCAGACCTGGACCGTCGACAACAACACCCTTCGCTGGAATGCCGATCTGACGATCCCGGGCGTTCCCCAGGTGACGCGTGGCCACAACCGGTTCCAGATGGGCGCCTTCCTCCGGAGTGGCGAGTACATCTATCAGTACGGCACCCCGAATGGGCGTTTCGGCTCTGCTCACGTGGCCCGTTTCCGGCCCGCCGACATCCTGAACCTCGACCGGTACCAGTACTTTCGCGGCGGCACGGGCTGGTCGTCGAATCCGGCCGAGGCCACGCCGATCGTCGCCGGCCCGGTCGGCGAGATGTCCGTGGCATACAACGCATTCCTAGGCCGGTTCATCATGCTGACCGAGCGGTCGGGGACGATCGTGATGCGCACGTCGCCGTCACCCGTGGGTCCGTGGAGCGGCGAGCGGGTGCTCGTCTCGCACAAGCAGTCCAGCGGTCTGTACACGCCCTACATCCACCCTCGATCGTCGGGTAGGGACCTCTACTTCGTCGTCTCCCGGTGGGACGACTACAACGTGATGCTGATTCGGACCGACCTGTCGAAGGTACGTTCGTGAGCCGGCGCATCGTGCTCATCCGCGCGGTGAACGTCGGCGGCGCGAAACTCCCCATGGCCGAACTACGTGATCTGGCAGCCGATCTCGGAGCCACGGAGGTCTCCACCTACATCGCGTCGGGGAACCTGATCTGTTCGCCGCCCGCCGACCCCGAGCGGTTCGACCGCGCGCTCGAGACCGCGCTGCAGGATCGCTACGGCTGGTTCCGGGAGGTCATCAGCCGCTCGCCCGAACAGGTCCGGGCCGCGCTCGAGGCGCATCCGTTCGACGTCGTCGACGACAAATACTCCTACGTCTACTTCCTGACCAGCGAACCGGCGCGCGACAAGGTGGCCGCGTTCGAACGCAAGGACTTCGGCGACGATGTGGTCCGCGTCCTCGGGTCCGACCTGCACATCCGCTACGCCAACGGGGCCGGACGATCGACCCTGACCGCCCCGGTCATCGCGCGCGGCCTGGGTGTACAGGGCACCGGCCGCAACCTGCGGACCGTGCGCACACTGCTGGAACTCGCCGGCCCCTGAGTGTCGCCCGGTGGCCGGGCTCCCGGCACGGGCGTAGCGTCGGAGAAGTCATCAGGACGAACCAAGCGAACCGCGAACGACACATTCGCGTCGAGAGGAGTCCGCACATGAGTCAACCGGTCCCGCCGCCCCCACCTCCGCCCGAGCCCGTGCCTGCGCCCGAGCCCATCCCGGAGCCGCCGCCGGAGCCGCCGATTCCCGTTCCCACCCCGCCGCCGGCTCCCGACCCACAGCCTGCTCCCCCGCAGCCGGACCCGCCGCCACGGCCGACGGTGATCTGACCGTCAGCCGCGCGACAGCACTCGGGCGACGCGGTCGAGGTCGGCGAGCTGTTCCTCGCGAGGTGCCTCCCACAGCTTCTTCGGCAGCTTCTCGAGGTCCTTGATCGCCGACTCGGCGTGATCGAGCGCCTCGGTCGACTCGTCGTCGCCCAGATCCACCGACGCGATCAGCCGGTCGTCGAGTTCGAAGACCGCGTCGTCGAGGCGGTTGCGTGCCGCGACGAGTTCGTCGTCGTGCGGGATCGCCGGGTTGGCATGCACGTCGGCGATCGCGTATCGAATGCGCCGATGCAGCAGTGCTTCCCGGGTATTGTCGGTGGCCCAGCTCTCCGGCGCCCGACCCGGTCGGCCGGGAATCAGGTCGGTGGATCGGGCGAAGGTGCGCACCCGTTTGTCCGAGTCGTACGCGAACCAGGCGGCGCCGCCGAGGATGAACAGGGCAACCACCACAGTGGCCACGATGATGATGACCGCGATCATGTGGTCAGCCTACTCAGGACGACTGCACTCCCTTGGGCGCCTTTCCCGACATGAAACCGAACAGGTATCCGGCGACGCGTCGCATCTGGATCTCGTCGGCACCTTCGGTGATCCGGTAGCGCCGATGGTGCCGGTAGATGTGCTCGAACGGCTCGTGCCGCGAGTATCCGCGTCCGCCGAACACCTGCATCGCCTGGTCGGCGGCATCGCAGCACAGCCGGTTCGCCTGGTAGTTGCACATGGAGACCTCGGCCGACGCGGCGAACGGCCCGTAGGTGTCCATCTTCCAGGCGGTTTCGCGGATCAGCGCCCGGATCATCGCGCACCGGGTGTGCAGGTCGACGAGCGGGAACTGGATCGCCTGATTCGTCGAGAGCTTCTTGCCGAACGGCGCGCGCTCGTTGGCGTAGGCCACCGCACGGTCGACGCAGTACTGGGCGGCACCGAGACTGGAGGCCGCCTGCCGGATGCGGTTCTCGTTGAAGAAGTGCTGCACGACCTGCAGGCCGGCTCCCTCCGCCCCGAACACCGCGGAGTTCGGCACCCGGACGTCCCGCAGCGTGATGTGCGCGTGGTCGGTGGGCATGTTGAACGTCCAGAGATATTCCTCCACGGCGAAACCCGGATCCTGCGGGTCGACGAGGAACGCCGTGATGCCGCGGGCCTCGCCCGGTTCGCCGCTGGTGCGCGCGAAGATGATGTCGCGATGGGCGGCGTGGATACCGGTGTTCCACGTCTTCTCGCCGTTGATGATCCAGTCGTCGCCGTCGCGGACGGCGGTCGTCTCCATCCACGTGGCGTCGGAGCCGTGGTCGGGTTCGGTGATGCCGAAGGCGAAGAACTTCGTACCCGCGGCCAGGCCCTCCACCCATTCCTCCCGCTGCTCGGGGGTGCCGTACTCGAGCATGAGGAGCAGCCCGATGTTGTTGCCGACGATGGCGTGCTCGTTCTGCAGATCGCAGTGCAGCCCCAGACCTTTCGACGCCAGGTGCTCGCGGATGATCGCCATCGCCAGGTTCGATCCGTCCCGACCACCGAACTCGGACGGGAAGGGGTAGCGGAAGTGGCCGGCCGCATCCGCGCGTCGTCTCGCCTCTCCCAGAAGAGCTTCCCACTCCTTGTTCGGCAAACCACCACGCTCCCAGTCTGTTCGGGAGTCCTCGCGCCGATGGTCGAAGAAGCGGATGTTGTCGTCGGTCTGCTCGAGGGGAATGATCTCCGCCTCGATGAAAGCATCGAGTTCGGCAAGATAGTCGGTCAGCGACTCGGGCAGTGCGAAGTCCACGATGAACCCCTCTCGGTTGGAATCGGATGTCCGGCGGTCACGGGTGAGGGACCGCGAAGTACTTGGGGTTGGCGACCAGGAGTCGCGCCCGCACGTCGGCGACGACGGCGTCACGGACCTTCGGGTCGGTGCCGTCGAGTTCGCCGGAACGCAGGGCCTCGCACAGCGCGTGCTGATCAGCGACGCCGAGCGCACTCAGCCGTTGCGCGCTCGCTTCGGCATCCCGTGCGCCGGTGAGCATCTGTCGCCGCACGACGTCGACGACGTTGCCGGCCACTCTCGTATGGAAACGCACCTGCGGCGACAGGTCTGCCTGGACCGCGTCGGACCGCAGGAATTCGGTGAGCGCCTCGAGTAGTTCGACTGCGGTCGGTGAACCGTAGAGATCGTTGTCCGGTTCCTCGGCCGGCGCCTCGGCCAGCGGATCGGGTACCGGTCCCGGCGTCACGAGACCGAGGTCGAGCAGTGCGTCGAACTCCTGCTCGGCACTTCGGCGTCCGATCGCGGCCAGTTCGACGGATCGTTCGACGCCATCGAGGTGCCGGGCGGCCTGCACCGCGCAGATCAGTCCCCACTTGACGGTGGCGTAGAGCTCCCACCAGCGGAGGGCTTGTTCGGTGGGACGCCAACCCGCTTCGCGCGCATAGGCGTCGAGGAGCGAGGTCCGGTCACCCATCCCGGCCACGGGCGTCGACCCTCCGAAACGCCACGCCTTCGCACATAGCCAACTTAGGTCCTCGACGGGATCGCCGAGGTGCACCAGTTCCCAATCCAGAACCGCCGCAACTCCTTCGGCGTCGACGAGCAGATTGCCCAGCCGGAAGTCGCCATGCACGAGCGTGTGCCGTGGTGACGGTTCGGGTCGGTTGCCGGTGAGCCACTGGGTGGCCAGCACCAGGCCGGCCGGCATCGCATCGAACTCGCGTGGGAACAGCTCCCGCAAACCGTCGATCGGATCGCCGAGATCACCGAGACCGGGCGTCTGTGTGACGTCTATCCGGTGGATACGTGCGAGGATCTCGCCGCACTGATCGACGAATCCGGCGCGCGCACCCTCGTAGGCATCGTCTCGCAGAATGCGCCGCGGGATGGACTCTCCGTCGATGAAATTCATTGCCAGATAGGGGAATCCCAGCGCGTTGTCGTCCTCGTCGAATCCGGCGTCGAGGATCTCCGGCACCGGCACCCCGGCGTCGGCGGCGGCACGCAGGACCTGCGCCTCGGCCCGCAGTCCGCCGTCGTCGGTTGCAGCGGGAACCGCGCGGATGATGATCGGCTCGACCTGCCCGGTTCCGTCGACGAGGGTGGCCGCGTACGTCGCCCTGCTCGCGCCCGCCGGCAGGAGTCTCGCGCCCTCGACCGAGAGCGTGCCACCACGCTTGTCGCCGAGCCGGGACGCGATCTTCGCGGCGACACCGTCCGCTTCCGGTACTCCCACGCCCGATCCGTCCCTTCGCACCGTCGCCCGGCGGATGTAACCGCCACCACAGCGAAGCTAGCACGGGATCTGAATCCGGCCTCAGAAATCCGGGCCCGGAGTCTCAGTACTTCGGTGCCTGGAACTCCGGTTGGTCGATGATCCGCACCCACGATCCGTCGGCCTGCCGCGCCACCACCTGCGCGCGGGCACCTGCACCATCACGGGGTGGAGTCGACGTGAGTGCAAGATCGTCCCCGAATACCAGGGTGGGCAACGGCGGTTCCGGCGCGAAGGTCGGCCGGTGCGCCAAGACCGATGCCCAGAGATCCCGGATCGCGGCCCGTCCGCGCGCGACCTCACCGCGCCGGCCCCGGGGCCGCACCGTCGATCTCGCCTCGCTGCGCGACCGATCGCTCATCTGCCTGCCCCGCGGCGCGGGTATCCGAAGCGTGTTCGACGCGGCGGCCTCGGTCGCCGGAGGAGCCATCCGACCCGCGATCGAGGCCTCGTCGCCGGACGCCATCATCGAGTTGTTCTGCAGCGGAATGGGAGTCGGCATTCTCAGCGAGTCGATCGCCGCGGCCGACGACCGCGTGGTCGCGGTGCCGATCCGGGATGTCGATGCCACCGCACATCTGGGATTGCTCTGGAGGTCGAGAACCTCCGCTGCCGCAGCACGGTTCGTCGAGATTGCCCGACACGCGTTCGAGAAGAATGATTGACCTTGTTGCTCGGGGAGCGGTGGCTCAGCATGTCCCCCGCTCCCTGAGGAGCGAGCTTGCGAGCCCGACATCTGCTCCCTGAGGTGCGAGCGAAGCGAGCCACGAAGGGCTTCGCAACGTGTCTCACCAGACCCTTCGTGGCTCGTCGCTATCGCTCCTCACACCTCAGGGAGCAATGGGTCGCTTCTTTCGATCAGGGAGCAGGCGGCGGCGTACCCGGAGTCGCGGCCGTCGTCTTGTCTCCCGGCGCACCGGCCACCAGACTCGCGGGGTCGGTGGGTTTGCCCGCGATGAGGTCGCCGATGCTCAGACCCCAACGGCCCCAACGGTCGTCGAATCTCTTCGCGCGGGCCCGCGCTTTCTCCGTCTTCGCCGGTGCGTACCGCCGGCGCGCCCACGCCGAGTGTGGCCGGGCCAGCCGGATGGCACCGGCCCAGGCGAACACCGGGATGAAGACGCCGACGATGGCGGTGGAGAACTTGCCCTTGAGCACGCACAGGATCGCGCAGGCGACATTGATCGGCACGGTGGCCACCAGCGCGACGGGACCGATCTCCACGTCCGCGTCGTCGAGCGGGTTGAACCCGAGGACCGCCATGCCCAGCGCGGCGACTGTCAGCGCCACCACCTGAACCGAGAGTTGGCCCTCCGGCGACCAATACACGTCTTGCAGGCGCAGGATCAGCGCGAACTCGTCGAGCACCAGTGAGGCGCCGACACCGATCAGCACCGCACTGATCTCCGCACCGGGCGACGCCCCGTTGACACCCACCGAGAGGAAGGCGCCGACGATCGTCAGGATCAGACCGGGCACCATGTGGTGCACGTGCACGCCGTCTGAGACGTTGTTGCGGAAGGGGCCCTTGCCCGCCCGGATGAGTCGGGTGATCACCCGCGTGACGATGAACGTGATGACGAACGACGCGAACAGCAGGAACAGCGGCAGTCGCTGATGCGTGAGCTCGTCGAGGAAGTTCACCGGGTCACCTTCGGCGTCAGCCGGGGACGATACCGGTGCGGCGCTGCTCGATGATCAGGCAGCGGTCCTCGACGTACAGCAGACCCGCATCCTCGGCGATCGCCCGCGCCTCCGCCGAGATGATCCCGAGCTGCAGCCAGAGCGCGGTCGCGCCGGCGGCGACGGCCGCCCGGGCGACGTCGGCGCACTCGGGTCCCGGGCGGAACACGTCGACGAGGCCGACCTGTTCCGGGATGTCGGCCAGGGTGCGGTACACCTTCTCCCCGACGATCTCGTCGGCCGCGGGATTCACCGGAATGATCCGCCAGCCACGGTTCTTCATGTACGCCGGCACCTCGTTGGCGGCCTTCGACGGATTGGCGCTGGCACCGACCACGGTGATCGCGTCGTAGGTGGACAGGATCTGCTCGACGACATCGTCGGTGTTGCTGGGGGCGGTCATCCCACGAGTGTAGGTGGGTGCGGGCGAGTCATCGGAGAACTCCGTGCACGACGATCGCGCTCATCTGATCGGCCCACGCGGTCTCGAAGTCGCGATTGTCGAGCAACAGCGCATGCAGCATCGCGGCCCCGCCGACGACCTCGATGAGCCGATCCGGATCGACATCGGGATGCACCTCGCCGCGATCGACGGCGATCACCAACCGGTCGCGCAACGCGCCGAACACCTCCGCGAACCCGGCGTGCACACGCGCCGCCAGCTCGGGTTCGGCAGCCATGTCCGAGATCAGGCCGGGCAATGCCGCGCGGGTGACGGGACTGGCGAACAGGTCGCGCGCCGCCGCGACCATGGTGCGGATGTCCGCGGCGACCTCACCGCTGGACGGCGGCAGCCGCATCATCCGGGAGAACGCGACGTCATGCACCAGCTCCGCCTTTCCCGTCCAGCGACGGTAGAGCGCGGTCTTCGTGGTTCCCGCGCGTTCGGCGATCGCGGCCATGGTGAGCTTCCGGTATCCGACGTCGACGAGCAGTTCGGCGGCGGCATCGAGCACCGCGGAGTCGATCCGTAGGTCGCGCGGACGTCCCGAGACCGACTCCCCCGTCCCAGCGCTCATCGCTCGCCGACTCCCCGTCGAAGATTTTCGTCAAGTCGCTGCGGACCGCCCGACCGTTCTGCTGTCATAACGCTACTCACCGTAGCGAATCTCTCGCTGTCGAACACTGGGGGTGCCATGGCCGCCGAGCCCGCCGTCGAGCAGGTCGACCATCTGCAACGTTCGAGCCGGGACAACACGTCTGTCCCGGACACGCTCGCTCGCTGGCTCACCGAGCAGGACGACACTCCCGACGACACCCCCGCCGTCACGGTCGCGGCGGGCGGCGACAGCAACGGCATGTCGTCGGAGACGATCCCCGTCTCGGTGTCGTGGCCCGGCGAGCCCACCCGGCACTGGGTGATGCGGATGGCGCCGTCGACCACCGACGTCCCCGTGTTCCGTTCCTACCGAATGGATCACCAGTACGAGACGATGCGTCTGATCGCCCGGCTCAGCGACGTCCCGGTCCCGGCAGTGCACCACCTCGAGCCGACCGGCTCGCTGCTGGGAGCCCCGTTCTTTCTCATGGACCGGTGCGAGGGCGAAGTCCCACCCGATGTCATGCCGTACACGTTCGGCGACAACTGGTTCGGGGACGCCGCCGAGTACGATCGCCGGCGGGCCCAGGAGTCCGCGGTCGGCGTGATCGCCGCCCTGCACTCGATCCCCGACGCGGCCCGGCAGTTCGACTTCCTCTCCGACGACCTACCCGCCGGTGACACTCCCCTCGCTCGTCTGCTCGCCTGGTTGCGGGACTGGTACGACTTCTCGGTCGAGGGGATCGGGCGCTCACCTCTCGTCGAGCGGGCGCTCGCCTGGCTCGCCGACAACTTCCCCGACGATGCCGCGAACGCCGAACCGGTGCTGTCCTGGGGAGATTCGCGCATCGGGAACATGATGTTCGTCGACTTCACCCCGACGGCAGTACTCGACTGGGAGATGGCGCGCACCGGCCCCCGCGAACTGGACATCGCCTGGGTGATATTCGCACACCGGGTCTTCCAAGAGCTCGCGACGATGGCCGGCCTTCCCGGACTGCCGGACCTGCTCCGCGAGAACGACGTCCGCGACACCTACCGCGAACTCACCGGACTCGAGTTGGGCGACCTGCGCTGGTTCTACGTCCATGCCGCGGTCCAGTGGTGCTGTGTATTCATGCGGACCGGCGCCCGCCGCGTGCACTTCGGCGAACTCGAACGTCCCGACGACGTCGACGGCACCCTGTTCTACCACCGACCACTGCTCGAACGACTCCTCGAGGAGGACTGACCACATGAGCCGACGCGGCCTGGGGCCGATGGACGAGTATCCCATTCACCAACTGCCACAGCCGATCGCCTGGCCGGGCAACAGCGATCGCAACTTCTACGACCGTGCGTACCTCAACGCCCACGACCGCAGCGGCACCATCTTCCTCATCACCGGCATCGGTTACTACCCCAACCTGGGTGTGAAGGACGCGTTCGTGCTGATCCGGCGGCGGAACCCGGACGGCACCGACACCCAGACCGCGGTGCACCTCAGCGACGCGATCGACGACAACCGGCTCGAGCAGCGCGTCGGCAACTATCGGCTGAGCATCGAGAACCCGCTGCGCGCGCTGCACCTGACGCTGGACGAGACCGAGGGCATCGCCCTGGATCTCCACTGGGAGGGACTGTTCGACGCGCTGCTCGAACAACCGCACGTGATGCGCCAGGGCGCGAAGGTCACCCTCGACGCGCAGCGGTTCGCGCAGGTCGGCAGCTGGGGTGGATCGATCACCGTCGACGGCGAGGACATCGTCGTCGATCCGTCCACCTGGATCGGCACTCGCGACCGTTCGTGGGGAATCCGGCCGGTCGGGGAGCCCGAGCCGGCGGGGCGACCGGCGGATCCACCGTTCGAGGGCATGTGGTGGCTGTACGTCCCGATGGCCTTCGACGATTTCCAGCTCGTCCTCATCATCCAGGAGGACCCCGACGGATACCGCACGCTCAACGACTGCTCGCGTGTGTGGAAGGACGGACGCGTCGAGCAACTGGGTTGGCCGAACGTCTCGATCCATTACGCACCGGGCACCCGGGTGCCCACCGGGGCAACGATTTCCACGACCGGTGCGGGGGGTTCATCCGTGACGCTGGAGGTGGAGTCACTGCTGCCCGTGCCCATCCACGTGGGCGGCGGTTACGGCGGTGACCCCGACTGGACCCACGGCGTCTGGCGCGGAACGGACTTCACCGAACGACGCACCTACGACATGACGAGTGCCGAGATCGTCGGCCGTGTGCCGTTCGGCGTGATCGACCATGTCGGACGCGCCGAATGCCGGGAGTCCGACGGCACCACCCGCACCGGCTGGGGACTCTTCGAGCACGGGGCGCTCGGCCGACACGATCCGTCCGGGTTCGCCGACTGGCTCAGCGTCGCACCGGAGTGACAAGCGGCTAGTTCGACGCGCGTAGCCGATACCCCATGCCGCGCACCGTCTCCAGCCGGTGAGAACCGATCTTGTTCCGCAGGGCGCGCACGTAGACGTCGACCACATTCGATGCCGGGTCGAAGTCGTAACCCCAGACGTGGCCGAGGATCTGTTCGCGCGACAGCACCTGATCGGGATGCCGCAGGAACACCTCCAGCAGCGCGAACTCGCGAGCGGTGAGGTCGAACGTCTCGGTACCCACCCGGGCGCGTCGGGACTTCAGATCCAGCCGCAGATCCCCGGCGGACAGCAGGTTCTCCGACGCGACGGCCGAGTCGTCGACGAGTCGTAGCCGGATGCGGGCCAGCAGTTCGGCGAACTGGAAGGGCTTGGTCATGTAGTCGTTGGCACCGCCCTCGAGACCGTTCACCGTGTCGCTCACGCTGTCTCGGGCGGTGAGTACGACGACCGGCGTCGTGATCCCTTCGCCGCGCATGGAATACAGGACGTCGAAGCCGTCCATCGCCGGGAGACCGATGTCGAGGACGACCATGTCGAAGCCACCGCTGCGCACGGCCTCGAGCGCCGACAAGCCGTCGGACACGTGCTCGGTGCTGTACCCGGCCGCACGCAGTCCGTTGCCGATGAACGAGGCGATCCGCGCGTCGTCCTCGGCGATCAGAACCCGGCTCATCGCCGCTCTCCTTCTGCTGGCACCGACGGCGCTGCATCGGCGTTGGGGGTCGTGTCGGGAACCGGGACGTCGATGCCGAACGTGGCACCGTGACCGGGAATGCTACGCACATAGGCAATTCCGTGATGGGCGTCGGCGATGGCCCGCACGATCGCCAGCCCCAGCCCGGCACCGGACGCGTGCTGGGGCGCCGAGGCCGACTGCCCGCGCTGGAACCGCTCGAAGATCCGCGCCGCGTCCTCCTGCTCGACCCCCGGACCGTCGTCGGTGATCCAGATCGACAGGTGTCGCTGCGCTCCGACGCCGGCGAAGCGTGAGCCCAGCTGGATGACCGAGCCGGCACGGGTGTGCCGAACCGCGTTGGAGGCGTACTGCAGCATCGCCTGGGTGATCCGGTCGTGATCCACCACGCACGGGCCCTCGGCGACCTCCATGAGCAACCACTCCCGGTCACCGAGCGGTTGCACCTTGGACTCGATGTCGAGCATCAGCTGAGCCGCGTCGGTCGGCCTGGCCACCACGAAGTCGGGTTGCTCCGACTTCGCCAGCATGAGCAGATCGCCGACGATGCGGCCCATCCGCCCCAGCTCGCTGTCCACGAGATCGAGGGTCTTGCGCCTCTCCTCCGGATCGTCGGGCAACAACTCGAGATGGCCGCGCACGACCGTGATCGGAGTCCGCAGTTCATGTCCGGCGTCGTCGACGAACTGCCGCTGCGTCGTGTAGGCATCCTCGATACGGTCCAGCATCGCGTTGAAGGTCTGGGCCAGCGCGGCCACGTCATCGCGTCCGATGACCGGGACCCGTGCAGTGAGGTCGTTCTCGCTGATCTCGGCAGCGACCATCCGCACACTGCGGACCGGCGCCAGTATCCGGCCCGCGACCAGATACGCCACGCCGGTGGTGACGATCATCCCGGCCAGGCCGACGATCGCCAGCACCCGCATCGTGCGGTCGACCAGTTCCCTGCCCGGTTCGGTGTAGATGCCGACGATGAAGGTCCCCGGCTGCGCCGCGCCCGACGCCGGGTCGGCCGAGCCGCCACCGACCGGCGTCAGATCCACCTTGCCCCAGCGGATCTCACCGTGCGCGGTCATCAAGACCCCGGCCGCCCCGCTCTGGGCCCGCAGTTCGTCGAGGACGCGACGCCCCTCGCCCGGGGCCGGCCAGGCGTTGCCCGGCAGTTCGAGGATCTCGGTGTCGCCGACGACGCCGGCCATGACCTCGCCCTCACCGGCCGACTGCCGCGACAGGAACACCTCGAGCAGTCGCGACACCGAGGTGAACGGTTCCGTCGTCGTCGGATCGACCCCCTCGGACGCGAACGTCCGGAACTCGCTCGCCTCCTGCGCGACGTAGTTGTTCACCCGGGTGTCGACGTCACGGAGCAACAGGTTGCGCGTCACCACGAACACCACCACCAGCAGCAGGAACGTGGTGAGCATGATCCAGGCCGTGATACGCCAACGCGCCGAGAGCGCGGGGCGCTGACGCACACCCGCACTCTCGGCTGGTCTCGCTGTCGCGTCGTCAGTCGTCCTGGCCGTCATCGATGTCATCGTCCCAGTCGTCGTTCTGGTCGTCCCAGTCGTCGTCGTCCCGGCCGTTGTCGTCCCAGTCGTCATCACAGTCGTCGTCGCGATGGGCCGCGTTGACGTCGCACCAGTCGTCGTCGTCCGAACCCAGGTTCGGCGGGACGGCCCGCTGCACCGGCGCGCCGGCCGGGACCTGGGGAACCGGGGCCGCGGCCGGGGTCTGCACCTGCGGCGACTGCGCGGGAGCAGTCGCGGCCTCCGGCGTCTGGGACACATCCACGGACACGGCGTCGGAGGCCAGGCTGGGCTCGGGCGAACGGATGAGGAAGAAGCTGGCAGTCACGACGGCAACCGCGAGCGCACCGAGGGCGATGGTGGCGAGTACTCGTGAGAAGTTCATGTCAACGACTCTGACGGACGCCGGTGAGGCGTCCATGAGTCGAGGATGAAGGTTTTTTCATCTACGAACTGCGTGCACCGACGTCAGGAACTCGTCGATGCGGGGCCACGTCTGCTCGACCGCAGCGGACCCGGCGATCAATCCCAGATGGCTGGTCTCCACCGTGGTGAACTCGACGCGCGGCGCCCCGGAGAGCAGCCCCACCCCGTGGTGGGCGGCGGCCCAGCTGACGATCGCGTCGCGGTGACTGCCGAACAGCGCGACCGGTACCGCCACCTCGGCGAGGTCGACGACTCGACCGCCGAAGTCGAGCACCCCGTCGGCGAGTTCGCCGCGCATGATGAAGTTCTCCCACATCTGCTCGGACACCTTGCCCGGATAGCCGGGCATCGTCTCCTGGAAACGGTCGATGGCCTTCATCCGGGTCAGCGCGTCGGTGTCGTCGGCGTTGCGCAGGATGTAGCCCGGCTTCTTGAGTTCGCGCTGCCAGGCCGTGCCTCGATAGGCGAGGCGGACCAGCGGCGCGGGGATCCCGCCGAGCGCTCGCAGCGCCATCGTCACCGGCGCGGTGCCGACCGGTTTCATCAGCGTCTTGACCAGCGGATACGGTGGGACTTTGGAGTAATCGAGAGGCGTCCCGACCGCGACGACCGACGCCACCGGCAGGTCTGGGTTCGCGGCAGCGGTCAACAGGCTGATCGTCCCGCCGATACTCCACGCGAGCAGATCGACTCCTGCGGAATCCCTCGACGTTCCGGCGGCCGGGTCATCGGCGCTGCCGTAGAAGTCTGCGACGGTCGCGGCGACGGCCCCGGGGACGATGTCGTCGAAGAAGTCGGCGAACCCGAGGTGTCGGTCGGCGCGGGTCATGTCGCCGAAGTCGAGCACGTACGGAACCCGGCCGGTCGACAGGAGGAACTGCACCACCGACAGCCCGTCGGCGAGGTCGTAGCACGATGTGGACACCGCGAGCGGTGGGATCAGCAGCACCGGTCGCCGTCCCGTGCCGACGGCTGCGATCACCTCGTCGTCGGTGCCGTACCGCCGCAGCGTACGGTGCGGTCCGTCGGCGATCACCGTGTGCGGCGTCTCGTGGGACTCGCCGATCTGTCCACCACGTGCCAGATGGACCAGCGTCGCGACGCCGTCGAAACCACCCACCCCTACCTCCCAGTCTTCGTCCGGGAACATTCAACACACCCCGCCCGGGTCATGCCCGGGCGGGGTGTGACCGTTTGGTGCACGACACCCGCGGGTACCGGATCCGACGAGGCACCGATGCCGTAGTCGGTGCGTACAAGGAGGTACACGGCCATGGCCGAAGAACTGAACGGCACCACCATCGCTTTCCTCGTCGCCCAGGAGGGCGCCGAGCAGGTCGAACTCACCGAACCGTGGAAGTCGGTCGAGGCGTGCGGCGGCAAGCCCGTCCTGGTGTCCACCGACTCCGGCACGGTGCAGGCGTTCAACCACCTCGACAAGGCCGACACCTTCCCCGTCGACACCCCTCTCGAGGACGCCCGCGTGATGGACTTCGACGCGCTGGTCCTGCCGGGCGGTGTCGCGAACCCGGATTTCCTGCGAACCTCGGAGCCCGCCGTCCGCTTCGTGCGCAGCTTCTTCGATGCCGGCAAGCCGGTCGCGGCCATCTGCCACGCGCCCTGGACCCTGATCGAGGCCGACGTTGTCCGCGGCCGCACCCTCACGTCGTTCCCGAGTGTGCGCACCGACGTCATCAACGCCGGCGGCACCTGGGTCGACGAGGAGGTCGTGACATGCCGCGACGGGGACAACGTGCTGATCACCAGCCGCAAGCCCGACGACCTCGCCGCCTTCAACGCCGCGATCGTCGCCGAGTTCGCGCGCACGAATGTCGCGAGCTGACCGCCCCGTCGGGGACGTCAGACGACGGACAACGGTGCAGATTCCCTGCCGGTCAGGGTGAGCAACGCCTGCTCGCCCTGACCGGTGAGCAGTGCGGTGGCGGCCGCCGTCGACAGCGCTGACGCCAGCACCTCGGCCGGCAGCGGGAGATCGGAACCGATCGCCCGCGAGATGTCGAGACCGTGCACCGCGAGTTCGAAGGTCCGGGTGGGCAGGTAATCGGACAGCATGATGCCGCCGAACGGCGTCGTCAGGGGCCGATCCCCCGTCCCCGCAAGGGCGTCGACGGCCTGTGCGCGCCGCTCCCGGACCCCGGCGCGCGGATCGTTCCCCAGGGACAGCCCGGCGTCCACTCCTCGCTGTCGGACCGACGCGGGGTCTCCGTAACCGCGGATCGATGCGAAATAGGCCGCGGTCGAGGTCAATTCGACATCACCACCGGGCTCGGCCAGGTAGGTGACGACCGTCGTCAGCGATCTGCTCGCGTGTCCGACGAGCGATCGCAACGACCATTCGCCGAGACCGGGTCCGTCCCAGCGATCGTCGGCGATCAGGTCCACCAACCGCGTCAGATGCTCGGCACCGGCCGTGAAGTCGTCGATCGCACGTGCCAGTATTCCCTCTGCCATCTCAGTCCTTCGGAGTGCCGGCGGTCGTCGACGACGTCCCGCTCGCGGTCGCTATCTTGCGGACACGGTCGTAGAGGAGGGCGATGGTCGCGGCGAACACGATGACGCCGAGGATCTGTGCCCAGGTCCCGAAGCCGTCGCCGACGATCGCCAGCGCCGAGTCGTCGCCCGTGGCCGCCACGATGCCGGCGAAGACCACGCCGAAGAGCGCCTCGCCGACGATCAGGCCGGTGGCCAGCAGGACACCCATCCTCTTCTTGTGTTCCACTGCGCCGCCGCTGCGTTCGGCCCAGCGGTTGTAGTAGTGACCGATGAAGGCGCCGATCGGGATGATCAGGACCACCGACATCGGCAGGTACATGCCCATCCCGACAGCCAGCGGCGGCAGCCGGAAACGCCCTGCGCGACCGAGGAGTTCGTCGATAACGATCACCACCGCGCCGATCAGGGCGCCGATTCCGACGAGTCCCCAGTTCAGGTCCGCCCCGAGGACACCTTGCGCGAGGGTCGTCAGCAGCCCGGCCTGCGGTGCCGCGAGCGCGTCCTCGGTGGCACCCGGCGCGCCGACGAACCCGAAGGCCTCGTACATCAGCTGCAGGATCGGCGGGATCACGGCCGACCCGAACAGCACGCCGATGATCAGCGCCACCTGCTGTTTCCACGGTGTCGCCCCGACGAGTTGACCGGTCTTGAGGTCCTGCAGGTTGTCATTGGAGATGGTCGCGACGCCGAAGACGACCGCGGCCGTGAACAACGTGTAGGCGATGAGCGCGTCCGTCTGCGAGTCGTCCGCCGGCCCGAAGGTCAGCTTCACGAGCAGTGCGGCGATGAGAACCACCAGGATGCCCACGCCGGAGATGGGGCTGTTCGACGACCCGATCAGGCCCGCCATGTACCCGCACACCGACGCGACCGCCAGTCCGATGACGAACACGAAGACGATGCTGACCACGATGATCCCGGTGGCACTGCCCTCCAGAACCGTGTCGCGCACGAAGTCCCACAACAGGATTCCGATCGGGATGAGCAGCACGAGGATGCTGCCGCCGACGATGTTGATCGGCATGTCCCGCTCGGTGATGTCGACCGTGACCCCCTCCCGACGCGATCGCGAGGAGACCATGGCCGCCCGGATTCCCCGCACGATCGGACCGATGACCTTGATCAGCGTCCAGACGGCCGCGATGGCGATCGCCCCGGCCCCGATGAGTCGCACGTCGTTGGCGAAGATCGAGCTGACGGCGTCGCCGAAATCCTCCCCCGCCGTGCGCCCCTGGGTCTCGATGGGCAGCAGTACGACGTAGGAGATCACCACCCCGACGAGCATGGCGATGCCCACGGTGATCCCGACGAGATGGCCGATGCCGATCAGCGACATCGACAACCCGGCACTGAACAACGTTCCGCCCGTGCCGATCCTGATCGTCGTCGAGATCGAATCGCTGAGGACCTGGAGTTTGGTGAGCAGGGCGAAACCGGCCGACGCGAGCGAACCGATGACGATCGTGCGCAGGCCGGCCTTGTTCTCCGCGGCGCCGCCCGCGGAATCGCCGACCTTCAGTACCTCTGCTGCCGCAACGCCTTCCGGGTAGGGCAGGTCGGAGCCGGTGACCAGCGCGCGCCGTAGCGGGATCGAGTACATGACGCCGAGGATTCCGCCGATCGCGCACACCGCCACCGTGATCCAGTACGGAAAGCCCGTCCACCATCCGATGATGACCAGACCGGGTATGACGAAGATGATCGCCGACAGCGTGCCGGCGGCCGACGCGATCGTCTGGACGATGTTGTTCTCGACCACCGAGTGGTTGGCGAAGTACCGCAGAATGCTCATCGAGATGACGGCGGCCGGGATCGCGGTGGCGAACGTGAGGCCCACCTTGAGTCCGAGGTACACGTTGGCGGCCGTGAAGACCAGCGTGATGATGCCACCGAGGACGGCACCTCGGAGCGTCAGTTCTCGCAGGTTCGCCGTGGCCGGAGGCGCAGTCGCCATCTGGTCCCTCCCAACAGTCGGGTCCTGCGACCGGCGGTCGGTCGGACGGTGGATCATCCGGGCATTCGTCGATCCACCTTAGGCCCGGATGACCACTCGCGCTGCGACTTCCCGCGCAGCCGGGGTCGGTTCGCGTGTCGCGTCGACGCACCTCCGTACGGCACTGACCGCTTTGCGGTGTTTCGGCGAGTCGGACACGGCCACCATCCCGGCGTCTCGATCGGCGACGGTAGGGCATCATCGGTCCATGAGCGAAGGGAAGACGGAGCAGTCTGCCCGCACCCGTGCGCTGCTCATCGAGGCGGCCGAGAAATTGATCGCCCTGAACGGGGTCGCGGCCGTGTCCAGTCGCCAGATCAGCAAGGCGGCCGGTCAGGGCAACAACTATGCCGTCGGCCATCACTTCGGTTCCAAGGACGATCTCCTCCGCGCCACCCTGACGTCGCACAACGTCCCGATCGAGCGGCTTCGCCAGAAATGCCTGTCGGAGGTCGGACCCGACCCCGGGGTCCGCGACTGGCTCCGCTGCCTCGTCGGGCCCGAGGTCGAGTACCTCGCACAGATCGGTGCGCCGAGCTACTTCGCCCGGTTCTTCGCCCAGGTGTCGAGCGATCCGTCCGCGACCGCCCTGCTCTACGAGGAGACCGCGCGATCGGAGGTCCTCATGACGATCCTCGACCGGTTCTACGCCACCTTGCCGACCTTTCCCGACGACGTGCTCGAAGTGCGCAACAACCTGACGCGCCACATGATCGTCAACGCGCTCGCCGACATCGAACGGGCCGCCGCGGACGGCGGGATTCGAACAGCCCCATGGGAGCACGAGCGCGACCTGGTCGTCGATGCGCTGACCGGGATGTGGCTCGCGCCGGCCGCCTCCCGGTGATCAGATGACCGTGCCGACATCCCGGGCGACGATCCGGTCGAGAGCGCGCTCGGCGACCGCCGCGATGGTCATCGACGGATTGCAGGCCGCGGTGTTGCCCGGCATGAGTGCGCCGTCGATGACGTAGAGCCCGCGCTGGCCGTGGACGCGTCCCTCGAGGTCGCACACCGCACCCATGTTGGCCCCGCCGAGCGCGTGCCAGGTCGAGGGGAACACCGCATTGGTGTCCGTCAGGACGGCGTCGGGTCCGGCGATCCGGCGCACGGTCCGGTCGATGTGCTTGGTCTGGATCTCCGAATCGCCCTCGTGTGGCCAGCGGATCACCGAATCTCCGATCGCCGAGTCGTAGGAGATGACGCCGCGTCCCGAACTCACCCCGAAACCGACCATCATCGTGGTGCCGGCGTACACGGGTAGTGGCGGCAGCGATGCCTGGATGACGGTGAACGCGCTCTTCGGATCGCTCCAGTTGGGGCTGCCGAAGACCACCGGTCCGCCCTGTACCGTCCCGAAGTCGATACTGGGGCTGGTCCAGGTGTAGATCCGGTCGGCGTTGGTGCCCCATCCGTGCCCCACCCCGTCGGGCAGGCCCGGCACGGTTCCGGTCGCGCGCGCCTTCACCAACAGCTTGGTCGTGTTCACGCTGCCCGCCGACAGGATGAGTGTCCCTGCGATCAGTTCGTTGTGCTCCAACACTTTTCCGGACTCGTCGGTGCGTTCGACCTCGAGGGACCATCGGCCGTCGGGTCGGCGGGCGACCTGCCGCACGGTGTGCAGGGTTCGGACCTGAACCCGCCCGGTCGCCTCGGCCTCGCGGATATAGGTGACGTCGACGCTGTGCTTGCCACCGTTGTTCACGCCGATGGCGCCGTCGCCGTTGGTGTAGGCGGGCTTCATCTCGCCACGCAGCTCGGCCGCGGCATACCCCCAGTCGATCGGCATCGGGATCTTCTGCAGCGGAAGGCCCTCGGCCCGAACTCGTTTCGCGAACTGTCGCGGTGCCAGGTATTGCGGGGAACGCACCACCGAATCGGGCGCCACCGCGACCTTCAGCATCCGCGCGACCCGCGGGTAGTGCACACGGTTCATCAGTTGCCAGTCGAGCGCGTTCGGGAAGTGCTCGTTGAACACCGCCTCGCTCGGTTGCAGTGTCATGCCCTGGTAGACAAGGGAACCACCGCCGAGGCCGGCCGGGCAGAGTGCGGTCATGTTGACGCCCGCGACCGACTCGAACAGTCCCACATAGGGTTCGACGCTCAGCGGCTTGCCGAAGAGGTTCGGGGTCGACTCGTGCCACAGGATCCGCTTGTCCGGACTCGACGCACGCGGGAAGGTCTCCGAGTTCGGACCCGTCGGCCACCGCCGGCCCCGCTCGAGCAACAGGACCGGCACGCCGGCCTGCGCGAGCCGGAGCGCCGCGACGCCACCGCCGAATCCCGAGCCGACGATCACCACCCGATGCTCTTCGCGTGTCCGCCGGATACGTCGCGATGGATCTCCTGACGCCGGCCCGGCTCCGGTGACGGCCGCGGCCGCCGAACCCGCCGCGGTCATCGCCGCCGCTCGCAGGAAGGCACGTCTCGTCGGTGATACCCCGGTCATGGTTCTCCTGTCGTTCGGCGCGAGATGGCGCCGGGTGCTTGGTGATTCGGCAGCTCGAGAGACGGTGGAGACCGTGGTCGCGGGTCGAGGACGCCGCGTGGGACGGACCGGGGCGTGGCCGTCGCGACACAGGATTTGTCATGGACGACCTGTGTGTCAAGGGCCACTTCGGTAACCAGCGGTGATCGGGGACATCGCCGACGCAACCCTTGACATGCCCTTCAGTCATGTGACTGAATCGTCGCGGGCGTGGGTAGGGCCGCCATCGGTGTACGGCCGATGCGCGGGCGTGAGTGCGGCGCGCCGCGCTCGCGTGGACCTGGTCGGGATCGTGGCCGAGTGCCGAAGAGCGCAGAGAGGACGGGGAGTTCGCCGAGCAGGCGGCAACGGAACGCTAGGATGACGCGACCATTTGTCGCGGGCGGGGAGTTGCATGTCTGATCATCTGCAGGGCAAGACCATCATCATCACCGGCGCCGGTGGCGGTTTCGGCAAGGTGATCGCGGAGATGTGCGCGGCACAGGGCGCTCACATCGTCGGTGTGGACATCGACGCCGACGGGCTCACCGCGGTCGCCGACGGCATCACCGCCACCGGCGGGTCGGCTGTCGCACACGTCGCCGACGTCACCGACATGGACCAGATGAAGGGCGCCGCGGCGGCGGCCGTCGACCGGTTCGGTGCGATCGACGTGATCGTCAACAACGCCGGGGTGATGCCGCTGGCGTTCTTCGCCGACCACGAGCGGGCCTGGGAGAAGTGGCACCGGGCCATCGACATCAACATCAAAGGCGTCGTGAACGGCATCTCGGCGGTGTACGACCAGATGATCGCGCAGGGCCGGGGTCAGGTGGTCAACATCGCGTCGATCTACGGCAACGGCGGCTTCGAGGGCTCGGGTGTCTACAGCGCGACCAAGGCCGCCGTGACGATGCTGTCGGACTCCTTACGCATCGAGGCCAAGGGCAAGATCAAGGTGACGACGGTCAAACCGACCGGCGTGGCCGGCACCAACCTGGCGAGCTGGATCGTCAACGACCGCGCGATCCGCGGGATCGTCGGGCAACGTGCGGCGTCGTACCGCGAGCACATCACGGAGCTGATGCAGGGCACGCTGCCCGACGAGCTCGTCGACGTCGACTCGGTGAAGTACTGGCTGATCACCCCGGAGGATCTCGCCCGGGCGGTCGTGCATGTCATCGACCAGCCGTGGGGCATCAGTCTGTCCGACGTGACGGTCCGGGCCAGCGGCGAGGACTACCTGTACTGAACGCCGGCGCCGTCTCGGCCTAGTTCGACGGGCGGCGTCGTTCACCGCGGTACTTGCGGTGGTACTCGTCGTAGAGGTCCGAGTTCTTCTCTCGTTCGAGCTTGTTCACCAGGTCGGGATCGAGTCCGTGCTGGACGAGCCGGTGACGGCGGTAGACCCGGTTCAACGCGATCGAGAAGAAGAGGTAGGCCAGCAGGATCGGCATGGTCATCGTGATCCGGACGCCCCAGTCGGCCGGGACGAACAGCATCGGGGTCAGCACGATGATGCACGGCACCGCCCAGCGGACCACCATGCGTACCGACGCACCCGGGCCGGCCAGGTCGTTGGTCACCCAGCCGAGCATCGATTTCGGCAGACGCGCCCAGTAGGCGTACTTCACGTACTCCCAGGCGTTCGGCTTGGTGCGCGGTGCAGAGGTCACCTGTCGATCGTGCACCACGTGCGGGAGTCGTCCGACGTCGCCTCCCCCACCCCGGCTGGGTAACCTGACCGGCATGGGTTCGGAGATGACCGCGTCGGCCGACGACCCCACCGGCCCGGATCCGATCAGCGGCCTCGAGGCCGAACTCACCGATTTCTGGCGACGGGGCCGGGTGCGCACCCGGTTGCGCGCCCGCGCCATCGACCCGCGGCTGGACCCGTCGTGCTACCCGCTCATCACCGTGCTGGCCCGGCACCATTCGATGCCGATGTCGGATCTGGTCACCGCCGTCGGCATGGAGAAGTCGACGGTGACGCGGCAGATCGACGCGATCGTGCGCCTCGGGCTCGCCGAGCGGCACCCCGACCCGCGCGATGCCCGCGCCCGCGTGGTCACCCTCACCGAACACGGTCGTGAACGCGTCGACGCCGTGCTCGCCTCGGCGGTCACCGATTGGCGGGCACGGTTGGCCCAATGGGACCCCGACGACATCCGGACGCTCACGTATCTGCTGCATCGCCTCACCGAGGCCACGAACGATCCCGAGGCCGGCGAGGGGTCTCGTTGACCGGGCATGGCACCGTCGGCGATCCTTGGCCGGTGACTCCGGACGAAGGACTTCTGCCCCTCGAGGGCATCACCGTGGTGGCGCTCGAGCAGGCCGTCGCCGCACCGCTGGCCACCCGGCACCTCGCCGATCTCGGCGCCCGGGTCATCAAGGTGGAACGGGTCGGTGACGGGGACTTCGCGAGGCAGTACGACGCGGCGGTGCGAGGCGGCGCCGCCTCGCACTTCGTGTGGCTCAACCGCGGCAAGGAGTCGGTCGCGCTCGACCTCAAGAGCGAGGACGGACGCCACGCGATCCGAACCCTGATCGCCGGCGCGGACGTCTTCGTCCAGAATCTCGCTCCCGGGGCGGCCGCCCGGCTCGGACTCGCCGCCGACGATCTGCGCGCCGACCATCCCGAGCTCGTCGTCGTCGACATGTCCGGATACGGCGACGCCGGACCGTATCGCGACCGCAAGGCCTACGACATGCTGGTGCAGGCCGAGGCCGGGCTGATCTCGGTGACCGGGACGCCCGACGAGATGTCCAAGACGGGTATCCCGACCTCCGACATCGCAGCCGGTATGTACGCACTGACCTCCGTACTGTCGGCGCTGTTCCGACGCGCCACCACCGGAGTCGGCGCGCGCGTCTCGGTGGCCATGTTCGACGCCACGGTCGAATGGATGGGCCACCCGATGTACATGCGCCTGTACGGTGGCCGGCAGATCGCCCGTGCCGGGCTCGGCCATGCGGCGATCGTGCCCTACGACAAGTACCCGACCGCCGACGGCGACATCCTCATCGGCGTCCAGAACGACCGCGGCTGGGACACGCTCACCCGCGTGGCCCTCGAGCGCCCGGATCTGGCCGACGACCCCCGCTATCGCACCAACATCGAGCGGGTCGCCCGGCGAGCCGAGGTCGACGCCGCGATCGGCGCCGAGACCAAACGCTTCACCACCGACGAGCTCGACCGTCGCCTCGCCGACGCGGGCATTCCCGCGGCCGAGATCCGCGACCTCGAAGGCGTCGTCGCGCATCCGCAGCTGAGTGAGCGCGACCGCTGGCGCGAGGTGGACACCGAGGTCGGCCCGGTACGGGCGCTGCTTCCGCCGCTGACCTTCGACGACGTCGAGCTCGCGATGGGTCCGGTACCGGCTCTCGGACAGCACACCGAGGCGGTGTTGCGGGAATTCGGGATCGGCGTCCCGCCGACGCCGTCGGCGTAGGATCGGCGGAACGGACCTGCAGCCCTCGGGTCCGCTTGTCATGCACGGATACGACGACCTCTCGGAGGCGATATGTCCGACGATTCTCTGTTCACCACCCGGGATTCGGGAGCACCCGCGGGGAGTGACGAACACTCCCTGACGGTTGGCGCCGGCGGCCCGATCGTCCTGCACGATCACTACCTGATCGAGCAGATGGCCCAGTTCAATCGCGAGCGCATCCCCGAGCGCCAGCCGCATGCCAAGGGCAGCGGCGCTTTCGGCACTTTCGAGACGACGCAGGACGTCTCGGCCTACACCTGTGCCGCACTGTTCCAACCTGGCGTGAAAACCGAGATGGTGGCCCGGTTCTCGACCGTTGCCGGCGAGCGCGGCAGCCCCGACACCTGGCGTGACCCGCGTGGTTTCGCACTGAAGTTCTACACCGACGAAGGCATCTACGACATGGTCGGCAACAACACGCCGGTCTTCTTCGTCAAGGACCCGATGAAGTTCCAGCACTTCATCCGTTCGCAGAAACGCCGTCAGGACAACAACCTTCGCGATCACGACATGCAGTGGGACTTCTGGACGCTCTCGCCGGAGTCGGCGCATCAGGTGACTTGGCTGATGGGCGATCGGGGGATTCCCAAGACCTGGCGCCACATGAACGGATACAGCTCGCACACCTACCTGTGGGTCAATTCCGAAGGTGTCAAGCACTGGGTCAAATACCATTTCAAGTCCGACCAGGGAGTCGAGCACCTCACCCAGCACGAGGCCGACCAGATGGCTTCTGCGGACACCGATTTCCACACCCGGGACCTGTTCGAGAACATCGCGGCGGGCAACCATCCGAGCTGGACTCTCAAGGTGCAGCTGATGCCCTTCGACGACGCGGTGAGCTACCGCTTCAACCCGTTCGACCTGACGAAGGTGTGGCCGCACGGCGACTACCCGCTCATCGAGGTCGGCAAGATGACCCTGCACACCAATCCGGTCGATCACCACACGCAGATCGAGCAGGCCGCGTTCGAGCCGAACAACGTCGTGCCGGGTATCGGTTTCAGCCCCGACCGCATGCTGCTCGCGCGCGTGTTCTCCTATGCCGACGCCCATCGCCACCGGATCGGCGGCAACTACAAGCAGATCCCGGTGAACGCGCCGAAGAACGAAGTGCATTCGTACTCCAAGGACGGGGCGATGCGCATCCACAACGTCCCCGACCCGGTCTACGCACCCAATTCCAAGGGCGGCCCGTCGGCGCTGTATCCCGGCCAGGGCGAACCGCAGTGGGCGGCGAACGGGGAGATCCTGCGCAGCGCCTACGTGGACCATCCCGAGGACGACGACTGGGGCCAAGCGGGGACGATGGTCCGGGAGGTCTTCGACGACGAGCAGCGCGAACGTTTCGTGGACAACGTCGTCGGGCACCTCCTCAACGGTGTCTCCGAACCGATCCTCCAGCGTGCGTTTGAATACTGGCATCGCGTCGACCCCGACATCGGTGCGCGGATCAAGTCCGGTGTGACCGAGAAGCAGGACGAATCCGATCCGAAGGCCGATGACCAGGCCAACCCCGCCCGGTCGTCCGCCCAGGAGAAGGCCAAGGCCGAGAAGGCCTGACATTCTCCGCGCAGTGCGCACCGAACCGTGGAACGCGCCCTCTGACGGGGGCGCGTTCTGCGTCGGTGGCCTACTAGGCTCGATGGCGTGAGTGTGCGCGCAGGCATCGTGGTCACCGGAACCGAAGTCCTCACCGGCCGGATCACTGACCAGAACGGGCCCTGGCTGTCCGAGGAACTCCTCGAACTCGGGGTGGACGTCGCCCACATCACGATCTGCGGCGACCGTCCCGCCGACCTCACCGCGCAACTGCGCTTCCTCGCCGAGCAGCAGGTGGATCTGATCGTCACCAGCGGCGGGCTCGGCCCCACCGCCGACGACCTCACCGTCGCCACCGTCGCCGAGTTCTGCGGCCGCGAACTACTCCTCGATCCCGGACTCGAGGAGCACATCGCCGCGATCATCCAGCGTTGGCGCGGGATCGGATTCGACGTCGATTCCGGCCCGACGAGGGCGGGTATCCGCAAGCAGGCCTTGGTACCGGTGGGGGCGGTTCCGGTACCACCGACCGGCACCGCGCCGGGTGTCGTCATCCCCGCGGCGGCCGGCGTGCCGACGATCGTCGTCCTGCCCGGCCCGCCCTCGGAGCTGCAGGCGATGTGGCCGACCGCGATCGCCACGGCGGCTGTCGCCGACGTCCTGTCCCGCGCCGACGATCTGCGTCAGGCGACCGTCCGCGCCTACGGTCTCCTCGAAGCGGAACTCGCCGAGACGCTGCGATCGGCGGAGACCGCGATCCCCGCCTTCGGGCAGCTCGAGATCACCACCTGCCTGCGGCGAGGCGAACTCGACATGGTCACCCGATTCGCCGCAGCTGATGCGTCGGTCTACGACTCCCTCCTCGACCTCCTCGTCGAACATCATGGGCGGCAGATCTTCTCGACCGACGGCTCCACGATCGACGATCTCCTGGTCGACGCCTTGGACGGGCGACTGATCGCGACTGCCGAATCGTGCACCGGCGGACTCGTCGCGGCCCGGCTCACCGACCGGCCCGGCTCCTCGGCCTATGTGATGGGCGGCGTGGTGTCGTACTCCAACGACGCCAAGTCGGATCTGCTCGACGTCCCGGCCGAGCTCATCGCCACGCACGGAGCCGTCAGCGAGGAGGTCGCCGCCGCGATGGCCGAGGGTGCGCTCGCACGGTTCGGAACCGATGTCGCGGTGTCGACCACCGGAGTGGCCGGCCCCGGTGGCGGCACCGAGACGAAACCGGTCGGCACCGTGTGCTTCGGTGTGGCTCTACGCGACCGGCCCACGGTCACCGTCACGCGCAAGTTCCCCGGTGACCGCGAGCGTGTCCGGTCGCTGACCACCACTGCCGCACTGCATCTCGTCGTACGCGCGCTGACCTCGGGCACTTCCTGACGCGAGCCAACCCCCTGCTCCCTGAGGTGCGAGGAGCGCAAACGACGAGCCTCGAAGGGTCAGAGCGGGCCGGTCGGGAGGTGCCGGCGGACGAGCTTGCCGGTGGGGTTGCGGGGCAGGTCATCGACGAAGACGACGTCGCGGGGCACCTTGTACCGGGCGAGGTGCTTCTTGGCGTGCGCCTTGATGTCCTCAGGCGTGGGGTTCGCATGTTCGGCGGCGACGATGAAGGCGCGCAGACGTTTTCCGTATTCGTCGTCGTCGACGCCGATGACCGCCACGTCGTCGATGTCGGGATGCTCGCCGAGCAGGTTCTCCACCTCGAGCGGGTAGACGTTCTCGCCGCCGGAGACGATCATGTCGTCGTCGCGGCCGTCGATGTGGAGGAGCCCGTGCTCGTCGAACCGGGCCATGTCGCCGGTGGACATGTAACCGTCGATGATCTCCTTGTTGCGGCCGTCGGTGTACCCCTCGAACGGGGCGCCGTTGCGCACGAACAGCCTGCCGCGCACGTTGGTCCCGGAGATCCGGTTGCCCTTGTCGTCGAAGAGCGCGAGTCGGCTCGTGACCGGTGCGCGGCCCACCGTCCCCGGTGCCAGACGCAGCTCCTTCGGTTGCGCGACCGTGGCGATCGCGACCTCGGTGGAGCCGTAGAGGTTGTAGAGCACGTCACCGAACGTGTCCTGAATGGCTTCCGAAAGTGTCGGCGACAGAGCCGAACCCGCGAGCACGACGATCTTCAGCGACGACACGTCGTACTTGCCGATGACGTCGGGACCCAGGGCGACCATGCGGTGCAGCATGGTCGGGACGGCGACCAGCACCTCCGCCTTGTGCTCGGCGATCGCGGCGAGGGTCTTCTCCGCGTCGAACCGACGCATCACCACGGTCTTGTTGCCCAGCGCCGTCCCCACCCCCCACAATGCGAAACCGGTGGAGTGGAAGATCGGCGAGACGATCACCATGGCGCTGCGCTGCGGCAACGAGATCCGGTCCAGCAGAAGCGCACTGGCGAACGGTGACATCTTGGATCGCTGGGCGCCCTTGGGCAGTCCGGTCGTGCCGCTGGTGAGGATGACGAGTCCACCCCACGCGGCTGGTTCGGGCGGAGTCGACGTATCGCCGGTGGCTGCGATGTCGTCGAGGGTCTGGACGCCGTCGCCGACGGGGCGGTTGCCGTCGATCCAGGTGACGATGCGCAGGGTGTCGGCGGGGAGGGAGTCGGCGAGGTCGGTGAACTCCTCGTCGTAGAGCATCGCCACGATCTTCTCGCGTTCGGCGACCTCGGCGAACTGGGTCTTGCCGAAGCCGGTGTTCATCATGGCCAGGCGGAACCCGGCCTTGCCCGCGGCGCTCATGGTGGTGAGCAGACCCCGGTGGTCCCGCGCGATGACGCCGATGACCGATCCCGGCTTGATGCCGGACGCGAGCAGGTGGTTGGCGAGTGCGTTGGCGTGCGCATTGAGTTCACCGAAGGTGAGCTCGCCGTGCTCGTCGGCGACGGCTCCGGCCTCGGGATACTCGTCGGCACCGTGTGCCACAGCCGCCGCACACGGACCGATGATCTTGGCCCGCTTGACCGTGGTCAGCAGCTCCTTGGGTTTCGTCGGATCCACGAGACCCGATCGCCGCAGGACCTTGAACGCCCCAAAGGCATCCTGCGCCGATTCCACCACCGTGCCGACCGCACCGGTCACCGAGACCATGTCCACCCCACCTTCCGCGGCTGGGCCGCGTCGTCGCTCTCTTCCGGTTCGCTGCGCGCCCGACGCACCCTGGTCACCGTCGTCACCAGCCGTGCCACAGGTGCAGGATATGCCGACCATGCCGACCGATGTCCGTTTCACCCGAATCGGTTGTCACACTGATCAGTTCACCGCATTTCGCACTCAGGTCACCGTTCGCCGTCCCGATGGGGTCGACCGAACGGCGATCTCGTGGCGACAGGCTACCAAGTCTGACAACTCGCGTCATCAGATTGGAGCCCCACGTGCTCTCGGGTCAGTACGGCGGTGGGTCGATGCGGTCGAGTTCTTCGCGGGCTCGTTTGTTTCGGGCGCGTTCTTGTCGCCGGCGGGCCAGTTTGGCGTCCAGTCGGCTGTGTGTGCGCTCCGGGTTGTCGGAGGCGATGACCCGTGGTGTGGGTGGGGCTTGGGCGGCTTGCTCGAACCGGATCCGCCGAAGGTTCGGGAAGGTGTCTTCCAGCGTCTCGGCGTCGCCGGGCAGAGTGACCCCTTCGGGCGTTTCGTATTCGGTGACCAGGCGACCGTCGTCGTCGCGGTACTGCACATCAACCCAGTCCCCGTGGGTCTTGAAGAGGTGACTGGGGCGGCATTTGGTGTTGAGGTTCTCACTCGACGTCGCCCCACCCCGGGCGGGGTCGGTGTGGTCGTACTCGGTGACATGGTCGAGATCGCACGCGAATGCCGAACGGGTACAGCCGGGTTCGGTGCAATACCCGTCCCGCACCCGCACGAAATCAGCACACGACGCGGTGGGCCGATACCCGTTGCCGGGATGGGTCGCCGGATACACCACCGCCACACCCGCGGCGGTGACATCGGTCGAGTCGCCGAAGTGGGTTGCGGTGGAATGCTTCTCGCTGTCGGCTCGGGTGTCCTCGGCTGGTGCCGGGCGTTGGGCGGTCCGCCGCTGGTCATCGTCATTGGTGCTGGGGGCGACGTAGGTGGGTTGGGTGCGGGCGGGGGTGACCGGGGACAGCGTGGCGTCCGGGCGGGCGGCGAGGTCACGGACATGTTCGTCGCTGATGATGCCGTGCTCGTCGAGAAACCCGACCCCGGGTGCCCCGGCCAGGGTCGCGGCATCGGTCACCACATGGATCACGACCTCGGCGCGGACCGCGTCGAGGACGCTCTGTGGATCCGGGATGTCGGCGGTGCAGGGATCGTCGTCGTCGCATTGGCAGTCGAAGCTGGTGCGGGTCAACAGCGCGAACATCGCATCGGATCGGCGTATCCCCTGGGTGCGGGCGTCTCGCTTACAGACCGTGTCGGCGAGGATGGCGACGGCTTTGGCCGAGATCCGCACGTTTTCCGCTGACATGACGGCGGTGAGTTCGGCGGTGCCGTCGGGCAGTTCGTGGGTCCACACCCCACGCTGATCCAGAGCATCTTTGCGGCGTTGCCGTACCGCGTCGGGGTCGTGGCGGAACACGAGGCGGTCGACCATGTCCCGCAGCCGCGCCCGATCCCACACACCTGTTCGGCGACGCACCGTGTCGGCGATCTCGGCATCCAACGCGGGGGTGATCGGGTCATCGGTGGGGATCAGTTCGGTGCGGGAGATGACCAACCGGATCTGCCACTGCGACAGGACCCCGTCACGCAGGGTGTCGGCAACCTCGGGGAGCCGATCCCGCAGCGCGATCGCCTCATCGATCAGGGTTTCGGCGTGCCGGCGCGACACCCCGGCTTGGCGGGCGATGCGGGCGGCGCAGTCGGCGTGGCCGTCCATGACGAACCCGGACGCGCTGGTGGTGATCAGGCGGTCGGTCATCGCCGCGATCGTCTGATAGCGGTGCCAGGCGAGGTAGGACTCGCCGCGTCGTGTGGCGTCGAGGCCGGCCATCAACATGACCATGTCGGTCTCGGCGGCGTGGGCAGGATCGACCCCGGCGATGTACTCGCCCGGTAGATCGGTCCACGCCTTCACCACGCCCCCCGACGCCTGTCCACTCACCCGCTGCGACCAGGTGATCCGTTGAAAAACAATGTAAACCCGACCACCGACAATTCCGGATGAGTCTCCACAGGAGTGACATCGTTGTCGACGAAATAGATTCTGGGCGTTGCGGTATGGTGCCGCCCGGGTTGGCGATGGCTGAGATCGTCGGGTCGCCAGGTGGTTTCGACACGGCGACTCGCCTAGCGGCTCGTTGCCGGCTCAACCAGCGGGGGTGGGCGACTCGCCTAGCGGCTCGTTGCCGGCTCAACCGGCGGAGGTGTGCCAGCTCAACCAGCGCGGGGAGGGGCGCCTCGCTCCGCTCGGGGCCGGCTCGACCAGCGACGGATTTCGCGGCTGCGCGCCGAGCGCTCCGCAGGTCAGCGACGACGAGTAGGTCGAACGCGCCGATCCGGAACCACTCCGCCGGCGCTCACACCGACGCCGCGCGGGCCCGTCCGAGCATGGCGCGCGCGACGGTGTCGACGTGCACGTCGTCGTCCTGGAACAACAGCTGGTCGGTCTTGGCCCGCCGGAAGTGGTGATGCAGCGGGTGCTCCCACGTGAACCCGATCCCGCCGTGGATCTGGATGGCCTCCTCCGCGGCGTACATGGCGGCCCGCGAGGCCAGCACGCGAGCCGACGCGGCCCGCTCGGCCAGATCCGCGTCGTCGAAGCGGTCGACATCCGCGGCGTCGAGGACCGTCGCCTCGGCGAGCTCGGTGGCAACGAGCATGTCGACGAGGCGGTGTTTGAGCGCCTGAAACGATCCGATCGTGCGACCGAACTGCTGACGCGTCTTCGCGTAGTCCACCGTCATCTCGAGGCACCGGCGGGCGATACCCACCTGCTCGGCAGCCAGGGCGATCATCAGCAGCGACCGAACCCGGCGCAGCCGCTCCTCGAGATACGGGCCCGACACCCGGGTCGCCTCGACACCGGTGAACTCGACAGTCGCGAACTCTCGTGTGAGATCCAGGCTTTCACGCTGGTGGCGGCCGACACCGGCAGAGCCACCGTCGACGACGGCGAGTTCCACACCGGACGCGGTGTGCGCGACGACCACGAGCACGTCGGCCGACGCCGCGTCGAGGACGACGTCCTGCCGTCCGTTCAGGACGAGCGTTCCCTCATCGGTGACCTCCGCACCGATCGACGAGGAGACCACGGCGCGGCCGCAGACGAGTGCGGCGCGCCGCTCCCCGGACGCGATGGCCGGCAGGTGTGCCCGTCGCCCCTCGTCGTCGGCGGCATGGAGCAGGGTGAGGCCGGCCATGATCACCGACGAGAGGTACGGCGAGGAACCGAGACAGCGACCGTGGGCGGTCATCACGACCGACGCGTCCTTCACCCCGTACCCGGCCCCGCCCAGATCCTCCGGAAACGGGATCTCGGTCAGTCCGAGTTCCCGAATCGACGGCCAGACATCCTGCGCCGGAGCGTGTTCCGACCACGCATCGGTGAGGGCGGCCTGCAGATCGCGCTGCTCCACGGTGAGTTCGATGGGCATGTGTACTCCTAGCGGGGTTCGCGCGGCAGTCCGAGGCCGCGTTCGCCGATGATGTTCCGTTGGATCTCGTCCGAGCCGCCCGCGATGCGGTACCCGGGTGCGCCGAGCAGATGCTCCGACCATGCGAACGTGTCGGGCTCGCCGGTGTCGGCGACGATCCGGTCGCCGAGGAACGACGCCGCGGCGTCGCCGACGCGCTTCAGGTTCTGCGTCCACACGAGTTTGCCGATGGAGCCCTCGACACCCGGCACGGCACCCGCCCGTTCACGTTCGGCGTAGCGCGCCACCATGAGGGCCGCCGCCCGTTCATAGATCGCGGCGTCACCGAGGCGCCGGCGGACCAACGGGTCGTCGGACAGTCCGAGACGGTCGGCCAGGCGGGCGAGGTCGACGCTGTTACCGCCGGCACTGACGATCCCGGCGCTGGAGTTCCGCTCGAAACCGAGTGTGGTGAGCGCGACCTTCCATCCGTCGCCCTCGGCACCGACCCGCAGGGAGTCCGGTAGTTCGACGTCGGAGAGGAAGACCTCGTTGAACGTCGACCCACCGGACATCTGCCGGATCGGCCGCACCTCCACGCCGGGCGTGTCCATCGGGACCATGAATGCGGTCATGCCCTTGTGTTTCGGCGCCGACCGGTCGGACCGGGCGATGAGCAGACCCCACTCGGAGAACTGCGCGCCGGAACTCCACACCTTCTGGCCGTTGATCCG
The DNA here is from genome assembly GCF_042668985.1 of Gordonia sp. NPDC057258. Classification (NCBI taxonomy): domain Bacteria; kingdom Bacillati; phylum Actinomycetota; class Actinomycetes; order Mycobacteriales; family Gordoniaceae; genus Gordonia; species Gordonia sp. NPDC057258. The sequence continues at coordinate 150,461 of NZ_JBHUXZ010000001.1, forward strand.
CCAGGTGTCCCCACTCCGAACGGCTTTCGTCGACAAGCCGGCCAGGTCCGAACCCGCCCCGGGCTCGGAGAACAGTTGGCAGCACAGCTCGTCCGCGCGCAGGAAGGGGCGGACGAACCGCTCCCGCTGCTCGTCGGTCCCGAGTGCGTGCAGGGTCGGCGCCACCAGTTCGACTGTCACCAAAACGTTCTCGTGGCGTTCGGGGGCCTGGTATCCGCGCTCTAGGTTCACGTAGACGCGTTCGTGGCCCGCGGTGAGACCCGGTCCGCCCCAGTCCGGGCCCCAGGTGATCGCGCCGAAGCCCGCGTCCACGCGTCGGGCCTGCCACGCTCGCGCCGCGTCGATCAGCGCACGTTCCTCGTCGTGTGTCCGGTTGTGGAAGATGGCGTAGGTCGGGTCGTGCTCCTGTGCAGCCCGCGCCGGGAGTTCGGCGTCGAGCCAGGCCCGCGCCTGTTCTTCGTAGTCATCGAGCGTGATCGCGCCCGGTGCGGTCGTCGTCATTCTCGTCGTTCCTGTCCTGCTCGGTCGTGCTGTCCTGCGGGATTTCTCACCGTTCGTGCGCCGCCGAGATGGTCACGGCCTGCATCTGCGGCGGTGTGGTCGTGCGGTCGCGGGTCCAGTCGCGGAGGGCGAACTTCTGGATCTTCCCGCTGGCCGTCTTCGGCAGGGAGTCGACGACGAACACGCTCTCCGGGACCTTCTGCATCGCGATTCCTCTCGCGGAGAGGAACTCTCGAACCTCTTCGAGGGTGAGGTCGACGGCGTCCCGGGTGACCACGAACGCGCACCCCCGCTCCCCGGTTCGGGCGTCCGGCCCGGCGACGACCGCGATCTCGGCGACCGCGGGATGCTCACTCAGTTCGTTCTCCACGTCGTGGGTGCTGATCTTCTCGCCGGACCGATTGATGATGTCCTTGATCCGGCCGACGATGTGGATTCCACCGTCGGCATCGAAGTAGGCGAGATCACCGCTGCGGAAGAACCCGTCGGCGGTGAAGGCCTCGTCGTTGAGCGATGCGTCGAGGTACCCGAGGAAGGTGTCGGGCCCGCGCCACAGCACCTCACCGACGACGCCGGTCGCAGCGATACCCCCGGCGCCGTCGGACACGATGACCTCGGTCGGGGCGAGCACGCGGCCATCGGTCCCGGTACGCAGGCGGGGTTCGTCGGAGCGATTGGCGGACGTCACCGACGGCCCCTCGGTGGCGCCGTACATCCGCGTCACGGTGCCCAGCACCTCGGTGGATCTGGTCACCAGCGAGTCCGGGATGTCGGCACCCCCGCAGATGATGTAGCGCACCGACGGTGTGCGTACGCCACGCGCGACGGCCGCGTCCACGAGGCCACGTAGGAACGGGGTCGCGAAGATCATGAAGCTGGCGCGCTCCTCGAGCACCCTCGTCAGTGCGACCTCCGGGTCCCACGCGCCCTGGAGCACCACCGGCGCACCGAGGAGGAAGGGCAGGGTGAGGGCGCAGTTCACGCCCGTCACATGCGTCACCGGCGACGGGTTGAACACGACGTCGCGCTCGTTGAGTCCGAACGTGTCGATCATCGACATGTTCTCGAACACGAGGGTGTTGTGACTGTGCAACGCGCCCTTCGGATCCGCGGTGGTCCCCGATGTGTACAGCAGCAGGCATACGTCGTCGGGATCGGCGGGCGGCAGCGCGCGCACCGCCTCGATCATCTCCGGCGTCGCGGACGCGATCAGATCGGCGAGTCCGACGGTCTGGTCGTCGGCTGCTGGACCGCCGGTCGTGACGACCAGGTCCAGTTCCGGAAGTCGTTGTCGGAGAGTTGCATACATCTCGACGTGATCGAATCCTCGGTGTGTTCCGGGAACGAAGGCGACCTTGGTGCCTGCCTGGCCGAGAATGAACCCGACCTCGCGTTCCCGGTAGATCGGCACGATCGGGTTGCCGACACCACGGACCCGATGGATCGCATGGAAGACGACGACCGCCTCGGCCGAGTTGGGGAGCTGGAACGACACCACGTCGCCCGGCTGCACACCGCGGTCGTGGAGCGCCGCGGCCAAGCGCAGGGATTGCTGTTCCACATCGGCGAAGGTCAGCCGCCGGTCGCCGTCGATGACCGCGACCGTGTCGGGATACCGCGCGGCGGCCCGCTCGAGGAAGTGGTCGACCGTCTGGTCGCGCCAATGCCCCGCCGCCCGGTAGCGCACGGCGAGATCAGGACGTGGAGAGTGCTTGGGACGCATGGTGATTCCTCCGGATGCTCTTGCCGATTGCTCGTGACGCGTTCTACAGTAACCCACGTCTCACTAAATATGTACATATTAGTGCCCCCAGAGTCCATTCCCAGAAAGAGACCTCATGGCATCCCAGGATCGACGGAGCCGGCGAGCGGTCGTCGCGGCCGGCATCGGAACGGTGGTCGAGTACTACGACCTGACGGTGTACGCGTACCTCGCGGTCGTGGTCAGCCCGCTGTTCTTCCCCAGCGATGACCCGACCGCCTCGCTGTTGTCCAGCCTCGCCGTCTTCGCGTCGGCATATCTGATGCGGCCGATCGGCGGCATCTTCTTCGGACGTCTCGGCGACCGCTTCGGCCGCAAACGAGCGCTCCTGGTGTCGGTGATCCTGATGGGTGTGGGCACCACGCTCATGGCCCTGCTGCCCACTTACGCCGCGGTCGGGGTCCTCGCGCCGATCCTGCTGGTCATCGCCCGGTTGCTCCAGGGCTTCTCGGCGGGCGGTGAGCTCGGCGGCGCGCTGACCTACGTCTACGAGATCGTCGGACCGAAGCGTCGCGGTCTGGGCGGATCGATCGTTGCACTGGGCTCGAACAGTGGCTTCGCCCTGGCTGCGATCGTCGTCGCGACCACCTCGGCACTGACCTCCGAGGCCCAGATGGACAGTTGGGGCTGGCGCATCCCGTTCGTCGCCGGCCTGCCGCTGCTGGTGCTCTGCCTGTGGCTGCGAACCCGCATCGAGGACTCGCCCGAGTTCACCAAGACCGCCGAGCGGCGCGAACTGCCGAAGGCGCCGCTCCGAGAGCTGTTGCGCAGCCAACCCGCCCAGGTCCTGCAGGTCCTCGGGTTGGGTATCGCTCAGAACGCGACCGGGTACATGGTGCTCACCTACATCGGCATCCACCTCGTCCGCGAGGGTGGATGCAGTCAGACCGCGGTCACCTGGACCGCCGCCGGCGTGATCGTCTTCATCGCATCGTGTATGCCATTGGCGGGAATCCTGGTGGACCGCTTCGGAAGTCGCCCCGTCCTCATCGCCGGACTGCTCACCGCCGCCACCCTCGCCTACCCCGCGATGGCTCTGATGACCGGTCACGGCCTGGCGGTGGCCGCCATCGCCTTCGCGGTGTTCGCATTGTGCACCCCGCTGATCCAGGTCGCCACCGCGCCGCTGTTCCCGTCGCTGTTCGACACGAAGGTTCGTCTGACCGGCGTCGCGCTCGGCTTCAACCTCTCGACGGTCTTGGCCGGCGGGACCGCCGCCTACATCGCCACGTGGCTCATCGACCGCACCGGCAACTCGCTCTCCCCCGCCTACTTCCTCATCGGTTCGAGCGCGATCGGTCTGCTCACGCTGATGACGATCCGGCGGAAGCGCGGCGGACTCGGCGACGCCGGCGGCGCTGCCGACGACACCCCGGCCGTTCCCGCGCGTACCTGACCCGGCCCGGCGTCTTCCGACGCCCGACAACCGAATCCGACGAAACGGACGCGGACCGCCTCTGCACGGTGTGGTCCGCGTCCGTTTCGGCATACTGTTCGCGAACTCAGTTCCTCGAATCCCGGAGGTTCACGTGGCCAGTGGTCTCGTCGCCCTGCTCGATGACATCGTGACCCTCACCCGGGCGGCCGCCGCATCTCTCGACGACATCGGCGCGGCGGCCGGTAAGGCCAGCGTCAAGGCGGCGGGAGTCGTGGTCGACGACACCGCGGTCACACCTCGCTATGTCCACGGGTTCACGCCCGACCGCGAGTTGCCGATCGTGCGCAAGATCGCCCTGGGCTCGATCCGCAACAAGTTGCTGATCATCCTGCCGGTGGCGATGATTCTCAGCCAGTTCCTCCCACAGGCGCTTCCCTACCTGCTGATCGCCGGCGGCCTGTTCCTCTGCTTCGAGGGCGCCGAGAAGGTCTGGGAGGCGATCGGCGGCGGCCACCACGCCGAAGAGCAGACCGCTGGCCAAGCCGGTCCGGAGTTCGAGAAGACGATGGTCAGCGGCGCGATCCGCACCGACCTGATCCTGTCCGCCGAGATCATGGTCATCTCGTTGTCCTCCGTCGAGTCCGAACCGTTCTGGACCCGTCTCGCGGTCCTCGTGGTCGTCGCCTTCCTGATCACCGCGCTCGTCTACGGCGTCGTCGCCGTCATCGTGAAGATGGACGACGTCGGGCTGGCACTGGCGCACCGCGAGTCGCCGACGGTGCAGAAGATCGGCCGCGGTCTGGTCCGCGCCATGCCCAAGATCATGTCGACGCTGACGGTCGTCGGTATCGCGGCCATGCTCTGGGTGGGCGGCCACATCCTGATCGTCAACGTCGGCGAGGCCGGCTTCCATTGGCCCGCCGATCGGCTCCACGACGTCGAGCACTGGTTCGAAGAGCTGGTCCACGGCGGCTTCGGCGCCGTGCTGTCCTGGACGGCCGGCACCGTGCTCTCCGCCGTCGTCGGCCTCGTGGTCGGTGCCATCATCGTGGCGATCCTGCACGTCATCCCGCGGCGCAAGAAGGACACCGCCGCCGCGCACTGACCCGAGGCCCGTCGACTGGGCGTCGATTCACGTCGACCGTGCACCCCGGGATCACGCGAGCAGTCGCCAGAGGCCGATGAGCCCGACGACGACGATCACCCCGCGAAGCGCGCGGGGGGAGAGGCGCCGCCCGTACCTGGCGCCGAGGAAACCGCCGATGAGCGAGCCGACGGCGATGGCCGCCGCGGCCCACCAATCGATCCGGTCGAACGCGACCAGCGTGTACGTGACGGCGGCGACGACGTTGACCACCAGGGACAGCAGGTTCTTGGCCGCGTTCAGCCGTTGCAGGTGGTCGGGGACGACCACCCCCAGGACGCCCATCAAGAGGATGCCCTGCGCGGCGGTGAAGTAGCCGCCGTAGACACCGACGGCGAATGTGCCGAGGGTCATCGCCGCGACCCGCAGGGGACCGAGATGCGATGGCGTGAGGTCTCCGCCGAGAGAAGTGCGGGTGCCCACCCATCTCTGGATGTAGGGCTGGGCGACGACGAGGATCAGCGCGGCGACGAGCAAGATCGGGACCACGGTCTCGAACACCGTCTCCGGCAGATGGAGCAGAAGCCAGCAGCCGGCGATCGCACCGGTGAACGACGCCGGAATCTGCCACCGGAGGCGCGGCCACTGGCCCTCGAGTTCACGCCGGTATCCCCACGTTCCGGACACCCCGCCGGCGACGAGGCCGATCGCGTTGGACATCGTCGCGGTGACGGGCGGGACGCCGAACGCGACCAGCGTCGGGAACGTGATGAGGGTTCCGCTGCCCACGAGGGCGTTGATCGCGCCCGCCCCGACGCCGGCGACGAGTACGACGACTAGTTCCCAGATGGTCACAGTCTCCGAGGGTGCCCTTCGAGATCTACAGCGGCTGCACCGGGGTGGTTTCGACAGGGCTCAACCAGCGGAGAACAGGGCCCAACCAGCGGAGTACACGGCTCGACCAGCGGAGAACAGGGCTCGACCAGCGGAGAACGGGGCTCAGCCAGCCGAGAACGGGGCTCGACCAGCGGAGAATCTCGCGTCGCGAGACGACGCCCAGTCGACGGGTCGGTCAGTTGATGCGGTCTCCGGTGGACGGGTCGAAGAGGTGCACCGCACTGTCGGACTGGCGCAGGCGGATACCCTCACCGCGCTTGGCCGGAGAGCGTTCGGCAGACCGCGCGACCATCACCATCGGATCGCCGTCGAGGTTGCGGACCGAGTCGTCGGCGAGGTTGGCGTAGATGTAGGTCTCGCTGCCGAGTTCCTCGAGGAGGGCGACGTCGGCGTTGAGTCCGGTGCCACTGTCGGACAACGCGAGGTGCTCCGGACGGATGCCCACGACCACGGACTCCAGACCGGAACGACGCAGCGCGGCCTGCGCTTCGGCGTCGATGTCCACGGCGGCACCCGACACGGTGATCACGCCGTCGACGACCGGCGCCACGAAGAGGTTCATCCCCGGCGAGCCGATGAACCCGGCGACGAATGCGTTGACCGGGCGGTCGTACAGTTCCGTCGGCGTGGAGAACTGCTGGAGCACACCGTTCTTCAGGACAGCGACACGATCCCCCATCGTCATCGCCTCGACCTGGTCGTGGGTGACGTAGACGGTCGTGGTGCCCAGACGCCGCTGCAGGGCCGCGATCTGGGTACGGGTCTGGACGCGGAGTTTGGCGTCGAGATTCGACAGCGGCTCGTCCATGCAGAAGACCTGCGGTTCGCGAACGATGGCCCGCCCCATGGCGACACGCTGCCGCTGACCACCCGACAGCTTCGCCGGCTTGCGGTCGAGGAAGTCGGTCAGGTCGAGCAACCGCGCGGCCTCGGCGACCTTGCGCTTGCGCTCGTCGGCGGGCACGCCGCGCATCTTCAACGCGAAACCCATGTTCTCCCCGACGGTCTTGTTGGGGTACAGCGCGTAGTTCTGGAAGACCATCGCGATGTCGCGGTCCTTGGGCGCGACGCCGACCATGTTGTCGCCACCGATCCGGATCTGACCCGAGTCGATCTCTTCGAGCCCGGCGAGCATGCGCAGGGCGGTGGACTTGCCCGAGCCCGACGGTCCGACGAGGACCACGAACTCACCGTCGTCGATGTCCAGGTTCAGTGAGTCGACGGCGAGTTTGTCCGCGCCGGGGTAGACGCAGCAGGCCTTGTCGTAGGTGATGGAAGCCATGATGTTCTCCGGTTTCTACAAGTTGTTGGGGGGATGCGGACTACTTGATCGCGCCGAACGACAGGCCGCGGACGAGCTTGTTCTGGGCGATCCAGCCGCAGATGACGACCGGCAGCGCGGCGAGCACGGATGCGGCGGACAGCTGCGCCCAATACAGGCCCTGGCCGGACATGAAACCGGTCAGGAACACCGGCATCGTCTGCGCGTTGACCGCGGTCATGTTGACGGCGAAGAAGAATTCGTTCCACGAGAAAATCACGCAGATCAGTGCTGTCGCTGCGATTCCCGGCGAGATGAGCGGGAGGATCACTTCACGCACCGAGGTCCACAGGCTAGCGCCGTCGATGCTGGCGGCCTCGAGGAGTTCGCCGGGGACCTCGAGGAAGAACGACCGCATCATCCACACCGCGATCGGTAGGTTCATCGCGGTGTAGAGGACGATCAGGGTCCAGATGTTGTCGAGCATCCCGATCTCGCCGACGATCACGTACAGCGGGATGATCGCGGCGACGATCGGCAGCATCTTGGTGCTGATGAAGAAGAACAGCGCGTCCTTGGTCTTGCGTACCGGGCGCAGCGACAGCGCGAACGCCGCGGGCACGCCCAGGAGCAGCACCAGGATCGTCGACACGATCGTCGCGAACAAGGAATTCAACAGGGGTGTCGCGATTCCCGCGTCGAAGACGTCTCGGAACTGCTGCAGCGTGGGCTCGAAGAAGAAGGTCGGCGGGTTCGTCGCGGCGTCGCTCTCCTGCTTGAACGACGTCAGCACCATCCAGAGCACGGGGAAGAAGAACCCGATCGCGAGAATCCAGGTCACCGCGGTCAGCGCCGCCTGCCGCGGACGGCGCCGACGGCGGATCTCGGTGCCGGACTTGTCTTCTGTATTGCCCGCCGACGCATGGTCGGAGCGAATGTCGGTGCTCATCAGGCCGGCTCCTCTGTTCCGGAGAATGATTTGAAGATCAGTCGCAGGGCGAGCGTGGCGACGACGATCGTGCCGATCACGGTCACGACACCCATCGCGGCGGCCTGGCCGATGTCGAAGCCGAGGAACGCGCGCTGGTAGATGTAGTACGACAGATTCGAACTGGAGACACCCGGACCACCGGAGGTCATCATGTACACCGCGTCGAAGGTGTTGACCAGGTAGATGGCCCCGAGCACCGCACCGAGTTCGATGAACCGGCGCAGATGCGGGAGGGTGAGTTCCCGGAATAGCCGGAAGCTCGTGGCGCCGTCGACGCGTGCCGCTTCCTGGATGTCGCGGGGCATCGATTGCAGGCCGGCGAGGATCAGCAGCATCATGAACGGCGTCCACTGCCAGACCAATTCGGCCATCACGCTGATCAGCGGGAACTCCGACAGCCAGTCGGTCTCGATACCGAACGGACTCAGCGCCCAGTTGACGAGTCCGTTGGTCGGCGAGAGCAGACTCGTCTTCCACAGGAGCGCGGCCGCCACCGGGGTGACGAGGAACGGCGTGATGAGCAGTGTCCGAACCACGCCACGGCCCAGGAACTTCCGGTCGAGCAGAAGGGCGAACATCAGACCGAGGAGCACGGAGATGAGCACGGTGCCGACGATCAGCAGGATCGTGTTGACCGTCACCCGCCAGAACTGACTGTCGCCGAAGACCGCGACATAGTTGTCGAGACCGACGAACGCACGCGAATCCGGACGCACCAGGTTCCAGGACTGGGTGGAGTAGTACAGCGTGAACACGAACGGGATCTGCGTGACCACGATCAAGAAGATCAGGGCCGGCAGGAGCGGGCCGCGACGCCGCCAGCCCTCGGCGCGCGTGACGTGATCACGCGAGGACGTCAGCGGTCCCTTCGGCGTCGTGTCGGGTGGTGGAGTCGAGACTGCGGTGGCCATGATCACTGCTCCCTCTGGTAGGACTTGCCCACGACCTGGGCGTACTCCTGCGCCTGGGCGAGCGCGTCGTCGACACTGATCTGACCGGCGATGGCTGCCGAGATCTGTTGACTCACCCGGGTTCCGAGGTCCTGGAACTCCGGGATCGCGAGGAACTGGACGCCGGTGTAGGGCACCGGTTCGAGGGTCGGCTTCAACTGGTTCGCTGCGCGCATCGCGCTCAGTGTCTGCTCGGCGAACGGCGCGGCGAGTTCCTTGTAGGCCGGCAGTTCATACGTGGACAGGCGGCTGCCCGGTGGGACGTGACTGGGCCCCAGGGTCTCCGAGACGTACTCGATGTAGCTCTTGCTGGTCATCCACCGGATGAACTTCCACGCCTCGTCCTGGTGTTCGCTGCTGGTGGGGATGCCGAGCGACCAGGTGTAGAGCCAGCCGTTGTCTCCCTTGGCCATACTGGGCGCCGGCAGGTAGCCGACGTCCCCGGCGATCGACGAGGTGTCCGGGCTCTCGAGCACCGACACCGCCGAGGTCGCGTCGTACCACATCGCGACCTGGCCCTGCGACAACAGGTTTCCGCACTCCTGGAAGCCCGACGACGCGGCGCCGGCCTCGCCGTGGTTCCGGACGGTGTCGACGTAGAACTTCACCGCCGCGGCGACCTCCGGACTGTCGAGCTGCGCGTTCCAGTCCTCGTCGTACCAGCGGCCCCCGAAGGCGTTGATCACCGTGTTGAGCGGGGCGAGCACCTCACCCCAGCCGGGCTTGCCGCGCAGGCAGATGCCCGCGGTGCGCTCGTTGTCGAGCTTGGCCGCCGCCTCCGCGACCTGGGGCCACGTCGGTTGGGCCGGCAACGCCACCCCCGCCTCGGCGAAGAGCTTCTTGTTGTACATCAGGAACGACGACTCGCCGTAGAAGGGCGCCGAGTACATCGAACCATCGTGAGACAGAGCCGTTTTCAGCGTCGGGATGAAGTCGTCGGCGTCGTACTCGGGATCCGCATCCATGTACGGGCTCAGATTCACGAGCCAGCCGTACTCGCCCCACATCGGGGTCTCGTAGTTGCTGATCATCACGACGTCGAACTCACCGCCGCCGGTGGCCACCGATGCGGTGATCTTGGCCCGCGCCTCGTTCTCGGAGAGGGTCACGAATCGCACCGTGACGCCGGGATTCTGCTCCTCGAACTGCGTGGACAGCTTTACCGCGTCCTGCATCTGCGAGTTGGAGACCATCGCGACGGTGATCTCGCGACCACCGCCGCCGGTGAGTGAACCGGCGCCGGAGCAGCCGGTCAGCACCAGCGTCACGGTCGCGATGATCGCACCCAGCGCCCATCGCACTCGGTGTCGGGAGAACATCATTGTTCGCCTTTCTCTTGCACCACAAGCCATTCGGCGGTGGCGAGGTCGGTGACGAGAATGGTGGCGTAGCCACCGCGCAGTGCACCGAGGATGGACTCGCGACGGTGTGTGCCACCGGACACGAGGATCGATGTCGGGCAGGCCCGGACCGCGTCGAGCGACACCGAGACGGTCCGATCGACGAGACTGGAGGGCACCGCGACGCCGTGCGCGTCGTAGAAGCGTCCGCCGATCTCTCCGACCGCGCCGAGTTCCAGGAGCTCGTCGAGGACGACGGCATCGATGAACGATCCCTCGAACAGAGTGGTCGACGTCGACACCGACCCGACGCCGAAGAGCATCACCTGCGCACCGCGCGCCGCCGAGAGCGCCTGCGACAGAATCGAATCACGGTTCACGGCGGTGACCGTCTCCGGGTCGACATAGAGCGGTGCGACCAGCCGCAGCGGACGGGCATGAAGACGTTCGGAGAACCGGGACAGTGCATGGTCGACGCCGGTGTGGTACTCCACCGAGGTCATCGAGCCGTCCATCTGCACGACCCGCTGACACGACGCCGACGCGGCCATGGCATCGGCGACAGCCACCTGCTCCGGCCCCCAGGTGAATCCGAAGGTGTCGGTCGCCTGGATGCGGCGGGTGAGCACCGACGCCCCGGCGCGGCCGAGCGCCGCGTTGCCGGTGGTGGTGCCGTCGGCCACCTCGTCGATGATGAGCACCTCGTCGAGACCGAGGGTCTCCTCCACCGCGCGCTCGAGATCGGTGTGGATCGAGGCCGAGAGATGCGCCGGCGCAGCCACGGACACGCGGACGAGGCCCTGCGCCCGGGCTCGCGCCACCAGCCGACCGGCGGTCGGCCGCGAGACGCCCAGGCGTGATGCGATCTCGGCCTGGGTGAGCCCCTCGAGGTGGTACATGGTCGCGGCGCGGACGAGAAGACGCAGGTCCTGGCCGGAGTCGGGGGTTCCGCGCGAGGCCGCGCGGACTGTCGAGCCGGACGGCTCGCCGTCGTCGCTCGTCGACTTCCGAGGTGCCATGGTCGCGTGCCCCGTCCCTGTCGTCGCCGTCGCCCGTTGAGCCAACGACGGTGAGCATCTGCTCACTGGCGGTCAATGTGCTCAATAAGCTAGCATCCGGGTGTGACCCACGCAACAGCCGATCACCCCATAGCGGACGTTCCCGACGCCATGCGCGCCGCCGTCCTGCATCCCGATCTCTCGGTGACCACCGAAAATCGCAGGTCGCCGCAGCCGGACCCCGGTGACGTCACGGTGGCCGTGCGCGCGGTGGGGGTCTGCGGGTCCGACACCCACTACTTCCGTCACGGACGGATCGGCGAGTACGTGGTCCGCGAACCGCTCGTCCTCGGTCACGAGGCGGCCGGGGTCGTCGTCGCCGTCGGGGAAGGGGTTGACCCGGGCCGGGTCGGCGAGCGGGTGTCCATCGAACCGCAGCGTCCCGACCCGACCACAGCGGAGAGCAGACGCGGTGACTACCACCTGTGCCCACACATGCGGTTCTACGCGACGCCTCCGGTGGACGGCGCCTTCGCCGAATTCGTGACCATCGGAGCCGATTTCGCGCATCCCGTACCACCCGAGGTCTCCGACGAGGCCGCCGCCTTGTTCGAGCCGCTCTCCGTGGGCATCGCCGCGATGCGCAAAGCCGAGGCGTCGGTGGGCGGCTCGGTCCTGATCGCCGGCGCGGGTCCGATCGGCCTGATGGTGGCGCAGGTCGCCCGGGCGTCCGGTCTCGCGCGCATCGTCGTCAGTGAGCCCGATGCGCAGCGACGTTCTCGCGCACTCGAATTCGGTGCCACCACGGTGATCGAACCCGGAACCGGGACCGAACCCGTCGACGCCTTCGTCGATGCCAGCGGTGTCGCGGGTGCGGTCCGGGATGGACTGGCCCGGGTGCGTCCGGGCGGGCGCGTCGTCCTCGTCGGGATGGGCGCCGACTCGATGGAACTGCCGGTGTCGCTCATCCAGAACCGCGAACTGGTGCTGACCGGGGTGTTCCGTTATGCCAACACCTGGCCGACGGCCCTCGCGCTGGTCCGGACCGGCGCCGTCGACCTCGACGCCATGGTCACCGCCAGGTTCGGACTCGACCAACTCGCCGACGCGCTCGACTCCGATCGCGCGCCCGGCACCATCAAAGCCGTGGTCTACCCGTCTGTTTCGAGTTACCAGCCCGGGCCCGGCGCCGACACCGCCCCGAACGAGACGGAAGGAACTCGTGGATGAGCACACCCCTGAACAACGAGACGATGTCGGGCCTCGCCGGCGTGGCGGTCCCCACTTACGACCGTTCGGGCGTCACCCCCGGGATCGTGCACTTCGGTGTGGGTGCGTTCCACCGTGCACACCAGGCGATGTACCTCGACCGTCTCCTCGCCACCGATGCGTCGGCGCGCGAGTGGGGCATCTGCGGGGTCGGCGTCCGCACGGCCGACGCCGCGATGCGCGACGCCCTGGGGCCGCAGGACGGACTGTTCACGCTCACCCTCAAACACCCCGACGGCGCCGTCGAGACCTCGGTGATCGGATCGATCGTCGAATACCTCTACGCTCCTGATGATCCCGAGAAGGTCATCGAGCGGCTCAGCGACCCGGCGACACGCATCGTCTCGCTGACGGTGACCGAGGGCGGCTACAACTTCTCACCGTCGACCGGTGAGTTCGACGCCACGAACCCGGACATCGTCGCCGACCTCGAGGCCAGTGCGCCGCCACGCACCGTCTTCGGGCTGGTGACCGAGGCACTCGCGCGGCGCCGGGACCGCGGTGTCCCGTCGTTCACGGTCATGTCGTGCGACAACATCCAGGGCAACGGGCACATGGCACGATCGACCTTCCTCGCCTATGCGCAGCTGCGCGATCCGGAACTGGCCGCGTGGATCGAATCCAACACCCGGTTCCCGAACTCGATGGTGGACCGCATCACCCCGGCCACACCGCCCGAGTTGGCCGCCGAGGTCGCCGATCGCACCGGTGTCGACGACAACTGGCCGGTGGTCGCCGAGCCCTTCACGCAGTGGGTGCTCGAGGACGAGTTCTCGATGGGACGCCCCGCACTGGAGCAGGTGGGAGTCCAGGTCGTCGACGACGTCACCCCGTACGAGCTGATGAAGTTGCGACTGCTCAACGCCGGTCACCAGGCGCTGTGCTACTTCGGATATCTGCTCGGGTACCGCTACGTCCACGACGCGTCGTCCGACCCGGACATCCGGAACCTGCTGCACCGCTACATGACCGAAGAAGGCGCAACCACCCTCCGTCCGCTTCCCGGCGTCGACGTCGAGGAGTACATCGACACCCTCCTCGAACGTTTCGCCAACCCGGCGATCGGTGACACCATCGCGCGACTGTGCCAGGACTCCTCCGACCGCATCCCGAAGTGGCTGGTCCCGGTGATCCGCGAGCGCCTCGAACAGGGCCGGCGAAGCGACCTCGCCGCTGCGGTCGTGGCGAGCTGGACCCGCTACGCCGAGGGCACCGACGAGGCGGGGGAACCGATCGACGTCGTCGACCCCCTTGCGGCCGAACTCGTTCCGCGAGCGCAACGGTCCCGCACCGACCCGCTGGCCTTCGTCGCCGACCCCGAGCTGTTCGGTACCCTCGCCCAGGATCCGCTGTTCACCACTCCGTATCTGTCGGCGCTGGAGTCGTTGCGCAGCAAGGGAACCCGCGCGACACTGATCGACCTGCTCGCATGACGACGCTGGTCGCCGGGATCGATTCGTCGACCCAGTCATGCAAGGTGGTCGTCTGTGACGCCGACACCGGGCAGGTGGTGCGCACCGGGCACGCTGCGCACCCCGCCGGTACCGAGGTACACCCGGATCACTGGTGGGACGCACTGTGCACTGCGGTCGCCGCCGCGGGCGGCTTCGACGACGTCTCCGCGGTGTCCGTGGCGGGCCAGCAGCACGGCATGGTCTGTCTGGACGGGAACGGCCGGGTGGTCCGGGAAGCATTGCTGTGGAACGACACCCGATCCGCACCGAGCGCTGCTGCTCTCGTCGACGAGTTCGGCGGATCCGAGCAGTGGGCACGCTCTGTCGGGGTGGTGCCGGTGGCTTCCATCACCGCGACCAAACTCCGCTGGCTGGCCGACCACGAACCGGCGCACGCCGACGCCACGGCTGCGATCTGCCTTCCGCACGATTGGCTGACCTGGCGACTGCGCGACAGTCACGACCTCGCCGAGCTGACGACCGACCGCAGCGACGCCTCCGGCACCGGCTATTTCAGCGCGGCGACCGGCGAGTACCGAACCGATCTGCTCGAAGCCGCGTTCCGCGGCCGTCGACCACTTCTGCCCCGGGTCCTCGGCCCCGCGGAACGGGCCGGCGTCACGCCGACCGGCGTCGTCGTGGGCGCCGGCGCGGGCGACAACGCCGCAGCCGCACTGGGACTGCACGCCGGCCCGGGGGATGCCGTTGTCTCCCTGGGCACGTCGGGCGTGGTCAGCGCCGTCGGCGACGTGGCGCCGAATGATCCGTCGGGTCTGGTGGCCGGGTTCGCGGACGCGACCGGGCGTCACCTGCCACTGGTCTGCACCCTGAACGGCGCCCCGGTGCTGGCGTCGACCGCGTCGATGCTCGGCGTGGACCTGGCCGAGTTCGCGCGGTTGGCCATGTCGGCTGAGCCCGGCGCGGGTGGCGTCACGATGGTGCCCTACTTCGCCGGCGAGCGCTCGCCGAACCTCCCCGACGCGACCGGCACGCTGACGGGGCTGACCGCGGCCAACTTCACCCCGGCCGCGATCGCCCGCGCGGCCGTCGAGGGCCTGGTCTCGTCTCTGGTGTTCTGCCGCGAACGAATCGAACAGCAGGGCATCGACGTCGAGCGCGTGCTGCTCACCGGCGGTGGCGCGAAGTCGGCTGCGGTGCGCCACATCGCACCGGGTCTGTTCGGCGGCGAGGTCGTCGTCCCCGCCGACGGCGAACACGTGGCGCTCGGTGCGGCGCGACAGGCCGCGTGGGCCCTGACCGGTGAACTGCCCGCGTGGGAGACATCGACCCAGACACTCACCGGGACGCCCACGCCCGAGGTGTACGCGCACTACCGGGAGGCCTCGCTCATGGTGGAACGCGAGGCGGGGCGGTAGGACTGCGGCGGCCCGGATACGCCGAACGTCCGGCAGCCGTGCGCACTTGCCGGGACAATGGCCCGGGGTCGGTACACAACCGAGGAGTGAGCGATGGTCGATTGGGACGGTGACCGGTACGCGGACGTGAGCGCCTTGCAGCGCATGGTCGCCGAGGAGTCGATCGGCGACCTCGAACTCACCGGGACCGAACTCCTGCTGGACATCGGGTGCGGCGACGGCTTCATCACGATGCTGCTCGCCGACCGGCTGCCGTCGGGCTCGGTCGTCGGCGTCGACGCCTCGCGCCGGATGATCGAACGCGCGCTGCTCCGGGTCCCGGCGGACCTGCTGCGCGTCCAGTTCCACGTCGACGACGTGCTTGCCCTGCCCTTCGACGACGACTTCGACATCGTGGTGTCGTTCAACGCGCTGCACTGGGTGCACGACCAGAGGGCAGCGCTGCAAGGAATCGCTCGCAGTCTCGTCGACGGCGGTCGGGCGGTGCTACAGATGGTGTGCGCCACCGAGAGACCGAGCATCGAGGACGTGGCGATGGAGGTCGCGGCGCAACCGGAGCGGAAGCGCTACTTCGACGGCTTCGACGCGCCCTACGTCCACATGGAACCGTCGCGGTTCGGGGAACTCGCCACCGACGCCGGGTTCATCGTGGACGACCTGACGGTGAAGGATCTGAACTGGCAGTTCGATTCGGTCGACGACTTCCGAGCCTGGTTCGCGGTCGGGGCGTCGGATTGGACGAGCCGCCTACCGGACAGTGCAGTCGACGACTTCGTCGACACGGTCATCGACCGCTACACCGACGTCGTCGGCGAGCCCGCACTGTTCCGGTTCAGCCAGTTGCGCGCCTCGCTGTCGAAACGCGCTCGCCTCGCGAACCTTTCCTGACCTTCCGGGCACCCCCGTCCCCTGATCCGAGAGAACGACAGCCCCAATGGTCCTTGAGGTGCGAGGAGCGATAGCGCCGCCACCCCCCGCTCCCTGAGGTGCGAGGAGCGATAGCGCCGCCACCCCCCGCTCCCTGAGGTGCGAGGAGCGATAGCGCCGCCACCCCCCGCTCCCTGAGCCTGGATCCGTGGACGGGTGCGGGGTGTCGGTAACGTGAAAATGCCCTCTGAGCTGGAATGATTGGTGGTGTTGAGACACAAAACATTCCAGCTCAGAAGGCACTTTCAGTGAAAGTATCGCACACGTTCTCCGCCACGTCCGCTGTCTTCGACGACGACAACCTGGTGTCGCACGCCGGGCTGGTACCGGTCATGGCGGTGGCTGAGTCGACCGGGTTGGCGTCCCTGCTGGGCGAACGGGTCGATCTCGGCACCACCCAGGTCGCCTCCGCCGGGGCCAACCTCGAGGCGAAACTGTTGACCGTGATCGCCGGATTGTGTTGCGGCGCTGACAGTATCGACGACCTCGGAAGGGTCCGCAGTGGTGGGCACACCCGCCTGTTCGACCGCGTGTACGCCCCAGCCACGATCGGACAAACGCTGCGCGAGTTCACCCCCGGCCACGCCCGGCAACTCAACGCGGTGATGACCCACACATTGCCGGCGATGTGCGCCACGGCGGGTCTGCTGCCCACCGACGGGTCCCAGGTATTTGTCGACATTGACTCACTACTACGCCCGGTCTACGGCTACCAGAAAGAAGGCGGCTCCTACGGGCACGCCAAAATCGCCGGGCGTGAACTCCTGCGCAAAGGGTTGTCCCCGCAGGTCACCACCCTGTCCGCAGCCGGGCATGCCCCGGTGATCGCCAACGCCTGGCTACGCGCCGGCCGCACCGCTTCCGGTAACGGGGCAGCGAGAATGATCGCTGAAACCCTGACCACCGCACGCCGCTGTGGGGCGAGCGGGGAGATCACCGTCCGCGGCGACGCCGCCTATGGCACCGCCGCGGTGATGCGCACCTGCCAACGCCTCGCAGCGACGTTCTCGCTGGTCCTGCGCACCAATACCGCGATCACCCGCGCCATCACCGCGATCGGAGACGACGCCTGGACCCCGGTGCACTATCCCGGGGCGGTCACCGACCCCGACACCGGCGAACTGATCTCTGACGCCGAAGTCGCCGAAACCACCTACACCGTGCAACCGGACTCCACCCAGCCGGTCACCGCCCGACTGATCGTGCGTCGGGTCACAGCCCACCACCCCGCCGGCACCGACACGTTGATGCCCGCCTGGCGGTACCACTCGTTTTTCACCAACACCACCGACGACACCGTCACCGCCGACCTCACCCACCGCCGCCACGCCATCATCGAAACCGTGTTCGCCGACCTCATCGACGGACCACTGGCCCATCTGCCCTCCGGACGGTTCGGCGCCAACGCCGCCTGGCTGGCCCTGACCGCGATCAGCCACAACCTGATGCGCACCCTCGCCGCACTCACCAACACCCCCACACTGCGAGCCGCGCGGGGCGCTACGCTGCGCCGCACACTCATCGCGGTACCCGCCCGACTAGCGCGACCAGCACGAACACCGGTGCTGCACCTACCCCGACACTGGCCAACCCAACACGCGTTCACCGCGTTGTGGGCCGCGGTCAACACCACCTGACCTACCAACCACACCCGCCCACCCACCACCAAGGAACCCCAGTGAAAAGGCTGACACAGGTCAGCGAATGCCGCACGCCCACAACATAATCAGGCGATCACGCGCCCCAACCCACCCCACCTGAACTCCTTCCACGGATTCAGGCTGAGGTGCGAGGAGCGATAGCGACGAGCCACGAAGGGCCTGGTGAGGCACCTTGCGAGGCCCTTCGAGGCTCGCTTCGCTCGCACCTCAGGGAGCAGAAGGGTCACCGCTCGCACCTCAGGGGAGCACAGTCGAGAGGGGGTTAATCACTCCGGCACGTAGTTGAAGGTGTCCGGATCGGGACCGATGCGTTCGTCGCTGTTGAGGCGGTCGATCTGGGCGACCTCGTCGTCGGACAGTTCGAAGTCGAACAGTGCGAAGTTCTCCTCGACGCGCGAGCGGGTCACCGATTTCGGGAAGACGATGTCGCCGCGCTGGATGTGCCACCGCAGGGTGACCTGGGCGGGCGAGCGGTCTTTGGACTTGGCGATCTCGGTGATCACCGGGTCGTCGGTCACCTTGCCCTGGGCGATCGGGGACCATGCCTCGGTCGCGATGCCGTGCTCGGAGTTGAACGCGCGCAACGGGTTCTGCGACAGATACGGGTGCACCTCGATTTGGTTCACCGCGGGTACGACGTCGGTCTCGTCGAAGAGACGCTGTAGATGCGCCTGCTGGAAGTTCGACACGCCGATCGCTCGCGCCTTGCCGTCGGCGTAGGCCTTCTCGAGCGCCTTCCAGGGCTGGACGTAATCGCCCACCTCCGGCAGTGGCCAGTGGATCAGGAAGAGGTCGATCTGCTCGACGCCGAGGTCGGCAAGGGTCCCGTCGAGCGCCTTCAGGGCGTCGTCGTAGTCGTGGAAGCCGTTGTTCAGCTTGCTGGTGATGAAGATGTCGTCGCGCGGAATGCCCGAATCGCGGACCGCTTCGCCGACGCCCTTCTCGTTGCCGTACATCTCTGCGGTGTCGATGTGGCGGTATCCGACCTCGAATGCGGTCAGAGTTGCTTCACGCGTGTCCTCCGGCGGAACCTGGAAGACTCCGAAACCCAACTGCGGGATGGTGATTCCGTTGTTCAGTGTGATGTTCGGGACTGCCATGAGCACTTGTCCTCTCTCTAGGGGTCGTCTACCTCTGCCCCGCACCCGCGCGGCGGGCGGTCTGGGGCCACGTTGTGGTTCAAGGCCACCGGCCCATCCGGGTATTCCCGGCCGGTCACGAACGGGTGCCGCCGGCGCCGAGCAACCGCTCGAGGAAATCCGGCGACAACGCTGCCGGCGCGGGACGGTCACCGGCACGAACACCGCGGGCGACGTCGTCGACGAGCCGGGTGAAGTCGTCGCCGCCATCCAGCGGGAACCGAACCATGCCCGACGCTGCGCACTGCGCCAGGACAGCCAGGGTCTGTGCACGTGCCTCGTCCGGCCGCCCGGCCGCGTCGAGACACATCGCCAGGAGTCGTCGCGCCCGCAGAATCGCTCGGTGGCGGCCGCTGCCGACCAACCTGTTCACCCACTCCTGCGCCCATCGACAGGCGACGTCAGGGGCTTCGGCGGACTCGCCGGCGTCGAGCATCAACCGGATCGCGGTCTCGGCATGGAGTTGCGCGACGATCGCCGCGATGCCGCGTGTCGGCACCTCGGCGTCGGCGTCGACACGCGCAGACACCCCTCGACGAGCCGGCAGGTGCCTCACCACCTGCTCGTTCTCGGCGACGGCACGCAGCCGCGGGGTGTCGAGCCGCTCGGCGATGTCCACGGCTTCGTCGAGGTAGGACCCCGCGACCGCCCGGTCACCGTGGCACAACGCCACGCGCGCCCCGACGAGATGCCGAGCCTCGATCATGTCGACGACGCCTTCGGCGGCCCCGATGAAGAAGCTCTCGTCGAGCAGCCGTTCGGCTTCGTACAGATCACCGCGCTCGTACCGGACCGCCGCGAGAAGGGCGCTGGCGAGTTGCGCACCCTGCGACTGGGTCGACGAACCCTGTTCGCGCGACAACCGCAGTCCCGTACGGAAGCATGCTTCGGCACGATCGAGGTCGAGCTGTTCGACGTAGGCGAGCCCGTCGAGTCCGTAGCCGTACATGACCGCGTACGGACCGGTGTTGCGTCGGTGTGCCGGGATCGCGCGTTGTTGCCAGCGGTGAGCCTCGTCGAAGTCGAATCGCAAGGTGGCGCCGAGGGTCCCGACATTGTGGATGGCCGACACGAGGAACGGCGGCAACCCGTCGAGGTCGTCGTCCAGGCGCGCCACCAGTTCGTCGAGCCCGTCGAGCCGGTCGGAGATGGCGCGCACGCACGCCTCGGCGATGTCGGCCTCACGGCGAATTCCCAGGGCAGCATCTGACCTCGCCAGTCGCTCGAGTGCGACCCGCGCCCGTTCGAGGGAGGCTTCGGCGAGCGCGGCGCGGTGCAGGAGGAGGTTCGCCCACGCGAGTTGCATCTGCAGGATCGGGTTGGCCGCCACCGTCACAGGCGGCAACTTCTCCATCAATGTGATCAGGGTGGTCATTCGCGAGTGTTCGATGAGTGACCGGCCGTCGGTCTCGACGAGTTCGATGGCACGGTCCGCATCACCGGCGGCGAGCGCATGGTCGACCGCCTCGGTCAGCATTCCGTGCCCCGCGAACCACTCCGACGCCCTGCGGTGCAGTTGCGGAATGAGTTGCGGTTCATCGCGTTCCAGCCTGCGCTGGAGAAACTCGGCGAACAGGGAGTGGAATCGGAACCACTGTCCGGCCTGATCGACCCGGGTGAGGAACAGGTCACGGAGCTCGATCTCCTCGAGCATGGCCTGTCCTCGCTCCTCGCCGCTCAGCGTGGTCGCGAGATCGGCGCAGATCCGTTCCGGCAGCGAGACGGTGAGCAGGAAGTGCAGGACCTCCGGTTCCAGCACGCCCAGGACGTTCTCGGCGAGGAAGTCACCGATGGCATGGTGCCGGCCGGAGATGTCACCGATCAGCTCGCCGGGACGCCCGGATCGGCGCAGCGACACACACGCCAGTTGCAGCGCCGCGACCCAACCGTCGGTCGATGACCACAGATCGGCGACCTCGTCGCCCCGCAGGTCCAGACCGGCGACATCAAGGAGGAACCGCCCGGCTTCCGCCTCGTCGAAACACAGTGCTTCCATGTCGATCTCGATGATCTCGTCGTGGACGTGCAGGCGACTGACCGGGAGGCCCCTCCGGGTGCGGCTGGTCACGATCACCTGCAGGTGATGACAACCGTGTTCGAGTAGATAGTCCATCACTCCGATGACCGCCGGGTCCGTCACCCGGTGCCAGTCGTCGACGATGAGCGCGATGCGCCGGCCGTGCTCGTGAACCTCGTTGATCAGCGATGTCAGCACGTACTCCTCGGCACGATCGCCGTGTTCCTCGACCGCCGCCGCGAGGTCGCCGACGGCGTCCGGGGCCGCCCGGCGCAGTGCCTCGACGAGGTCGGCGAGAAACCGTGCGACGTCGTTGTCGGTGTCGTCGACCGTTAGCCACGCCACCGGCACGCCGTCGACGGCGAGTTCCTCGGCCCACTGCGCCGCGACCGTGGTCTTTCCGTAGCCGGTGGGTGCGTGGATGAGCGTGAGACGGCGCAGCTTCCCGTCGCGCAGTGTCTTCAGGAGTCGGGCCCTGGTGACCTGTGCCCGAGGCCGGACGGGTGGGCGGAATTTCGTCGACGGCATGGGCAGCGTCATCGTCGTCCGCCGCCGCGGCGTCGTCGTCGTCGTCGTCGTCGAGGTAGCAGGTACCGTGGCCCCGTCTGGCAGCGCCATCCCGTCGAGTGGCACCCCGAGCCGCCGCTGCGCGTTCCGCAGTTCCTCGCCCAGCTCTGCCGCCGACCCGGGGCGGTCGGCGGGTTCGCGCGCCATCGCATGTTCGATGCAGCCGGACACCTCCGCGGGGAATCCGGCCGACGTGAGATCGGGGACTCCTTCGCTCGCGACGCGGAGGAAGTGCGCGACCACTTGCTCCCCGCTGCGCCTCTCGAACGCCGCGTGGCCGGTCAGCGCACAGAACAGGGTCGCGCCCAGCCCATAGACGTCGGAGGTCACTGATGGCGTCGCACCGGCGAGGAGTTCGGGCGCGGTGGAGGCGGGCGAACCGGTGACCAGATCGGCGTCGGTCTCGAAGCCGCCGGAGATACGGGCGATGCCGAAGTCGGTCAACTGGGGTTCGCCGTATTCGGTGAGCAGGATGTTCCCCGGCTTGATGTCGCGGTGCAGGGTGCCCGCCCGGTGGGCCGTCTCGAGCGCACCGGCCACCTTGATGCCGAGCCGGAGCACGTCGCGCCAGTCGAGCGGACCGTCCCTGCGGATGCGCAGATCCAACGATGCGTGGGGGTGGTATTGCATCACGATGAACGGAAAGCCCTCGGGCGTGGATCCGACCTCGAGGATGTTGACGATGTTCGGGTGCCCGGAGAGTCGTCCCATCGCACGCTGCTCACGCACGAACCGCTCGAGGTTCTGCGCGTCGAGGTGGTCGGTCAGCACCTTGACCGCGACATCGCGGTCCAATGCGGGCTGGCGGCAGCGATATACGGCACCGTAGCCACCACGACCGATCTCGACCGGATCGGCGAAACCTGCTTCCACCAGTTCACCGGCGACGTCGCGGACGGCATCGCGTTGTGTGGTCAGCGGATCGTTCTCGGCCATGACGTGCCTCGATCGCAGGTCGATCGCGTGGTGCCCTGTCCTGTCTACTCACGCAGACCCCGAACACCCGGGTTTCGTTCTCGAACGGGGTACCCGCGCAGCGGACCGCCCACAACGATTGCGCCCTGCGTTTCCCAACGGTCCTCATCTGTGACAGAGTTGACGGGCGGCCATCGGTCTTGGTGGTTGCGCACACTGAAGAAAGAAGTACAGCAGTATGGCACAGGGAACCGTCAAGTGGTTCAACGGCGAAAAGGGCTTCGGCTTCATCGCTCCCGACGACCAGGGCGCAGATGTCTTCGTCCACTACTCCTCGATCCAAGGTAGCGGCTTCCGCAACCTCGAAGAGAACCAGCGCGTCGAATTCGACGTCGAGCAGGGCGCCAAGGGCCCCCAGGCTACCAACGTCAGCGCGCTCTGAGCTCCTGACTTGCGCGAAACGCCCCGGACGGCCACTCGGTCGGATGGGGCGTTTCGTCGTCTCCGGACCGAACATCATCTGGCCGGACCGGTTACACACGAAAGTCCTCGCGGCGCGTCGGTCGTCCTGACGAAAACCACCCCCCCTCGGCGTAGTCCACGTCACAATTAGGCGGGGCCGGACCCCAGGAGACGTGAGGGTGATGCAGGTGACCGATCCGGTGGTGGTGCTGACCAAAGCCCGTACGTCGTGCGAGATGCGGGCGGTACGCGAGTGGACGGCGGCGAACTATCCGGACGCGACGATCTCCCGATCGGCGGAGATCGACTTCGACGGCATGGCGCCGGAGACGTTGCTCGTGCCTGTCCGGGCGGTCTGGCTCCCGGCGGTCCGGCAGGGTGAGCGGCGGGTCACGCTGGGCGACGTCCTGGTGCTGTCCAATCCCCGGCGGCCGCTCGGAGCGGTCCAGCCGCTGATCCGGAAGAGACGTCCGGACAGTCTCCGCGTCGTTGCCGGTGCACCCGCCACGATCGAGGAACTACGCACCCGGTATGCCCATCACCAGGCGCAGGGTGCGCCGTTCGCCCAGTTCGTCCTGTTCCAGGCGTCGGTGTCGGCCGAGCGAGCCGAACGCCAGATCGTCGGTGATCGCTACAAGGTCCCCCGGCTGGTCGCCGAGCAGATCAGCAGTTCGTCGCGATTCCAGACGTCCGCGGCCAAACTCGCAGCCGAACTGGGTCGGCCCACCGATGCGGTGGTCGCCGAGGCCACCGACAAACTCTCGACCTTCGTCGCCACCCAGAGCCGGCTCATGGACGACGTGTTCTCGGCGACCTTCAACCGACTGCACGAGCGGGCCTGGAACGTCACCGTCGACGTCGAGAACCTCAACACCTTGCGCACCCTCAACAGGTCCACCGGCCTGATCTTCCTGCCCTCCCACCGGTCCTATGTCGATCCGCTGGTCCTGGCGAAAGTGCTGCGCAACAACGACTTCCCACCCAACCTCGTGCTCGGCGGGAACAATCTCTCGTTCTGGCCGGTGGGCCCGGTGGCCCGCCGCGCCGGCATGATCTTCATCCGACGCAAGTTCGGCGCGGACCCGGTCTACAAGTTCGCGATGCGCTCCTACCTCGCCTACATCGTCGAGAAGCGCTTCAACCTGGAGTGGTACATCGAGGGCGGTCGCAGCCGGACCGGCAAGCTCCGGAAGCCCAAACTGGGACTGCTCACCTACGTCGTCGACGCGGTGGGGCAGCTCGACGAGGCCGACGTGACGATCGTGCCGACCTCGATCGTGTACGACCAGCTCCAGGAGATCGGCGCGATGGCGGCCGAGGACGCCGGTGGCACGAAGAAGCCCGAGGGCGTCGGGTGGTTGTTGCGCTACGCGAAGGCGCAGCGCGCCTACCTGGGCGAGGCCCGGGTGCGATTCGGGACCCCCATCTCGCTGCGGACCGCTCTCGCCGACGCCGGCGAGGGCCGCGCGCGACTGGAGAAGGTCGCGTTCCGGGTGATGGACGAGATCAATTCCGCCACCCCGATCTCGGCGACCTCGCTGGCCGGTTTCGCCCTCCTCGGCGCGCACGACAGGGCGTATACGCTCGCGGAGATCGAGGCCATCCTGGCTCCCCTGCTCGACTACATCCGCCGGCGCGAGCTACCCGGCCCGGACCCAGCCCTGTGCCGCGGGGTCGGGCTGACCCAGACTCTCCGGGTCCTCGCCGGCAACGGCGTGGTGAGCTGCTTCGACGGCGGTTCCGAACCGGTGTGGTCCATCGTGCCGGACAACCACGCGGTCGCGGCCTACTACCGCAACGGGGCGCTCCATCACTTCGTCGACCGCGCGATCGTCGAGGTCGCCATGCTCGCCGTGGCCGACGGTGACGTCCGGGCCGACGACATCCCGCCGGACGAACACCCCGTCGGATACGACGAGACGGCCGACGGTCCGCTCGCCGACGAGGGGCTGCTCGCGGCGTCGCAACGGGAGGCCCTGCGAATCCGCGATCTGCTCAAGTTCGAGTTCTTCTTCCCGGCCAAGACCGAGTTCCTGCACCGACTCGGTCTCGAACTCGATCTGCTGGCCCCGGGCTGGCGTGCCGTGACGCCGACGCAGGAGTGGACCTACGAGATACTGCACGGCCATACCGGCGGACTCCTCGCCCGACGCACCCTGCAGCCGTTCTTCGACGCCCAACTGGTCTTCGCGACCAAACTCGTGGAACTCGGCACCGCATCGCGCGACAAGGAGGACCTGATCGTCGAATGCCTCGGTCTGGGACGCCAGCTGTCCCTGCAAGGTGTTGTGCGCAGCAAGGATTCGGTTTCCAAGGACCTCTACGACGGCTGTTATCAGCTCGCCGACAACCGCCACCTGATCCACGGCGAGGAGGTCGCGGACCTCGCGACCGCCCGCCGGGACTGGCTCGACGAGGTCGAATCGATGCGCGAGCGGCTGGCCCGGATCGCGTCGATCGAGGATCTCCAGCGTGCCGTGGGCGGAGCCGACACCATGGACACGGTCTGGTCGGAGGGGACACCGTGAGTGCCTTCACCGACCGGATGCGGGCCATCCGGTCGGCACCCACCGGTAAGAAGGTCGCCGCGCTGTTCGACTACGACGGCACCCTGATCGAGGGCTTCTCCGCCGCCGCCATCATGCGAGCACGCTTGCGCAGCATGGAATTCGGTTTCGGCGAACTCGCCGACTTCCTGCTCATCGGATTGCGCGGCGTCGTGTCCGAACAGGACTACGCAGA
Organism: Gordonia sp. NPDC057258; assembly: GCF_042668985.1. Classification (NCBI taxonomy): domain Bacteria; kingdom Bacillati; phylum Actinomycetota; class Actinomycetes; order Mycobacteriales; family Gordoniaceae; genus Gordonia; species Gordonia sp. NPDC057258. The sequence continues at coordinate 176,152 of NZ_JBHUXZ010000001.1, forward strand.
AGTGCTCGACGCCACGCGTCCCACGTTCGCCGGCAAGACCTACGCCGAGCTGATCGAGTTCGGCGAACACCTCTTCAAATACGAGACGGCGGCCAAGCTGCGGCCGCAGATGTGGCAGATCCTGCGCGCGCATCGGGAGATGGGACACACCATCGTCATCGCGTCGTCGGCGACCCGATTCCAGATCGAACCCATCGCGCGGGAGATCGAGGCCGACTTCGCACTCGCCACCGATGTCGAGGTCGTCGACGGGGTGGTCACCGGCAACATCCGGGGACGCCCGCTCTGGGGTCCGGGAAAAGCCGCTGCGGTACGCACCCTCGCCCGTGAGCACGGCATCGACCTCGACGCCTCCTTCGCCTACAGCGACGGCAACGAGGACATCCCGTACCTGGAGTCGGTGGGCAACCCGGCGGCGGTCTCCCCGCGCCGAATACTGCGGGCGGAGGCCGAATCCCGCGGCTGGCCGATCATCGACCTGAAGAACCCCACGTACAACCGGCTCGGGATGCTGGCCCGAACCGGCGCCTTCTACGGTTCGTTTCTCGCCTCCGCCGCGGTGGGCGTCACCACCGGGCTCGTTCGACGCGATCCCGCCGCACTCGTCGAGGCCCTGCCGACCGGTACCGACGTCGGGCTGTCACTCGCCGGGATCCACGTGCAGGTCCTCGACGGAGGCGAGTACCTCACGTCGGCGCGGCCGTGCGTGTTCCTGTTCAACCACCAGTCGAAACTCGACCTGCCGGTGATGATCAACCTCGTGCGGTCCGAGGCCACGGGGGTGGCCAAGAAGGAGGTGCAACGGGTTCCGGTGGTCGGGCCGATCCTGCAGCAGGCCGGGTTGGTGTTCATCGATCGCGCCGACCCGGGCCGCGCGATCGAACAGCTGGCGCCGGCCGTCACAGCTCTGCGGGACGAGGGAATGTCGCTCGTGGTCGCGCCCGAGGGCACCCGGTCGCCCACACCACGTGTGGGCAGGTTCAAGAAGGGTCCGTTCCACATCGCGATGCAGGCGGGTGTCCCCGTCGTACCGGTGGTCCTGCGTAACACCGGCGAGTTGATGTGGCGCGGTGCGCAACTCATCCGACCGGGGACCGTCGAGGTGATGGTGCTGCCGCCGGTGGACACCAGCGACTGGTCGCCCGACGAGATCGGCGACCGCGCCGAGGAGGTCCGGCAGATGTACATCAGCGCCCTGGCCGACTGGCCGCTGGACTTCTTCGCCGACGACGACGCCCGGCCACCCGTCGAGGTACCGGAAGAGAGGCAAGTGTGAGCGAGGAACCGGACCTGACCGACGGGGTGGACCGACCGCTCGACTGGGCCAACGAGCCCCACATGAGCTCGGTGGACACCATCATGTGGCGAGGCGACACCGATCGCCGGATGCGCGGGACCATCTGCATGCTCGAGGTGTACGACTGCGCCCCGGACTGGGACCGGCTCGTGGCTGCCCACGAATGGGGAAGCCGAATGGCCCCGCGATTCCGGCAGCGCGTCGTCGACTCCCCGTTCGGCATGGGAACGCCCAGCTGGGCAGTCGACCCGGACTTCGACCTGCACTACCATCTGCGCCGAATCCGTCTGGGCGGCAACGGCAGCATGCGTGAGCTGCTCGTCACGTGCGAGCAGCTCGCGATGACCGCGCTCGATGCCGCACGGCCGCCGTGGGAGGGCACGCTGATCGAAGGGCTGCCGGACGGCAAGGCCGCATACTTCCTCAAAGCCCACCATGCGCTCACCGACGGCCTGGGCGCGATCATCGGACTCGCCCAGCTGCATTCGCCCACACGCGAACACAATCCGGGCAAACCCCAGCCGCCGAGTCCCGACCCGGTGAACATCACGCCCGTCGACCTGCTCCGCCGGCAGGTGGGCGAGGAGATCCGGCGGATCCCGCATCGTGTCGACACGACCTTCCGCGGCGTCCGCGCCCTGGCACATCCCCGCCAGGCACTGAGTTCCGTTCTCCGCTATGGTCGCTCGGTTCCACGCGTGGCGGGACTGGTCAGTCCCCCGGGTTCCCCGTTGCTCGCGCACCGGAGCCTGTCGTGGCGTTTCAGTGCGTTCGAGGTCCCGTTCACCGACCTCAAGGCGACCGCGACGGCGACTCGTGCGTCGATCAACGACGTCTACCTCGCCGGGCTCATCGGCGGCTTCCGCCTCTATCACGAGAAGATGGGCACCCCGATCGAGACGATGCCGGTCGCGATCCCGATCTCGGTGCGGCGTCCGGAGGATCCGGCGGGTGGCAACCGGATCGCGGTGGGACGGCTCGCCGGACCGGTCGGGATCGCCGACCCCTTCGAGCGGGTCCTCACCATCCGCGAACAGGTCCGCGTCGCCCGGCACGAACCGGCCGTCGACATCTTCAACACCCTGGGCTCGGTGATGGCCTGGTTGCCCGGATCGGTGCTCATGCAGTTCAGCGGCACGACCAGCCAGAACGATCTGCAGGCCAGCAACGTGCCGGGCATCCCGTGGGACACCTACGTGGCCGGCGCCAAGGTCGAGCGGATGTTCCCGTTCGGCCCGCTGCCCGGTTGCGCGATGATGGCGACGATGATCACCCACAACGGAACGGCCTGTCTCGGAATCAATTCCGACGGCGCCGCGGTCACCGACCTCGAGTTGTTCGCCGACTGCCTCGTCGCCGGTTTCGGTGAGGTGCTGGCTCTCGCCGCCGATGACGACGTCGTGCCGGGGGTTCTGCGACGGGTGGTGTGAGGGAACTCGTGGCCCACGTTCTGTGCATTCGAACCAGTCCGAATGGTCAGAACCGAGTAGAATCGGCTCATGAGAACCCTGAGCAGCACAGAAGCCAAGGCGCGCCTCAACGCCGTGCTGGCTGAGATCGAGAGAACCGGGGAAGAGATCACTATCACCACGCATGGCCGACCCGTCGCAGTACTCAGGCCCGTGGCACCACCTCCGCGTCGATTCGGGCAGTTCCCGGCCATGGTTGTTCCCGACGACTTCGACGCACCGCTGTCCGCCGACGACCTCGAGCGCTGGGAGTCGGGTTCGTGACCGATGTCCTGCTGGACACCAACGCGGTCCTGTGGCTGGTCAGCGAACCGGACCGGCTGTCACCCACCACCTTGGACATCCTCGCGAATCCCGGCAACGCTCTCTACGTGTCGGCTGCGTCGGCCTGGGAAATCGCCATCAAGACGCGGCTGGGCAGACTCGACGGAGCGCCGCTCCTCGCCGCGTGGGAAGAAACCCTCTCGTCCATGTCAGCGACCGACCTCGCCATCGATTCCAGCGACGCGGTGACAGCAGGACAGCTCGCCTGGGAACATCGCGATCCCTTCGATCGCATGATCGTCGCTCAGGCCACCCGCCGAGGTCTGACCATCGCGACGAGCGATCAGGTCATCCAGACCGGCACGCTGACACCTGTCATCGACACTCGCCGGTGAGTCCTCGGTGTCAGTCCCCTCCCCTAGAGAGGAACTCATGGACTTTGATGCGTTCACCACTCTGTGGGAACGCCATCCCGCGTGGCGGCTCCTGCGCGCCCACCACTCCCCGCTCATCCTGACGTTTCTCGGGACATTCTTCGTCGAGGGCAACCGTGGTGCGAGTTCAGCTGGAGAACTGGCCACCGCTCTGGATGATCTGCTCTACGACCTGAACACCTCGCTACCCACCAACGACGGTTCGGTTCGATTTCCCAAAGAACCCCGCGCCTACCTCGAGGATTGGGCCGGCACCGAGGCTGGGTTCCTACGACGCTTCTGCCCCTCCGGCGACGACGAGATCTATTACGAGGTGACGCCGGCTTTCGAGAAGGCGTACGCCTGGATCGTCTCTCTACAGGGCAGAGCGTTCGTCGGTACCGAGTCGCGACTGCACACCGTCGTCGAGCTTCTTCGGCAGATCGTGGACGGCACCGAGGTAGACCCCGAGGTTCGACTGGCAGAGCTGCGGCGGCGTCGCGCCGAGATCGATGCAGAAATCGCCGCGGCCGAGTGCGGCGAACTGACGTATCTGGATCAGACCGGGGTTCGAGACCGCTATCAGCAGGTGGCGTCGACCGCACGTGAACTGCTCGCCGACTTCCGAGAGGTAGAAGACAACTTCCGCCTTCTTGATCGCTCGGCCCGCGAGAAGATCGCGTCCTGGACCGGGCCCAAGGGCGAACTCCTCGCCGACCTGGTGGGCAGCCGATCCGAGATCGCCTCGTCCGATCAGGGTCGTAGCTTCGGGTCGTTCTACGAATTCTTGCTGTCCGATTCGCGCCAGACGGAACTGGCAGACTTGCTTGCGAAGGTGTCGTCGCTGGAGATGATCGACGTCGACGAGCGCATCCGCAGCATCCATCACGACTGGTCCGAGGCTGCCGACCGAACCCAGCGCATGGTCCGACAGATCTCTGAACAGCTACGCCGATTCCTCGACGATCAGGTCTGGCTGGAGAATCGCCGCGTACTCGACCTGGTCCGGTCCGTAGAGGCCAGCGCCCTCGAGATTCGTGGCAGGACACCAGATTTCGGGCTCACTGTGGATCAGACCGGTATCGAGATCGCGCTGCCGTTCGACAGGCCACTCTATCAACAACCCGCCTCTGCGACCGTCGAGAGTCGGGTCGAGGACGCGACCGAGAACCTGGACGCAGACCTGTTGTTCGCCCAGACGTTCGTCGACCAAGCCCGCCTGGCAGCCAACATCCGCAGCATCCTCCCGGAGAGATCGTCGGCACTGCTATCCGATGTGGTCACCATGTATCCGATAGAACAGAATGCGGCCGAGATCGTCGGTTACCTCGCCCTCGACGATGACGATGTCAGCGTCGACATCGACGACACCGACGAGACCCTGCTCGAGTACGCCGACCCGAGTGACCCGAGCACGGTCAAACGTGCCCGGCTGCCGAGTGTCACTGTGAGGCGACGATGACCGACGACCACGCAATTTCGAGTGCCATAATCCGATTGATGCGGGGCGTGGTGTACCGCGAATCGGACGAGGACATCTGGGCCACACTCGAACGCTCGGGAGCCGGCGTACGCGATCACTTCACCACGATCGGCGTCGATGTCATCGTCGACGAGTCCGAGGGCTACGCCTATCTGCGCTCGCACCCGGAAGAGGAAGGCGAAGAGCCACTTCCGCGGTTGGTCCGCAGGCGGGCGCTGACCTACAACGTGAGCCTGCTGCTCGTGCTGCTACGCAAACGCCTGCTGGAGTTCGAGATCACCGGCGGTGAAGGACGACTCGTCCTGTCAACGGATCAGATCGTGGAGATGCTACAACTCTTCCAAGCCGAATCGACGAATGAGGCGCGCCTGGTCGAACAGGCCGATAACACCATCAAGAAGGCCGTCGAACTGGGCTTCCTGCGCCAGTTACGTGGGCAGACCGACCAGTGGGAGGTGCGTCGCATCATCAAGGCGTACGTGGATGCGCAAACACTGTCGGATTTCGCGGGCAAACTGCGCCAATACGCAGGAACCGCGGGCCCCGATGACTGACGGTCTGTTCTCAGCGGTCGAACTCGGGGGTGCCGGAGGCGCCGGGTTCCGATTGCAGCCGTCGAGGTGTTGAACTGGGGCACCTTCGACCGACAGGTGTGGCGGCTCACCCCCGACACAGACACCGCACTACTCACCGGCGACATCGGGTCGGGCAAGTCGACGCTGGTGGATGCGGTGACCACACTGCTGATGCCCGCACACAAGATCGCTTACAACAGGGCCGCGGGAGCTGAGGCCAAGGAACGCACGCTTCGCTCCTACGTCGAAGGCCACTACAAGTCCGAACGACAGGAAGCAACCGGCCGCTCTCGCGCCAAAGGCCTTCGGCAGGAGCGCAATACATACTCGGTCATCCTGGGCGTCTTCAGCAATCGGGGATATGACGAGACGGTCACCCTGGCGCAGGTTTTCCAGCAGCGCGACACCGCCGGACAGCCCTACCGGTTCTACGTCACCGCAACCAAACAACTCGCCATCACGACGGACTTCGCCGATTTCGGTTCAGATTTGCGCGACCTTCGTAAACGCCTACGGTCCGGCGGGGCCGAGGTGGTCGACGAGTTCCCGAAGTACTCCACTTCGCTGCGCCGATTGCTAGGCATCCGATCAGAGCAGGCGTTGGAGCTACTACATCAGACCGTGTCGATGAAGTCCGTGGGCAATCTGAACGATTTCGTGCGCAACCACATGCTCGAGCCGAGCGACGCCGGCGAACGTGTCCGCGACATCATCGACCATTTCGACAATCTCACGAAGTCGTACGACGCGGTCAAACGCGCCCGCGAACTGCTCGAGGCGCTGGATCCCATCGTGGTCGCCACAGAGAAGTACGATGCCGCACTTGCCGAGCGCGAGGCTCTCGACGTACAGCGTGCGGCCATACGCCTGTTCATAGCCGAGAATCGCTCGCGCCTGCTGGCAGACGACATCGCCACCTATACGAGCCAGGGCGAGCAGCTCCTCCGCAACCAGGATGCGGCCAGAGGACGGCTACGCGAGTTGGCCCGCGAACGCGAGTCTCTGATCGAGGAGCGGGCAAGAGCCGGCGGCGATCGAGTCGGCGAACTCGAGCGACTCGCCGCCGTTGCCCGTGACGACGTGGAGAAGCGCCGTCACGGACGATCCCTCTTCGACGCCACCGTCACGGCTGCAGGCTTCGCCCCCGTCACAACGGTTGAGCAGTTCACTGATCTTCACGGCTTCATCACCCGCGAGACCACTACTCGTCGAGGCGAAGAGATCGCTCGATGCTGCGAGCGCCGACGCCATCGGCCGAGAGAAAGAAGCGGCCCGACGTCAGGAGACCATCCGGACCGAGCTCGACGATCTGCAGAAACGCACCAGCAACCTGCCACCCGACCAGGTCCAGATACGCGAACAGCTGGCCACCGACACCGGCCTGACACCTGCCGACCTGCCCTACGCGGGTGAACTGATCGACGTCGTCGAAGAACACAGCGAGTGGCGTGGCGCTGCCGAACGTGTCTTGCGTGGCTTCGCACTGTCGCTACTGGTACCGCAGCAGCACTACGATGCCGTGACGAACTGGGTCAACTCCCGCCGACTCACGTTCCACAATCACGGCGGCCGGACTGTCGGTGCCCGGCTCGTGTACGAACGAGTGCCGATCCGTCGAGTTCCCCTGCAGAGAAATGGCTCTGATCTACCGATTCTCGCTGACTGCCTCGAGATCAAGAGCGGGCCGTTCGAGGGCTATCTGCGCGACGAACTCCTCCGGCGCGCCGAACATCAGCGGGCCGCCACCATCGAGGAGTTCCGCGCTGCCAAGCGCGCCGTCACCCGCGAAGGTCAGGTGCGGTCCGGTGGCCGTCACGAGAAGGACGACCGACACCGGGTCGACGACCCACGCCGATGGGTGCTCGGATGGGCCAATGAGCGCAAGATCGCGGTCCTACGAGAGGATCTCGACGAGTCCGACCGCGAGCGCGTGGCTGCTTCGGCGGAGGTGGTGGCGCTGTCGGAGGAACGCGACGCCACCCAGAATCGCAGCGAGTCCCTGGCGCGGCTGGAAGGATTCCATTCCTGGGCCGAGCTCGACATCGAGGAGGCACAACGACGCGTCGCCACCCACGAGGCCGAGCGCGCCCGGCTCGAATCGGGGTCCTCACGCCTTCGCGAGATCACCACGGCGCTGGAGCAGAACGCCGCGCTCGCGGATTCCACGGCTGCCGCGATCGACGACCTCACCGGCAAGCTCGCAACCACCGCCGCCGCGAGTCATCGGGCCGAGCAGGACAAGAAGAGCGACGACGAGTTCGTCGCGGACCACCCGGAGGCTGAACTCGACGCCGCACGAGCATGCTACGACGCTCTGGAACGTCGGCTGGACGGCGGTGTTCCGGCAAGGGCAGCAGACTGCACCACAGCTCAAACGACACTGACCGCGACGCTTCATCAACGGATCGAGCGCCTCACCCGCGAGCTCGGCGGCTTCGGACAGCGCCTAACGCAGCACATGACCGAGGTTCTCTGCCGGTGGCCGGACCTGCGATCGGACATGGATGCCGACGTCGATGCCAGGGCGGATTTCGTCGCCCTCCGCGAACGGGTCGCGACCGACGATCTGCCGCGCTTCGAGTTCGAGTTCAAAGAACAGCTGAACAAGAACGCCATTCAAGAACTCGCCGGCTTCAACAACTGGCTCAACCGGCAGGCCGCATCCATCGACGAACGCGTGCGACGGACAACGAAGCGCTGGGCGCCGTGCCCTACAACCCCGGTCGGTATATCCGGTTGGAGCGCGAGTCAACCACGAATCAGGATGTGGCACAGTTCCGCTCCGACCTGCGGAACCTGACGAGCGACAGTCTCGCAGTAGACGGCGATCAGTATTCGGAGCAGCGTTTCCTCGACGTCAAACGCATCATCGAGCGTTTCCGCGGACGGGACAATCACGCCGACCTCGACAAGAATTGGACGCGGCGTGTCACCGATGTGCGCAACTGGTTCGTGTTCTCCGCATCCGAACGCGATGTCGAGACGGACGTGGAGTGGGAACACTACAGCGATTCCGACGGCAAGTCAGGTGGGCAAAAAGAAAAGCTCGCCTATACGATCCTGGCCGCGTCCCTTGCCTACCAGTTCGGACTCGAGTGGGGTGTGAAGAAGTCGCGCGACTTCCGGTTCGCCGTCATCGATGAGGCATTCGGGCGCGGCTCTGACCTGTCGACCCGTTATGCGCTGGACCTGTTCGCCAAATTGGGTCTGCAGCTCCTGATCGTCACCCCTTTGCAGAAGGTGCACGTCATCGAGCCCTACGTGAAGGCGATCGGATTCGTCGACAATCCGACGGGCACTTTTTCACGCCTGCAGACGATGACGATTGAGGAATACCGGTCACGCCGTGACGGGCGTCTGCGGTGACCGATCGTTGGACCACCCCGGCCGACATCGCCATCAAAGCCAGACGCCGCTGGGACGACGGGACGCTGCTCCGGACGTTTGCGAACCGAGAACCATTCGAGCCCATCGAGATTCCGCTGCGCGGGCCCACCGCGTCGCAGATAGGAGCAGATCTCGGCGCCGCTCGCGACTGGGTCACGGCGTTGGACGGCGGACGTCGTGGCGACACCAGGTACTCCCTGGTCTGGCAAACAATCGGCGGCCGGCACGTCGGGCGTAACACGCTTCCACGACGGGCGATCATCTCCACCTATGAGCAGGCGTGGGCACTTCTGAACGTGAAGGCAGCGGTACAGCAGTTCGAGAGGTTGCTCGAGCTCGCCGCCGACGATCCCGCGGTCCACGCGTGGCTGTTCCAGAACCCGTTTCGCGCAATAGATCTGGCATCGGAGTTTCCTCGACTGATCGACGCGCACCGATGGCTCGACACGCATCGGGACTCCCGACGCTTCCTGCGTGAGATCAGCGCACCTGGGGTCGACACCAAGTTCACCGAAAGGCACCGGGGAGTCTTGGCGTCGATACTCGGAGTGTCGTCGACGGCGTCCGGTTTCGTGACCGGGCTGGGTTTGCAGACGAAACCAGAGTTCGTGAGACTGCGACCGTCACCGTCGCTGGGACTTCTCGAGCACGTTTCGGAGGTGAGCCTCCGAGCTGACGAGCTCACCCGGATCGACTTGCGTCCCTCGCGCGTCCTGGTCATCGAGAACGAGATCACCTATCTCAGCGTCGATGTTCCAGCCCACGGAGCCGTGTTCTGGGGCAAGGGATTCGAGATCGACAGAATCGGGCGCCTTCCCTGGCTGACTGACGTGCCTGTTCGGTACTGGGGTGACCTCGACACACACGGCTTCGCGATTCTCGACCGGCTACGTGCCTGGCTTCCGCAGACCGAATCGATCTTGATGGATCGCGAAACATTGTTCGCGCATCGCGATCGATGGGTTACCGAGCCGAGCCCCACCACAGCCGCACTCCGCCACCTCTCACCCGCAGAACACGACCTGTACGCCGACCTCGCGGACGACTCGCTCGGTGAGCGGGTTCGGCTCGAGCAAGAACGCATCGACTGGGCGTGGGCTCTGGAGCATCTCGAACGGTAGTCGTGCGGCCTACGCTCAGATGTGCCAGCGCACAGGTCGCGAGATGATGTCGCGGAGCCGGCGGCGGTAGTACCGGGCGGACTCCTGGTTGAAGACGTCCATCGCGGCCGCGGTGGCCTCGACATCGCGAGCGCGCATGGCGTCGAGGATGTCCTGCTGGAGTTCGAAGGCCGCGAGCCGCGTCGCGATGGGATGCTCGACGGGTTCGGCGTCGCGAACGAGCAGCCACAGCGTCTCCATGACCACCCGCAGTGCGGGATTGCCCGCCGCCTCGTACACCCCGCGCTGGAATGCGGCGTTGTTCTCCTGGAAGTTGGCGTGGTCCTCGGGATGGTCGCGCATCCGGTCCAGTGCCCGCTGCATCGACTCGATCTGCTCGTCGGTGACGTTCTGCGCCGCGGCCCGCGCGACCATCGGTTCGAGCATCAACCGGACGTCGATGACATCACTGATGTTCGCGCCGTTGATCTGGAGGAACAGCTTCATGATGTTGCCGAGCGAATCGAGTTCGGGCCGTTTGGCTATGGGCCCGCCGCCGATTCCCGCCTTGATCGTCACGAGGTCTCGGCTCTCGAGGAGCCGCAGTGCCTCACGCACCGTCGTGCGTGCCACGCCGAACTCGCTGACCATCTCCTTCTCGGTCGGCAGGCGCTGACCCTCGACGATGCCACCGCCGAGGATCTGATCGGCCACCATGTTGGCCACCCGCGCGGACATCTTCTGCCCGCGCGGCTGCCGGGTGGCGGGCTCGTCGGCGACGGTCATGCGGCTCCCGTGTCTCGGCTGATCGGTCGGTGCCGACACCTTACCCGCCCGCACCTGCTCTCTAGTTCGGATCGGGGCGGCAACGGTCGCCCTCGAACGATCGGTGCGGTGGCGAGACGACCCGTCGTCGTAACTGTGTACATATTTTGCTCGCTCGATTACCGTGAGTCCCGTTCCGTTCGTTCGCGCCGGGGCCCCGACCGCCCGTCGGCGCAGTCCACGACAGATAGGCACCTATGCAGACCACCTCCCCGGCCTCCGGGAACCTCTCCGTCACCGTGCACCAGCCCGGTATCGCACTCGTCGAGCTCTCGCGGGGCAAGGTCAACGCCATCGACGGGCAGATGTACGAGGACATCGCGGCGACGTTCGACGCGCTGTCCGACGACCAGGACGTGCGCGTGATCGTGCTGACCGGTCAGGGCCGCATCTTCAGCGCGGGCAACGACATCAACGAGTTCCGGACGATGTCCACTGTCAGCGGCGACATCGCGATGCGGCGGGCCCGGCGGGCGCTGTTCAGCGTGCGCGAGTGTCACCTCCCCGTGGTGTCCGCGGTGAACGGCCCGGCCCTGGGAAGCGGGTTCGGACTCGTCGCGCTCTCCGACCTCGTGGTCGCGTCCGAACGCGCCACCTTCGGACTGCCCGAGATGAACGTCGGGGTCCTCGGCGGTGGTCGCTTCACCGCCCGCATGTTGCCCCAGCAGGCGATGCGCCGCATGTTCCTCACCGCCGAACCGGTCGACGCGTCGACCCTGGAGCGGTGGGGGGCACCGCTCGAGGTCGTCGCCCACGACGATCTCCTGGAGATCGCGACCGCCCGCGCGCGCTCCATCGCGGAGAAGAGCAGGCACGCCATCGTGCTCGCCAAACAATCCCTGAACGGCTGCGAAGATCTCGACATCCGTCGCGGTTACGAGCTCGAGCAGTCCTTCACCGTGCGACTGTCCGAACACCCCGACTCCAAGACCGCGGTGGAGGCCCAGGTCGCCGACCTCGCACGCAAGTGACGACGTCGGGTCCGCGCCATCGGGACGCGGACCCGACGCACCGCGTCAGTCCGTCGCGATGGTCAGCAGGAGATCCCCGCCGTCGACCTCGGTCGATCCCGACACCGCGACACGCTGCACGATCCCGGTGACCGGCGCGGAGATCGAGGCCTCCATCTTCATCGCCTCGATCGTGCCGATCGGTTCACCCCGGCGGAGTTCGTCGCCCTCCTTCACCGACAGCGTCACCACACCGGCGAAGGGTGCGGCGAGTTGCCCCGGGAGGGCGGGGTCGGCCTTCTCCGCGGTGCGTGTCGTCGACTCGACCGAGCGGTCGCGCACCCGAACCGGCCGCAGTTGCCCGTTGAGGATGCAGAGCACGTTGCGCATCCCGGACTCGTCCGGGTCGGAGATCGCCTCGAGCCCGATGAGCAGTTCGACGCCCTTCTCCAGCTCCACGCGATGTTCCTCGTCCTGGCGCAGGCCGTAGAAGAACTGGTTGGTGGACAGCCGAGACGTGTCGCCATAGGTCTCGCGGTGCTCGCGGAACTCACGATTCGGTCCGGGGAACAGCAACCGGTTGAGCGCATCACGACGCTCCGCCGACGTACCGGCGAGCGCCGCGAGGTCGCTCTCGGTCAGGGCGGTCACCGGGCGAGGGTCGGTGCGGCCCTCGAGGGCGCGCGTGCGGAGCGGCTCCGGCCACCCGCCCGCGGGCTCGCCCAGATCGCCCCGCAGGAAATCCACCACCGAGTCCGGGATGTCGTAGGCCGTCGGATCGTCCGCGAACTCGGCGGCGCTCGCGCCGGCGCCGACGAGTGCCAGCGCGAGATCGCCGACGACCTTCGACGACGGTGTCACCTTGATCAGTCGCCCGAGCACGGTGTCGGCGCCCGCGTAGGCCGCCTCGATGTCCTCGAACCGGTCCGCCAGCCCCAATGCCAGGGCCTGCTGCCGCAGGTTGGACAGCTGGCCGCCGGGGATCTCGTGGGCATAGACCCGGCCGGTGGGTGCCGGCAAGCCCGTGTCGAACGGCGAGTACGCCGCCCGGACCGCCTCCCAATAGGGCTCGAGAGCGCAGCAGGCCGCGAGGTCGATCCCGGTGTCGCGGTCGGTGTTCGCCGTCGCGGCGACGATCGCCGACAACGGTGGCTGACTCGTCGTGCCGGCCAGCGGTGCGCTCGCCCCGTCCACCGCGTCCACCCCGGCCTCCCAGGCGGCGAGGTAGGTGGCCAGCTGCCCGCCGGCGGTGTCGTGGCTGTGCAGATGGACGGGCAGGTCGAACCGCGACCGCAAGGCGCGCACCAGGGTCGACGCCGCGGCCGGGCGCAACAGGCCCGCCATGTCCTTGATCGCCAGGACGTGTGCGCCCGCGTCGACGATCCGTTCGGCCAGCTTCAGGTAGTAGTCCAGGGTGTACAGGGTCTCGCCGGGATCAGAGAGGTCGCCGGTGTAGGACATGGCCACCTCCGCCACCGCGGTCCCCGTCTCCCGCACCGCGTCGATGGCCGGCCGCATCGCGTCGATGTTGTTCAACGCGTCGAAGATCCGGAACACGTCGACGCCCGTGGCCGCCGCCTCGCGGACGAATGCGTCGTTCACCTCCACCGGGTACGGCGTGTACCCGACGGTGTTCATGCCGCGCAACAGCATCTGCAGGCAGACGTTGGGCATCGCCGTGCGCAGGGCCGCCAGGCGTTCCCAGGGATCCTCCTTGAGGAATCGCAGCGCGACGTCGTAGGTCGCCCCACCCCACGCCTCGACCGACCACAGCTGCGGGGTCATCCGCGCGACGTGCGGTGCGATGGTCACCAGGTCCCGGCTGCGCACGCGGGTGGCCAGCAGCGACTGATGCGCGTCGCGGAAGGTGGTGTCGGTCAGCGCGAGTGCCGTCGACGCGCGGAGTTCGGCGGCGAAACCGTCCGGCCCCAGCTCCCGGAGTCGATCGCGGGACCCCGGCGGCGGTGGGGACGTGAGGTCGATCGCCGGCAGTTTGTCGACCGGGTACACCGCGGACGGTCGCTCGCCGTGCGGTCGGTTCACGGTGACGTCGGCGAGATACCGCAGGATCCGGGTACCGCGGTCGGCGGAGGCGTGCTGCTCGAGCAGGTCCGGTCGGGATTCGATGAACGAGGTGGTGACCCGCCACGCGCCGAAGTCGTCGTCGGCGAGAACCGCCTGCAGGAACGGGATGTTGGTGGCGACGCCCCGGACCCGGAACTCGGCGATCGCACGACGTGCGCGCGCCCGCGCGGTCTCCAGGTCCCGGCCGCGACAGGTCAGCTTCACGAGCATCGAGTCGAAGTGGGAGCCGATCTCGGACCCCAGTCCGACGCTCCCGTCCAGACGGACACCCGAGCCACCGGGCGTGCGGTAGGCGGTGATCCGCCCGGTGTCGGGCCGGAAGCCGTCGGTCACGTCCTCGGTCGTGATGCGGCATTGCACTGCCGCGCCGCGGATCTCGATCGAATCCTGGGTCAGTCCCAGCTCCCGCAGCGTCGCACCGGATGCGATCTGCATCTGGGTGGCGACGAGATCGACGTCGGTGATCTCCTCGGTGATCGTGTGTTCCACCTGGATGCGCGGGTTCATCTCGATGAACACGTGCCGACCGTCGGAACCGAGCAGGAACTCGACGGTCCCGGCGCAGGTGTACCCGATGTGCCTGGCGAAAGCCACTGCATCCGAACAGATCCGATCACGGACAGCCGGGTCGAGCGCGGGTGCGGGGGCCACCTCGACGACCTTCTGGTGGCGGCGCTGGAGCGAACAGTCGCGTTCGTAGAGATGGATGACCTCGCCGGTGGCGTCCCCGAGGATCTGCACCTCGATGTGCCGGGCGTCGACCACCGCCCGCTCCAGGAAGACCGTGCCGTCGCCGAAGGCCGTCGTGGCCTCGCGCGAGGCCGCCTCGATCGCCCCGCGAAGCCGCGACGGCTCATCGACGCGACGCATGCCGCGCCCGCCACCACCGGCGACCGCCTTGACGAACAAGGGGAAACCGACCGCATCAGCCGCGGCCACGAGCTCGTCGACATCACTCGACGGGGTCGACGAGGTCAGCACCGGGAGACCGGCCTCGGCGGCGGCCGCCACGGCCCGGGACTTGTCGCCGGCGAGTTCGAGCACCTCGGCGGACGGGCCGATCAAGGTGATCTGCCGGGTCGCACACGCCCGGGCCAGCTCAGCGTTCTCGGAGAGGAAGCCGTACCCGGGGTACACCGCATCGGCTCCGGACGTCGCCGCGACGCGGACCATCTCGTCGACCGAGAGGTACGCGCGGACCGGATGCCCGCGTTCGCCGATCTCGTAGGCTTCGAACGCCTTGGCCCGATGAACGGAGTTGCGGTCCTCGTGGGGGTAGACGGCCACCGTGCTCGCGCCGAGCTCGACCGCGGCACGAAAAGCCCGTACCGCGATCTCGCCTCTGTTCGCGACCAGCACCTTCTCGAACATGGGTTTCCTTTCGTCACCGGATGCGCCGGAAGTAGCCACGCGAGAAGCGGGCGGCGCGGGAAGGATGTGACCCACATCCCTGGGCCTGACGTCAGGTTACTCTATTCGCAGTAAAGTTACTTAGCGCCGCAACTGGCGGAGTCTTTACCCTCAAACTGCTGAGAAATATCTCTGTACATGTTTCCATCTGTCGCAGGTTTCTATAGTGTGACTTGACATACAGCCTGTCACCTCGATGAGGAGGAACACATGAGTGACGAGCAGTCCGCGGGGGCGGTCGACATCGATCGCTGGATCACCGACTGGGAGTTCAGCAGCCGATACCCGGTGTACACACGCGCCAACGCCGGCGAAGTGCTGCCCGACCCGTCGAGTCCGCTGAACGTCACGATGGTCTGGAACAAGGGCCTCAACATCGGCTGGCGCCAGGGCTACGTCGACAACCTCGGCACTCACCTCGCCGAGGAGATCGACGAGGTGATGCCCGAGATCATCGGCAACTTCGGCGGCTACCACTACACGAACTTCTCGATGACCGAGCTCAACGGCGCCCGGCTCCCGGGGCTGACCGTGCCGGTGTGGAACAGCCTGTGGGTGGGCGACCATCCCGACATCCCCGAGTACGTACCCAAGCCGGGCGACGAGAACGCCGAACTGACGGCCGGTCTCGCCGAGAAGACCGCCTGGGCTCTCACGACCGATGAGTTCCCCGAAGCCGAGGAGGCCAAGCGCCGCGCCGACCGGGCACGCGACCAGCGTCCCGATCTCGCCGCGATGAGCGATGCCGAACTCGTCGAGCACGCTCGCTCGCTGCTCCCCGACCTCATCTACTGCTACGCCTATCACCCGGTCACCACGACGCTGTCGACGATGGGTCCGGCCGTGGCCGGTCAACTCCTCGAAACCATCGGCGAGGCAGACAAACTCGGCGATCTGCTCAGCGGACTGGGCGGCGTGGACTCGGCCGCCCCGTCGTATGCGATGTGGAAGCTCGGGCGCCTCGTCGCCGGTTCGTCCGAACTGACCGGGATCTTCGACGACGGACTCGCCTCCGCCCTCGACGCGATCACCGCGAGTGACTCCGCCGACGCCGCGAGGTTCCGAGAGGAGTTCGACGACTTCCTCTACCGCTACGGCTCGCGCGCACCGAACGAATGGGACATCCGATCGGACAGCTGGGAGACCAAACCCGTGCTGGCACTGATGGCCATCAACGGGATGCGCAACAGCCCGCCGGAGGCCGATCCCGAAGCGATCCTGCGCCGCAATCAGGACAAGCGTCTCGCCCTCACCGAGGACCTCGCCGCGAAGATGCCCGACGTGGAGTCGGCCACCGCGTTCCGCAACGCGGCGAAGTCGATCACCAAGTTCATGCCGTGGCGGGAGCGCACGAAGACCGCGTGCGTGAAGATCATGGGCGAGATGCGGGCCGCCCTCTACGAACTCGGACACCGGATGGTCGGACGCGGGATCATGGACGACCATCACGACATCACGATGCTCGTCGACGACGAGCTCGATCGCTTTGTCGCCGAACCCGAGTCGTTCGCGGACACCATCAAGGAGCGACGCGAGCAGTATCTCGCCCTGTTCGATCTGCAACCGCCGTTCTTCCTGTTCGAACCGCTCCCCCTCTCGCAGTGGCCCCGGCGCACCGGGCAGCGGGTGGACCCCGCGGTGCCCGGTGACGTCCTCTCCGGAGTCGGCGGCGCCCCGGGCGTCGCCCGGGGACGTGCGCGAATCCTGCACGACCCGTACGAGGCCGAGCAGCTGGAGGAAGGCGACATCCTCGTCGCACCGCAGACCGATCCCGCCTGGACGCCGTTGTTCGTCTTCGCGGGCGGTGTCGTCGTGAATGTCGGCGCGACGATCACCCACTCGTCCATCGTGTGTCGTGAGCTCGGAATCCCATGCGCCGTATCGGTTCAGGACGCGACGGCCCGCATCCCGGACGGCGCGATGATCGAGGTCGACGGCAACACCGGGTCGGTGACGATCCTCTGATGGCGATGACTGACGGCGCCCGCGGCACGACGATCGGGCTCGCCCTCCCCCAGCTCGGCGAGCACGTCGATGCCGCGGCCGTCCGCGACTTCGCGGTGGCCGCCGAGGAACTCGGATTCACCGGACTGTGGGCGCAGGAACACCTCTTCTACTCCGAGCAGAACGCGTCGGTCTACGGTGGCCGGCACACCACGGCGGTGCACCCCGCCTACCGTTCGGTGCTCGGGGCCACCGAGCTCATGGCATTCGTCGCGTCGTGCACCCGGCGGGCGCTGATCGGGAGCAGCATCCTGGTCGCCGGGTACCACCGTCCGGTCGAGCTCGCACAGCGTCTGGCCACTCTCGACGTGCTCTCCGGCGGACGTCTCGTCGCCGGGCTGGGCGTCGGCTGGTCCGACGAAGAACATCGACTCATGGACGTCGACCCCCGGACGCGCGGGCGCCGGATGGACGAACTCGTCCGCGCCGTCCAGGCGTGCTGGGGACCGGATCCCGTCGAGTTCGACGGGGAGTTCTTCACCATTCCGACCTCCACCGTGCGGCCGAAACCGGTCCAGACACCGCATCCGCCGCTGCTGTCCGGGCTGCGGTCGGAACGCGGTCTCGCCCGCACCGCCGCACTGTTCGACATCTGGAATCCCAGCAGCGGCACAGCCGGGGCCCTGCAAGCCCAGCTCGACGGGATGGCCGCGCAGCGTCCCGCCGGACGGGCCCCGGTCCGGCTGTTCCTGCGGTCCTACCTCCAGCGCCCCACCGACCCGGTGGGATCCGGCGGACAGGGCATCGACGGTGTGGCCGCCGATATCGCCACCGCGAAGGCGGTCGGTGCGGAACACTTCATCATCGAATGCAATTTCTCCGACGACGTCCGGTCGCCGGAGGACTGGGCCACCATGCCCGAGCGGCTGGCGCCGCTGATCCAACTCGTGCGCGACGACAGCTCCGCGGTGCCCGACTCGTCGGGCGCCGCCCGGCCCCAGAAGGAGAACGCATCATGAAAGCTGCTGTCTGGGAGGGCAGTACACCGACACTCACCGTCGAGGAGATCCCGCGCCCGACGCCCCGTCGTGGCGAGATCCTGCTCAAGGTCACCGCGTGCGGGGTCTGTCACACCGACCTGCACGTACTGAAGTCCGAGGTGAACTTCCCCGCTCCCGCGGTCCTCGGCCACGAGGTCTCCGGCGTGGTCGAGGAACTCGGCGACGGCGTCGACACCCTCGCGGTGGGCGATCGGGTCGTGTGCAGCTTCATCATGCCGTGCGGCGAGTGTCGCCACTGCGCGCGCGGACTGGACGACCTGTGCGAGAAGTTCTTCGCCCACAACCGGCTCAAGGGCACGCTCTACGACGGCGAGACCCGGTTGGCCCGCGCCGACGGCACCCCGCTGGCGATGTACTCGATGGGCGGACTCGCCGAGTACTGCGTCGTCCCCGCGTCGGACGCCTTCGTCGTCCCCGACGGGGTCGGACTGGGTGAGGTCTCCATCCTCGGCTGCAGTTCGTTCACCGCGCTCGGTGCCGTGACCAACGCCGAGCTGCGGCTGGCCGACCGCATCGCCGTCGTGGCGGCCGGCGGCGTGGGATCGTCGATCGTCCAGTTCGCGGCGGCGGCCGGAGTCGCCCAGATCATCGCGATCGACGTCAACGACGACAAGCTCAAGGCGGTGGCCGAGCTCGGTGCGACCCACACCGTGAACTCGCGCGACACCGACGTCGTCGCCGAGGTACGGGCACTGACCGACGGCCACGGCGTCGACGTCGCCTTCGAGGCCCTCGGGCACCCGAGCACCTTCGCGACCGCGCTGGACATCCTCGACGACGGGGGCCGCGCCGTGGTCGTCGGGATCGCGCCGGCCGGGACGCCCGGTGAGCTCGATCTGGCTCGTCTCGTGCGCCGCAGCCTGCAGATCCGCGGTTCCTATGGCGCGAAGGCACGACGTGACATGCCGGCGCTGCTGCGCATGGTCGCCGGCGGGATCGTGGAGCCGGAACGTGTGATCACCCGCCGCTACCGCCTCGACGAGGTCGACGAGGCCTACCAGGCCCTCGCCCGCGGCGAGATCGTCGGCCGGGCGATCATCGAGATGGACTCCGAATGACCGAGACCGTGTCCGGCACCGTCGCCATCGTGACCGGTGCCGGCTCGGGCATCGGCCGGGCGGTGACCGAGCTCTTGGTCGGTCGCGGGAGTTCGGTTGTCGCGGTCGACAACTCGCCTGCGGTTCTGGACGAGCTCGCGGACCGGCCGCGGGTCGTCCCGCTCGTGGGGGATGTGACGTCGGCCGACGACAACCGGCACGCGGTCGAGACGGCGGAACAGCGCTTCGGCCGGCTCGACGCGTTGATCCTCAATGCCGGGGTCCCCGCCTCCGGGTCCATCGAAACCCTGGACCTCGACGTCTTCGACCGATCCCTCGACGTCAACCTCCGGTCGGTGGTTCTCGGTGTGCGCGAGGCGATCCCCGCCTTCCGGCGATCCGGGGGCGGTGCGGTGGTGGTGACGGCGTCGGCGACGGCCCTGGGCGGCGAACCCAACCGCTGGCCGTACGCCGCGGCGAAGGCCGGCGCGGTCAACCTCGCCCGGTCACTGGCCCTCGACCTCGCCGTCGACGGCATCCGGGTCAACTCGGTCTGCCCCGGCCCCATCGAGACCGGAATGACACGACGCATCGCGGTCAACACCCCCGAACGCTACGAGTCCCTGCGTCGGATGGTTCCCCTGCAACGCTGGGGCACGGCCGACGAGGTCGCCGAGGTGATCGCGTTCCTCGCCTCGCCGCTGGCCTCGTTCGTCATCACCGGTGCCATCCTCAGCGTCGACGGTGGGACCGCGTCCTACTGAGTTACGCCCCTCTGCAACCTGGCGACAGCCCGTCTGCCACCGCTCCTCGCACCTCAGGGAGCAAGGGTTGTGGCGTTCTCTCGGATTAGGGCGCATGGGGCCTCTGTTCGCTGAATCGATAGAAACACAGGAGGTCGGGCCCGCGACCGGCAGACTTCAACTCGACCGATGGACTCCGATCGAGGTCCAGGAGTCGAGTTGAAGTCTGCCGGTCACGAAACGGGGCATCGGGGAACGCTCTGACCCTCAGAACGTCCCGCGAACCGCCCAGTCCACGCACCGGCCGAGGATGGTCCGGTACTCCGGCACCTCCCAGCTCCCCCGGTCGACACGTCCGAGGTCGTCGATACCCAGGTCTTGGACGTCGAACCGGCCGCGGCAGTGCCCGAGCGTGAAGTAGCAGACGGTTCCGGGGTCGTGTCTCTTGAGATAGAGCACCGGCAGCGGGTCGTCGGAGGTGGTGTGTCCCTCCGCGAAACCCGTTGACTCGCCGACAAACCGGGTGTGCGCGAGAACCTCTATCGGCTCGAAGAGTTCGCTGACGTAGAGCTCGTCGACGGCGTCGAAGGCCTCGACACCGTCGACAAGCGGATGGTCGGGGTCCGTGATCTCGACCCGGTACGGCGCGATCGGCGGATGACCCAGGAACTGGCTACCTACCAGCTGCGGCAGCACGCCCATGGTGCGTGGGGTGACGTACTTGCTCGGCGACCCCGGTGGCGTCGGCTCGATCGCGGAGTTGGTGGCGTGCAACGCCAGCCATCGACCGCCGCGTGCGAGGAACTCGGTGAGCGACCGCTGCGCGGCCTCGTCCGGAATCCGGTTGCACGTGTAGGTGATCAGCAGATCCGCGTCGTCGATGGCCGGGATCGCACCCGCGTAGTCGTCGAAGACTCGCGTTCGCACCACTTCGTGATCGGCCAGCAGCGTGAGGATCTGCAGTCTCGCGTAGTCGAAGTCGTGCCATTGCCCACCGCAGATGACGACCGCGTCGAGGCGGCCGGCGGGTCCGGACATGTCGCTCCTCGAGATCTCAGGCGTGTGCGTGCAGGGGTTTGCCCGCCAGCGCGAGGTGGGCTTCGCCGAGCGCCTCGGCCTGGGTCGGATGCGCGTGCACCAGGTTCGCGACGTCGTCGGCGGTCGCCTCCCAGTTGTAGATCAGCTGTGCCTCACCGATGAGCTCACCGACCCGATCACCGACGAGATGGATTCCCACGACGGGTCCGTCGGACCCGGCGCGGACGAGCTTCACCCCACCCGACGTCTGGAGGATGCGGCTCTTGCCGTTGCCACCCAGGTCGTAGACGGCGGTGGTGACGTCCCCGTACCGGTCGACGGCTTCGGCCTCGGTCAACCCGATCGACGCAACCTCGGGGTGGGAGTAGGTGACACGTGGAATCCCGCTGTCGGCGACCGGCACACAATCGAGGCCGGCCAGTTGCTCGGCCACGAAGATACCGTTAGCGAAGCCGCGATGGGCGAGCTGCGGACCCGGCACGATGTCACCGACCGCGTAGACCCCCGGCACAGTGGTCTGCAGCGCATCGTCGACCTCGACGAACCCGCGGTCGAGTCGGATGCCCGCCTCCTCGAGCCCGAGACCGGACGTCCGCGGACCACGCCCTACCGCCACCAGCAGGATGTCGGCGTGCAACGGTTCCGACTCGCCGGCGAGATCGACGGCGACCCCGGCATCGGTCACGCGCGCGGCGGACAGCATGGCCGCAGTCCGAATGGTGATGCCGCGCTTGCGGAACGCTCGGGTCAACTGCTTCGACGACCACTCGTCCTCAGTCGGGACCAGTCGTGGTGCCGCCTCCACGGTGGTGACCTCGACGCCGAGCGACGCCCACAGACTGGCGAACTCGCAACCGATCACGCCGCCGCCCAGGACGATCGCCGACCTCGGGATCGAATCCAGCTCCAGCGCACGGTCGCTGGTCATGATCGGACCGCCGCTATCGATGCCCGGCAGGGTCCGCGACTGCGATCCGGTGGCAAGGACAAGGGCCTCACCCCGGTGTCGCGAGGTCCCCCCGTCCGCGAGATCGACTGCGACCGTTCGGTCCCCGACGACGCGGCCGTGACCACGCACCACGCGGATCGCCCGCGAGGCGATCAGTCCCTCGAGGCCGCGGTACAGACCGTCGACGACCTTCTGCTTGTACGCGTGCACCGCGGTGATGTCGACACCGTCGAGCGAGGCCTTGATTCCGAAATCGGCCGCAGAGCGCACGGAGTCGACGATCTCCGCGGCATGCAGCAGCGCCTTGGTGGGGATACAACCGTTGTGCAGGCAGGTACCGCCGAGCTTGCCGGACTCCACCAGGACGACCGACATGCCGAGCTGCGCGGCGCGCAGAGCACACGAGTATCCGCCCGAACCGCCGCCGAGGACGACGACGTCGGCGGTCTCGGTGGAGTCCGCGCTCATCTCAGAAGTCGAATCGGTTGGTGAAGCCGCCGTCGACGACCAGGTTGGTGCCCGTGATGTGACCGGCGGCGGGCGACGCCAGGAAGGTCACCGCGTTGGCGACATCCTGGGCGGCGGCCAGCTTGCCCAGCGCGGCGGACGACAGCGCCGCGTCATAGAGTTGCGGGCGCTGCTCCTTGATGGTGTCCCAGGGTCCGCCTTCGAAGTAGACCGGACCGGGCGACACCGCGTTGACGCGAATCCCCTTGGCTCCCAAGACACGTGCCTGCGCCGAGGAGTGTTGCAACACGGCGGCTTTGAGCGCGCCATAGCTGTTGGCGGTGGTGATCGGGCCGGCCTCGATGGCCGATGTCGTACTGATCGTGACGACCGACGCGGCCGAGCTCTTCTCCAGGTGCGGTGTGGCCGCCTCGATGAAGCCGACCAGGCTCATCAGATCGACGTTGAAGCTGTTCTCCCACGCCTCGCGCCCCTTGCCGGTCATGGCCGATGCGTTCACGATGACGATGTCGATCCCGCCGAGCGACTCGGCCGCGTCGTCGACGAAGGACGTCACAGCCGCGGAGTCGCCGACATCGACGGACTTCCAGAACACCGTGCCGGACTCGGACAGCTCGTCGGCGACGGTCTTGAGTTGGGCTTCGCCGCGGGCGCAGATGCCCACCGATGCACCCTCGGCGAGGAGCGTCTTGGCGATGGCGAGGCCGATCCCCTTGCTCGCGCCGCTGATGAGGGCGCGCTTTCCGGTGAGGTCGAGATCCATGTCGGGTCCTTCTTCTTTCGGTCGTGCTGGCGGTTCGGGGCTGGTTGTTCTGGCGGGGTCGGACTAGAGGTTCATCGCGCCGACGGAGGTCTGGAAGTCGAGCACGTGTGTGAAGTCGTTGACGGACTGCACCGCACGGCGGGTGTCCGCACCGCGCAACACGTTGACCGACGTGTGGTGAACGCGGACCGGCATGTCGAAACCGCTTCCGAGCGCGTCGGCGAGCACGGCATTGATCACCCCGCTGTGGCAGGTGACCACCACGCGCTCGCCGAGGTGCGCGTCGACGATCCGGCCGATCTCGCCGAGCACTCGCGCACGGAAGGCCACCGGGTCCTCGGCGTACGGGAACGGTTCGTAGCTGCGGGTCCTGATGTGTTCGCGGAAGATCCGGGATATCTCGTCGTGCGGAAGGGTCTCGAACGGCGATTCGTCGGCCGGGAAGGACTGCCACGGCTCGTACTCGGTCAGGGTGTCGCGGACGATCGGTTCCAGACCGTGATGGGCGGCGATGGCCCGGCCGGTGTCGAGGGCCCGGCGCAGCGGCGAACTGTAGACGACATCAACGGTGTGGGTGGCGAGCCGGTCGGCCACGGCGCGCACCTGTCGCTGCCCGAGGCCGGACAGAGGCGGATCGACGGTCTCAGCTGCGCTGAGCTCCTTGCTCAGCGCCTGCTCGCCGTGGCGGATGAGCACGAGTTCGCACAGTCCGGCCAGCGGCGCGAACGGGTTGTCGAGATCGATCGAGCGCGCACGAGTCTGGTTGGGCACGGCTCCAGTGAACCACAAACTAGGTTCTCTATAAAGATACTATCGCGAACCGCCTGCTCAGGTGAACGATCAGACGTCGAAGCTATAGGTTCGAGGGTGTCACATCACACGCTGGCGATGTCGGCGGCGAGCTCACGCACTTCGTCGGAGAAGCGCCGGCGCCCCAGGTTCGCGAGGACGACGTCCTCGGTGAGCCACGACGACGCGGACACCTCGAGGAGGCTGGACAGTGCCGTTGCCGCAGCGGCCTGCTTGGCCTTGGACGTGATGCGGTCCCGCGCCCGCAACTCGGCGGAGAAGATCGCGAGCATCTCCAGACGCACCTCCCGGCGCAGCGCCTCGATCGACAGACTCCATCCGGGCGACCGCACGAAGTAGACCAGCGACGCCGCCCGGTGGGCGTCGGTCCACTCGAGAACCGAGATGATCACGTCGCCGAGCGAGGCGTCGGGATCGGCGTCGATCTCCGTGCGCAGTTGGGTGAGCATCTGATCGGCGAAGATCCGCAGTCCGCCGAGGAGTACCTCCTCCTTGGAGGGATAGTGGTAATACACTGCCGCCGAGGTCATCTGCGCCTCAGCGGCGATGTCGGCGACGGTGACGTCCTCGATCGACCGCATCGAGTACAGGTGCATCGCCGCCTCGACGACGACGTCGCGTCGAGACGGCCGGTGCGCGGCCCGCTTCGCGCCGCTGCCGCCACTCGGAGCGCTCGCCGACGCGCGCCCGGCGTTGCGTCGGCCGGAAGTGCTTCGTCCTGAGGGATTCTTGCCCGCCATGCGATAGATCATGACAGCATCGGGGGCTGCCACGGGCTGTGCCATCCTGATGGCACGCCGTGAACGGAACCGGGAGGTCTGCGCCACGGCGGATCGGAACGGGGAGCACGGCGAGGAGGACGTATGGCGAGATCGAGGCGAGACAACGCCCGGCCGGCCGACGGCATGTCGGAGTCGGACGCCGACTGGCTCGGCTGGGATTCGACCCCGGCTGCCGACGACATCGCACTGGCGGCCGCGGACCCGGGGGCGGGCAGCGGCCCACAGGAGGACGTCGATCCTGACGCCGCACCCGACATCTCGCCGATGGAACACGAGGCCGGCGCCGAGGGCGCACCGCCGGACTCACCGGTCCAGAACGGATCGGGCGCAGGCAACGGCACGACCGCGCACCGTCCGTCGCGGCGGCATCTCATCGTGAAGGCCGCGGTTCGCGTGTTCTCGCGAAAGGGGTTCGCGGAGGCCTCCATCCAGGAGATCGCCACCGAGGCGGGAATGGTCCCGACCGCGGTCTACTATCACTTCGCCAGCAAAGAGGAGCTCTTCGAGAGCGCACTCGGCTATGCGATGGACGCGAGTTCGGCCGCGGCGCAGTCGGCTCGACCGGACGATGTGTCCGCGAGCGCGGACTCGTTCAAGGACGTCGTCGCCGCGGTCTGGGACTGGACCGCCGAGCACCCCAATTCCGCCCGCATGCTGTTCCTGCAGATGGCCGGCGGCGCGACCCCCGGGACCCGGCTGCTGACGAAGGAGTACGAGGAACGGCACATCCGACGTGCGTTCGACTACTTCCCGGCCGGTGAGGACCCGCCCAACCGGCGTGCGGCCACCGCACAGCACGCGGCGCGCACCCTCCGGGTCCGGACGATGATCGCGATGACCATCGCCATCCAACCCCTGCGTATCGAGGGTGGGCCGCTGTCGGACATCCCGGTACCCAGTCTGCGCACCGCGACGACCGACGTCTGCACCAAGATGATCGAAGGCCGCTGACCCGAGCCGAGCCCGTCGAGTAACTTTAATTCCGAAACAGTTACTCCGATGCAGGTTGGACTCGAACATGCGCATCCTCGCGATCACCGGCGGCCACTCCTTCGACCGAGCCGCCTTCGCCGATCTCCTCGACGCCCTTCCCGGTGAGGTCACCTGGCGCGAACATCCCGACGCCGCGATCGGGCCCGACGACCTCGCCGACCACGACGTGTCCCTTCACTACGACATGCCGGGCACCCTGCCCGAACCGTACGACCCGCCGGAGTCGTTGCGGGACTGTCTGCGCGCGGCCCGCGAGACGGGGCACGGATACGTCGTCCTGCATCATGCGATCGCGAGCTGGGCCAACTGGGACGAGTGGTCGGAGTTCGTCGGCGGCCGCTACCTGTACCAGCCCGGAACCGTGCGCGGGGCACCGCGCCCCGACTCCGGCTATCGGCATGCGGTGGAGCAGCGGATCACCATCGAGGACAGCACCCACCCGGTGACCGCGGACCTGCCGGCACATCTCGACCTCGTCGACGAGACCTATCTCTGCGAGGTGTTCGAGGACTCCGTGACGCCGTTGCTGCGGACGAACGCACCGATGACCGACGACGTGCACTTCTCCACCGCACTGGCCATGTCCGGGCGGCGGGATGAACGGGAGGGGTGGCAGCACGCCGAGGGATCGTCGCTGGTCGGCTGGTGTCGCACCAACGGTGCATCCCGCCTGGTCTACCTCCAGCCCGGCGATACCGCGGCCACTCTCGCCCACCCGGACTATCGGTCCCTGATCGCCAACTCGCTCCGGTGGGCAGCCCGCTCCATCTGAACTTTTTTTACAGCGAATACAGTTCGATGTGTTGCCGCTCACTCTCGGTGCTACAGTTAGTGAATACGCTGCCAAGTAAGAGGCGCGCCAGCCCCACCGAGGAGAACCCGATGCGTCAGATCCAGCATCCGATGAGTCGAGCCATCTACGAATTCGACGAGGACTTCAACGTCCTCGTGACCACCAAGGACGGCAAGACCGGCACCTTCGACCCCGAAGGCCGGTATCTGCACGGCGAAGTGAAATCCGTTGACCCGGAGATGGCCCGCTGGGTCGGTCTCGGTCCGCGCGAGCCCGTCCCCATCACCCAGAACCGTCGCTTCATGGGCGCTGCCAAGCTCCTGGAGAAGATGCAGGCGGACCGACTCGCCGACGAAGCCCGCAGCAATCGCCTGGCCGAAGGAGGCAAATTGTGACCGAGATCGACACACGCACCCCCGGATCGTCGGCATCCGACGACGAGCAGGCCGACTACGTCGCCAGCTACCAGCGACTGCTCGACACCGACACCCACCCGGTCCCGCAGGTCCTGCGGGAGGAGACCCACGACCTCTACGAGGATCAGAACTTCATCCCGGTCTCGCGGTACATCAGCCGCAAGTATCACGAGCTCGAGCGAGATCGTATGTGGTACAAGGTCTGGCAGATGGCGTGTCGTAAAGAGGAGATCCCCGAGCCCGGCGACACGCACATCTATGAGATCTGCGACAAGTCGATCCTCGTCGTGCGCGGCAAGGACATGTCCATCCGCGCGTTCTACAACTCGTGCCTGCACCGCGGCCGGATGCTCCGCGAGGAGAGCGGTCCCGCGGGCAACGACCTGCGTTGTCCGTTCCACGGCTTCTGCTGGAACCTGGACGGATCGCTGAAATCCATGACGTGCGAATGGGATTTCCCCCACGTCGACAAGGATGCAATGAACCTTCCGCAGGTCAAGGTCGACACCTGGGGCGGCTTCGTCTTCATCAACATGGACCCGCAGTCGGAGTCGCTTGCCAGCTTCCTCGGCGACCTGGGCAAGCACTTCGAGGCCTGGCCGCTGGAGGATCGCTACATCCAGGCGCACGTCGCGAAGGTCATCGACGCGAACTGGAAGATCGCCCAGGAGGCGTTCTCGGAGGCCTTCCACGTCATCACCACCCACCCGCAACGTGTTGTGGGAACGGGGGATTCGAACAGCCAGTACGACTCGTGGGGCAACTTCAACCGCGGGATCACCGCCAACGGCGTGCCCAGCCCGCACATCAAGTTCACCCCGAGCGAGCAGGAGATGTTCGACTCGATGGTGGATGCGCGCATCGACGAGGACCCGATGGTCACCCTGCCCGACGGTGTCACCGCGCGCGAGATGTCCGGCCTGCTCGCCCGCGAGGGGCTCCGCGAGGTCATCGGTGATGTGAAGGCGGACAACATGTCCGACGCCGAGTCACTCGACAGCATCTACTACACGGTGTTCCCGAACTTCCATCCGTGGGGTGCTTACCAGCGCATCGTCTACCGGTTCCGGCCGAACGGCGACGACCACAACACGTCGATCATGGACGTCTACCTGCTGGCGCCGTTCACCGGGCCGCGTCCGCCGGCCGCGAAGGTGCAGTGGCTGACGCCCGAACAGACCTGGATCGACGCCACGGTCCTCGGCAGCTCGGCCCGCGTGTTCGACCAGGACGCGTACAACATGCCGAAGGTGCACCGCGGCCTGAAGACCACCACTCAGAAGTACCTGCCGATGGCGGCGTACCAGGAACTCAAGATCCGCCACATGCACCACCTGCTCGCGAAGTGGGTGGGCGAGGAAGTCGACTGATCCCCCCGTCGTCGATGATCTCGACTCGGCGCTGCGACTTCGAATGAAGCCGCAGCGCCGACTTCGTCTGTACCCGTCGACTGTGCACTCGCCGCTGGTTGAGCTGCCCCCGCTGGTTGAGCTGCCCCCCGCTAATTGAGCTGCCCCCGCTGGTTGAGCTTGTCGAAACCACTCCCTGCTGATCGGCATGATGGTGGGTGTGTTGATGCTGACGCTCGTGCTCGTCGTCGGGGCCGCGGCGGCCGGGTGCGCGATGACGGCGGCGTACGTCTACCTGCGGCCCGGTGACGACCATGTGCGCACCGAACGGCTCGCCCGGCGGTGGCTGATCGTGACGGCGGTCCTCGGTGTCACCGCGCTCTGCCTGCGATTCGGGTGGCTGTTGCTGAGTTGAGATCCAGTACGTAGGCCACGCAGCGCAAAATGCGGGATCCGTGTCGGAAACCGTTACGTATCCCTCACTCTGTTCTGCTGAGGCATACGATGCCGAGCAGTACCCGACCCACGGATTCGGAGTCATGATGCGACTGGGACTACACGCTCTGGGCATCGGGACCGGGGCACGCCGCGACATCATCGACGCCGTGGCCCGCGAAGCCGAGGCACGTGGTTTCCGCACACTGTGGTGCGGCGAGCATGTTGTGATGGTCGACGACCCGGCGTCGCCGTACCCGTACACCCCCGACGAGAAGATCGCGGTTCCCGCCGAAGCGGACTGGCTCGACCCGACGATCGCCCTCTCCTTCGCCGCCGCGGCCACCACCACGATCCGGCTCGCCACCGGGGTGCTGCTGCTCCCCGAACACAACCCGATCATCATGGCCAAACAGGCCGCGTCGCTCGACCTTCTCAGCGGGGGACGACTGACCCTTGGCGTGGGGATCGGTTGGTCCCGTGAGGAATTCGACGCACTGGGGGTGCCGTTCGCCCGACGAGGTGCCCGGACCGATGCCTACGTCGAGGCGATGCGCGCGCTCTGGCGGGACGAGATCGTCACACATCGCTCGGAATTCGCTGCCTTCGAGAGCATCCGGGGCAATCCGAAACCGGCGGCGGGCCGGATTCCGCTTGTCGTGGGCGGCAACAGTGATCAGGCGTTGCGCCGGGTCGTCGGCTGGGGTGATGGCTGGTACGGATTCAACCTCGACGACGTCGACGCGGTGGCTGATCGGATCCGCACGATCGACCGGTTCCGCCAGGAGAGCGGACGCGACCGTTCCGATCTCGACATCGCGGTCGCGCTGCGGAATCCGGTTCCCGCTGACCGCGCCGGTCTCGACGCTCTCGGCGTCGACGAACTGGTGCTGGTGGAGTCACCGCCCGCGGATTCCGATGCGGTGCCGGGATGGTTGGACGAGCTGGCGGACCGCTGGGCGGTCTGAGGCGGACGGAACTAGCGCGACCACCGTTCCGGCTCCTCACGCAACAGACGCGCACGCCCCTTGCGGCGATAGCGGTAGATCTGGACCGCGCCCAGCCCCCAGAGCATGAACTGCGCCGACATCGCCCAGGTGAACGCCTCCGGCGGATATCCCTGGACCCCGTCCGGGGTTCGCCAGTCGAGGATGAGACCGATGAGCCCTGCGAGGATCAAGCTGGCAATGAACCCCGCCTGGTTGATGATTCCGGTGGCCGTGCCCGCCCGCGATGCCGGATTGGAGGTGCGGCCGACATCGAAACCGATCATCGACGCCGGACCGCCCATTCCACAGACCACCACCAGGAGCACGAGGAGCGCGAACGGCGCACCGCCGGACCACGCCAGTACCACCGTCCAGGTGGCCGCGATTCCGGCGAGCACCGCCAACACCAGCGTCGACCTGTGCCACGGCCACCGGGTGATCAGCCACGCGAAGATCGGGCCGAACGCCATGATGGCGAACACCATGATCGTCAGGAGCAGACCCGCCGCACCGGCGCTCATCCCCTCGCCCTCGACGAAGAAGGGGTAGCCCCACAACAGGCCCAGGACGGTGGCGCTGAAGTGGGTCGAGAAGTGCATCCAGAAACCCAGCCGGGTGCCGGGGTGATCCCACGACTCGCGAAGGTTTCGCCGGATTCCGGCCAACCCGAGCATCGGTCCCGGCACCGACCGGACCGTCGCGGAATCGCGCACGACGACCAGTGCGACCACGAGCAGAACGGCGCCGATCCCAGCGGTGGCCAGGTACGCGCGACTCCATCCGAAGGTGGACAGTGCCCAGGTCATCGGTATGGCGGCCGTGACCGCGCCGAGTTGGCCGAGCACGCCGGTGAGCTGCGTGATCAGCGGGATCCGCCGCGCCGGGAACCAGCTCGTCACCAGTCGCAGGACACACACGAAGGTCATGGCGTCGCCCACCCCGACGAAGAACCGCGACGACAGCGCCCACGTGTAGTTGTCCGCGAACGCGAAGCTGATCTGGGCAAGCGTGAGAATCAGCGTTCCGCTGAGGAGTACCCGACGCGGACCGAACCGGTCGACGACGAGCCCGACCGGCACCTGCATCAGCGCGTACACCAGCAGCTGGAGCACGACGAAAGTCGACAACTGCGAAGCGCTGATCTCGAAACGCTCGGCAGCCAGCAGGCCGGCAACGGCCAATGAGGAGCGCTGCAGCACCGCAACGAAGTAGACCGCGACCCCGACGACCCAGATGGTCATCGCCTGCCGCGAACTGACCGGCGAGGTCATCGTTGGGCCTCGCCGTCCGGTCCCACCGACAAAACTCTTTCGATCACCTAACTATTGTCCGGTACGGGGTGTGGGACCTTGTCCGGGCCCCGCTTTGAGCGCGATCAAGACTCTAGAGTGAGGTATCTGTACCGGAAACCGAGACGAATCCCGCACTCTGCGCGGTCGACTACCCCCGCGCCATGTCCACGAACCGACTCAGATGTAGCTGGTGCGCAACGGTAATGGTGGCAGTGGGCCCATTACGGTGCTTGCCGACGATGATGTCGGCCTCGCCCGCGCGCGGGTCGTCACGCTCGATGGAGTCGGGGCGGTGCAGCAGGATGACCATGTCGGCGTCCTGCTCCAGCGAGCCGGACTCACGGAGGTCCGACACCTGGGGCTTCTTGTCGGTACGTTGCTCCGGACCACGGTTGAGCTGACTGATCGCGATCACCGGGACCTCGAGTTCCTTCGCCAGCAGCTTCAACTGGCGGGAGAACTCCGACACCTCCTGCTGCCGGGACTCGACCTTCTTACCCGACGTCATCAGCTGCATGTAGTCCACCGCAACGACTTTCAGGTCGTGTCGCTGCTTGAGACGGCGCGCCTTGGCGCGGATCTCCATCATCGTGAGGTTGGGTGAGTCGTCGATGAAGAACGGCGCCTCCGAGATCTCACCCATTCGACGTGCGAGCCGTGTCCAGTCGTCGTCGCTCATGGTGCCGGCACGCATGTCGGCGAGCTTGATCTTCGCCTCCGCCGACAGTAGGCGCATGACGATCTCGGTCTTGCTCATCTCCAGCGAGAACATGGCGGCGGTCAGACCGTGTCCGATGGCCGCGGAGCGCAGGAAGTCCATCGCCAGGGTCGAGTTGTGCGTCGGGACCATCGCTTCACCCGCGAGATACAGGTGGTCGGCGTTGTCGACCTGGACGCAGCGCACCGGGACCGGGTCGACGGGGCGAACGGCGACGACGCGTCGGACACCGGCCCGGCGACGCAGCTCCTTGTGCCGAATCGCCTTGTGGTGCACGGTGAACACGTCTTCGTCGGCGTCGACGCGCAACCACCCCGTGGCCGACCGCTTGTAGTTGAAACCGAGCCCTGCCACGAGGTCGGCGACGACCGCCGTCATGTGCCGCGTCGCGGCGGGCACGGTGATCCAGCCGTCGTCGTCCACCGAGGCACGGGCATCCAGCAACCCCGCGAGCAGGGCACGACGCTGCGCGATCGAACCACGGAGATACTCGTACGGAATCCGGCCACCGAGGTCCGCCATCAGCGTCATGACGTCGACCGGGCCCTCCGCGTCGATGCGCATGCTGATCTCGGGATCGTCGAAGGCCATCCCGGCCAGCGCCGCCACCGTGTACGGGCCGTACGCGAACCGCTTGCGCGGCAACTCGAGCGGCGCGGTGTTGCGCACGACCGCGCAGCCGACGTGCGCCCGCAGGCCGGCGGTCGTGATGACCCGCCGCTCGCCGTCGATCTCGGCCGCCCACTGGTGTTGCTCGTCGGCGACGATCGTCGCGCCGTCGTTGAATTCGATTTCGTAGCAGGGCCGTTCGGTCATCACCTCGGTGGCGGCGACGACCCGGGTGGGCCGGCCGTGGGCATCGAGCAGGAGATCGCCGACCCCGACCTTGCCCATCGTGGTCCAGCCGGTGGGCGTCGGCAGCGGGGTGTCGAGCGCGAGCGCCTTGCCGACACCAGGACGTGCGGCGACGATGATCATCTGACCGGGGTGGAGCCCGTTGGTGAGCTTGTCGAAATCGGCGAAGCCGGTCGGGACACCGAGCGAGATGCCGCCTCGCGACGCGATGGAGTCGATCTCGTCCATCGTCGGCTGCAAGAGATCCTCGAGCGGGACATAGTCCTCGGCGGTGCGCTTCTCGGTGACCTCGTACACCTCGGCCTGGGCGCGGTCGACCACCTCGGCGACATCCTGCCCGTCGGCGCCGGCATAGCCGTACTGGACGATGCGTGTGCCGGCCTCCACGAGTCGACGCAGCAATGCCTTCTCGGCGACGATCTCGGCGTAGTAGCCGGCGTTCGCGGCGGTGGGCACCGTGGAGATCAGCGTGTGCAGGTACGGCGCACCACCGATGCGCTTGAGCTCGCCCGCCCGCTCGAGTTCCGCGGCGACCGTCACCGCGTCGGCGGGCTCGCCTTTCGAGTACAGGGTGAGGATCGCCTCGAAGACCGCCTGATGGGCCGGACGGTAGAAGTCGCCGGTGCGGATCTTCTCGACGACGTCGGCGACCGCGTCCTTGGACAGCAACATGCCACCGAGCACCGATTGCTCGGCGGCGAGGTCCTGCGGGGGCTGCCTACCGAAGTCCTCGGCGGGGATCTCGTCTTCCCGGCCTCGCCCTCCGGCGGCGGGGCCGCGCCCGCGGTCATCCACAACAGCCACGCGTGTCAAACCTCTCGCAACGTTCGATCCCACCCGACATCGAATGAGTACGACTCTGAGTCTGGTGTCGGCCCCGGTAGGCCACGTCGCGAGTCCCCGGTGTCGACGTCGTGTTCTGGTCAGTCTCTTCCTATCGGGTGGCACCGACAGCCAAGTGTCGTGTGCGCCGAGACGGGCGGAGACGCTGAGGCGTGACACTAGGACGTCTGCGACCGCTACTCAAACCGACCTGTTGACGGATCTGGGGAACACTTGTGGACGGTGTGTGAGTTGCGCGGGGACGAGTTGTGCAGCCTTTGTGGACAACCTGAGGAATCAGGGTGTGAACAACACAGTTTTAGCAGGTCAGCGCCCTCACTAATTTCCACAATCAAGTAATTGGAAATCGTTTGGACTTCTTCGGCGCGTCGTCTTGCGGGCGTGTTGCGGACACCTGTTCAACTCCCCGTGGCGAATATTCGGGTGAACATCCGGTGTGGTCTGCGTTACACCTGGCCAGACGGGCGGGCGACGCCGCTTCGCACGATTCTGCGGCGATCGCCGAACGACGCCCCTTCGGGTGTGATGCAATGTCGATCGTGTCGAGGTTGGGGTTGAGGTCCGTCGTCGTCCGTCGTGCGGTCACCGTGCTGGCGGCCGTGACCGCTGCCGCCGGGCTGGCGGTGGCCCCGCCGACGTCCGCCGCGCCAGGCCCCTCGATGCCCCTCGAGTTCGATCTGTCGCGTTATCAGCCGGTCGCCCCCACGACCTTCCGATCGCTGGCCTATGTCGACAACGGACGGTCTTTCTTCACCACCGGTAGGTGGGTGTGCGAGATCGGTCCCGGCTACCGTTACGTCGGCTGCGCGGGCCGTCCCGCGACCGCCCCGCCGAACGCGACCGGCGCGGTGATCTCCGATGATCAGCAGGGCCCGTGGTGGGCGCGTGCCGATCAGACCTACCGGTTCGGCCCGGAGAGCGGCTTCCGGCCACCGGTCCTCGGTGTCGGCAAACGGGTCACCATCGAAGGCGTCACGTGCACCGTGCCCCGTCGCGACACCGTCGCCTGCCGCACCGGCGACCGCGCTCTCATCTTCACGCCCGCCTGGCACAAGTTCTTCTTCCCGTCCTGGGACACCCTCGGTCCGGGCAACAACGCGGTCGACCACAGCGCCAACCCGGCACCGCAGTACCTTCCGCCGCGACTGCAGTACTGGAACCAGCTGCCGGCCAGTCCGCCTGCGCCGAAATAGGGGCTCAGCGGAGGCGCTCAACAGACACGACAAGGCCGGGTGGAGGATCTCCACCCGGCCTTGTGTATGTAGAACGCTGAGGTCAGCTCGCGGCGACGACGGCGAGCTGGACGGTCGCCGAGACCTGCGGGTGCAGGTTGACGACGACCGGGTAGCTACCGGTGGCCTTGATGTGCCCCTTGGGCAGCTCGACGCTGCGCTTGTCGAGGGTCGGACCGCCCGCGGTCTTGATGGCACCGGCGACGTCTGCCGCGGTGACCGAACCGAAGAGCTTGCCCGAGTCGTGGGTCTTCACGTCCAGCGAGACGTCGGCGAGGCCCTCGAGGGCCTGCTTCAGCTCGTTGGCGTGCTCGAGACCGCGGACCTCGCGGGCCTCCTGTGCCCGACGGATGCCTTCGACCTGCTTCTCGGCGCCGCGGGTGGCCTTGATGGCCAGGCCGCGGGGCAGCAGGTAGTTGCGGCCGTAGCCGTCCTTGACCACGACGATGTCGCCGGCTTCGCCGAGGTTCTCCACGGCGGCGGTGAGGATGAGCTTCATGTCAACTGATCCTTCCGCTTATCGGCTGGTCGAGGTGAAGGGCAGCAGGGCCACCTCACGCGAGTTCTTCACTGCCACAGCGACGTCGCGCTGATGCTGCACGCAGTTACCGGTCACGCGACGCGACCGGATCTTGCCCCGGTCGGACAGGAAACGACGCAGCAGCGCGGTGTCCTTGTAGTCGATGACGGCCTTCTTGTCCTTGCAGAAGCTGCACGCCTTGGTCTTGGTGACCTTCTCGACGCGAGGCTTCCGGCTCGGCTTTGCCTTTGCCATGTGTGTGTTGCTCCAGTCAATGCTGTCGGGGACGGTCGCTGCCGTTCCCGGGCTGTTCGGGGCGGATCATCGTGCCCCGACCGATATCAGAAAGGTGGTTCGTCGTCCCCGCCGCCGAACGATCCCCCGCTGTTGCTGGCAGGCGCGCTGCCCCAGGGATCGTCGGCAACCTGCTGGTTCGAACCACCGCCGCGGCCACCGCCGCCGCCCGATCCGAATCCACCGCCGCCACCGCCACCGCCGCGCGAGGCCCGATTGACCTTGGCGGTGGCGTAGCGCAGCGAGGGGCCGATCTCGTCGACCTCGAGTTCCACGACCGTGCGTCGTTCACCCTCTTTGGTTTCGTAGGACCGCTGCTTGAGCCGTCCCTGCACGATCACCCGGGAGCCCTTGGTCAGGCTTTCGGTCACGTTCTCCGCGGCGTCGCGCCAGATGTTGCAGCGGAGGAACAGCGCTTCGCCGTCCTTCCACTCGTTGGTCTGGCGGTCGAAGGTTCGCGGGGTGGAAGCCACCGTGAAGTTGGCAACCGCTGCGCCGGACGGCGTGAACCGCAATTCCGGGTCGGCGGTCAGATTGCCGATGACGGTGATGACCGTGTCGCCTGCCATGTGTGTTTCCCCTCGGGTCGTTGGTGGGCACTCGCTGATCGACATGCACCGGATTCTGGGCTCAACCCTAGAACCCGGTACCGACGTCTTCACACGATCAAGAAACCCTGTGGATTACTTCCGCAGGACCTTGGTGCGCAGAACCGACTCGTTCAGCTTCAGCTGACGATCGAGCTCGGAGACCGTGGCGGGCTCGGCATTGAGATCGATGACGGCGTAGATGCCCTCGTTGTGCTTGAGGATCTCGTAGGCGAGTCGGCGCTTGCCCCAGATGTCGACGCCGTCCACCGAACCGCCGTCCTTACGGACAACGTTGAGGAAAGTATCGAGTGAGGGTGCGACGGTGCGCTCGTCCAGATTCGGATCGAGGATGACCATCAATTCGTAGTGACGCATAAGACCACATCACCTCCTATGGGCTAGGTCGGCCACGGACTGTCCGTGGCAGGAGGGTCGCCTGCGTCGGCAACCGGTCCAAGATACATGACCTGCCCGTTCGCAGAGAAATCCGTGGTCGCGGGCCGCCTCGGCGACACATCATGGGACCACCTACGCTGTTGCCCATGTCGGAGCGGCGGACAACCCCGGGCCGGTGGTCGGCGCGGCTCTCCGGCCGTGGTGAGACGGCCGTGATCGTCCTCGTCTCGGTGTTGGCGACAGCCGCGACGATGTTCTGGAGTTTCCAGGCGAAGCTGCGGTGCGGCGGCGCCCCGTTCGATGCACTCGGACGTAGCGACAACTGGCCGACCGGCGATCCGGACGCGGTGATCCCCTGCTACTCGGACCTGATGTATCTCTGGCTCGGTCGCGACATCAACACCCACGTCTTTCCCTACATCCACGGTGGGATCACATCGGACGGCACCCTGTTCGGTGGCGTCGTCGAATATCCGGTCCTCTCCGGCGTGCTCATGTTCGCCGGTGCGGTCGGCGCCGACACCGACACCGAGTTCTTCACCCAGTCCGCGCTCCTGTTGGCGCCGTTCGGTTTCGCGATCACCGTGCTGCTCGCATCGATGGTGCGCTGGTGGGCGTTGCTCTGGGCCGCAACACCTCCGCTGGTGCTGTACTCCTTCCACAACTGGGAACTCCCGGTCGTTGCCACCGCCGTCGGGGCCGTCGCCGTGATGGCACGGGGCGCGTCGGTCCACCCCGTAACCCGTGGACGACGACTGCCGCTTCGTACGAGCGCGGTGATCGCGGCGGTTCTGCTCGCGATCGGATTCTGCCTCAAGCTCTACCCGGGGATCTTCGTATTACCTTTGGCGGCATACGTTCTCACCCGCGGAGCCGGCGGAGCGCGCATGGTCGAACGACGACGAGACGCCCGCGGCGGTCTCGACTGGACGGGCGCCGGTTGGGTAGCGGGCGCTGCCGTCGTGACCGTGGTCGCGATCCAGTTGCCGTTCATGGTGCTCGGATTCGACGGGTGGAAGGCGGCGCTGTCGTTCCAGAGTCGACGACGAGCCGACGTCGACACCAATTCCATCTGGTACTGGGGGCTGCGCTATCTCACCGGGACCGGTGACACCTACCACTCGCTGGTCAGTGTGCTGTCGCCGCTGCTGATCCTCACGACGTTCGGGGTCGCGATGTACCTCGGGTGGCGCCGCTTCGACCGCGTCGACACCTTCCCCTGGATCGGCGTGAGCGGCGCGATGCTCGCGGGTTTCATGCTGTTCCACAAGGTCCACTCCCCGCAGTACACGCTCTGGATCCTGCCGTTCTTCGTTCTGATGAAGGTCCGGTGGTCGGTGATCCTGACGTATCTGCTCACCGACCTCGCCCTCGACCTGACGATTTTCCGGCTGTTCCCGATCCGCGATGCCGGCGAGCCGCTGCCGTGGTGGATCGTCACCGGCGTCGCCGGTTCGGTGTGGGTGCACGCCGCCCTGCTGGCCTACCTGATCGTGACCCTCCCGCGGACCCCGCTCCGGGAACCGTTGGCCTCCAGGGTGGCCGCACACGTGCACGATGCCACCGATCAGGGGTCCGCTGACGCACCCCGGCACCCGCCGCGAGACGCGATGGCGAGAGGCTCGTCATGAGTTCCTGGTTGGCGACCGGCCCCCTGGTGCACGGACGAGTCACGTTGCGACCGATCAGCATCGAGGACATCGGACCGTTGGCGCGCGTGGTCGACGACCCGACCCGATTCCGGTGGGTCCCCGGAGTGCCGACGGACGAGGACAGCGCCCGTCGGTTCGTCGACTCGGCGCTCCGGTCCCGGGTGGCGTTCGCCGTGGTCGACAACACCGACGGCAGTGTCGTCGGGTCGACGAGTTTCTACGACATCGACGAGGCCAACCGGGCCGCGTGCATCGGGTACACCTTCTACAGCGAACGCGTCCAGGGAACCGCGGTGAACCCCACCGCCAAGTTCCTGCTGATGCGCCATGCGTTCGAGGAGCGCGGCGCCGTCCGCCTCACCTGGCACACCCACGAGAACAACACTCAGTCCCGCGCCGCGATCACCAAACTGGGTGCCAACTTCGAGGGTCTGCTGCGCAAGCACCGCCGATTCGGCGACGGCTGGCGCACGACAGCCTTGTACGCGATGACCGACGACGAGTGGCCGTCGGCGAGAGATCGCCTGTTACAACGAATCTCTGTCTGAGGCCTAGGGATTCGCGGTGTGCTCGGGATGGCCCTGGGTGCGCCGGTCTTCCTTCATCCGCGCCTCGTGCACGTGTCGCTGGCCGTCGGTCAGGTCGGCTCGAACCCGGTTGACGTACTCACGCAACGGGCCCCAGTAGGTGTCGTCGAATTCCTCGACGACCTGGAATGTCCAGCGCCCCTCGAGAACGTTGCGACCCACCAACTCGGTGGACAACTCGTCGGCAAACTCCCCGTGTCCGGCCTTTCGTAATTCGTCCACTGCTTCGCCGAGCAGCAGATCGCCGCGTCCGATGAGTTGGTGGAACGAATAGAGGTGGCCGCGGGCGCGCTCGATGTACTCGAGCGCCTCCCCCACCTTGCCGACCGCTTCCGCGGTGTCGTCCGAGATGTGTGGTGCGGTATCCGACATGATCCGTCATTACCCACCGGAGCGGTCACCCAACCGTCAGTACTCCCCGTGGTAGGAGTGCCGGTAGCGATCGCCCTCGAGCGACGCCCTGATCTCACCGACCTCGCCTCCTAGTGCGGTGTTGATCTTGTGCCCCAGCCGCTCGAACTCCTCGTGTGCGGCAGCCGATCTGGAGGTGAGCGCGGCGAGCGTGGACAGCCAGCGGTGTACGGCGCGCAGGTCGTCCGTCGTCAACGGTCCCCTCACCCAGTTCTCGCGTTCCCACGTCTGTCGTTCCCATGCCTGCCACGGATGATCCCAGCCGCTCGGCGGCGAGATGGCGAAGAGGCCCCGCACGATGACGTCGTTGCGGTCGATGCCCGCATCCGCACGCCACCCGTCGACGACCTTCGAGTAGGCGACGTAGTCGGCCGCGGTCCACGTCGACTCGCGAAGGTCCCGCCAGCCGGCACGGCGCAGCGACCTGGCCACTTTGCTCTCGAGGACCGGACTCGGATGTTTCGGCTCCCCGGCGCCCGCGAAGTAGAGAAACCAGGTGAAACCGGCCGGACCCAGACGCTCGATCATGTTGCCGCCCTTGT
This sequence comes from Gordonia sp. NPDC057258, assembly GCF_042668985.1. Taxonomy (NCBI): domain Bacteria; kingdom Bacillati; phylum Actinomycetota; class Actinomycetes; order Mycobacteriales; family Gordoniaceae; genus Gordonia; species Gordonia sp. NPDC057258. The sequence goes on from NZ_JBHUXZ010000001.1 coordinate 215,912, forward strand.
CGGGCCGAAGCATTGCATACGCCGCGCCGGGCTCCTCGCGGCCCGTCTCGGCCGCGTCTCTCAGCAGCCCGCCGAGGTACTTCCGGTCAGCGGACACCGCGGCGATCCGCTTCTTGCCGTCGGAGGTGCGGCGGCCGAGACAGAACGCGACGACGTTCCACAGCAACGCAATCGCGTCGTCGGGCGAGTCGGTGGCCCGAGACCCCAGCGCGAACAGGTCTGCTCTGCTGATCTTGTTGCCGAGCAACGAATCCGGGAGTCCGTGTTCGGCGAGCGCGTCCGTCCACCACTGCCGGTCGACGGCGACGGTGTCGGAGTGCAGTTCGGCGGCCCGGTCGCCCGCCGAGAGCCAGTCGGTGAGATCGTCGGGGAGAGCGAGTGTGGTGTGCTTCATGGTCGTTTGGACGCAGCGGGGCCCGGTTCGGTTCCGTCGCGTTCGGTGACCGTCATCCGCCCACCGGGGCCGGTTCCCGAGGACCATCCGCGGTGCCGAGCGTCCTCGCCCGGCGGCCGATCCGGTCGGGAGCACCGTCGAGGACACCACCGGCCGGGTCGTCGTACCATCGGCCGTCGTTCCCGCGGCGGACGAGGTCGTCGCGCGGATGCCAGATCTGCCAGAGGACGACGGCACAGAGGACCAGCACCATCAGTCCGCGGAGCACGACGGCTGCGGTGAACCACTGGTCGGGAAGCCAGCGACGTTCGGCCTCGAGGAACAGACTCATCCGCGGCACCCAGATCAGGGCGTCGAGCGTCATCCAGGCCAGCAGCAGTCGAGTATGTGGAATGGCAAGCACGGCAAGCGGAACCAGCCACAGCGAGTACTGGGGACTCCACACCTTGTTCACCAGCAGGAAGCCCGCCACCGCGAGAAAGGTCAGTTGGGCCACGCGGGGTCGGTGCGGCGCGAGGATTCCGATCGCGGCCACCGCCGCGATCACGGCGACCGTCAGACCCACCGACAACGCGTTCAGATAACCGATGTTCCATGTGAAACCAGCCGAGTCGGCCACGATCCGGTAGATGGTGTCGGGGTCCGCCGACCGATCGCCGTTGAATCGGAAGAACTCCCACCACCCCGTCGGGTACGGGATCAGGATCGGCAGGTTGACCGCCAGCCAGGCGCCGATCGCCGTCGCAGCCGTGATCCCGAACTCGCGGACTCTCCCGCTGCGCAGACAGAGCGCACCCAGCACCACCAACAGGAGTGCGGGATACAGCTTCGCGGCCGCGCCGATCCCGATGAACAGGCCGGCCACCCAGAACTTCTCCCGCGACCAGGCCAGCAGGGCCACCGCGACGGCCGCGGTGGCGATGGCGTCGAAGTTGGTGAACGCGTGGACGACGACGAGGGGGGACAGCGCCACCAGCCATACCGTCCACATGCGGGTTCGCGCGGTGAGGGCCGTCGCCCAGACGGTCACGAGCCAGAACGCCGCCAACGCCAGGGCGGCGATGGTGAAGAACAGCACGACGTCGAGCGCGCCGGGGACACCCCAGTTGGCCTCGGCCCAGACCCAGCCCTGCGTCAGCTGCGCCGCGCCGTACATGAACATCCCGGTGACGACCGGATATTCCATGTACCGCTTGATGGTCTCGCCTTCGGAGCCCTCCTGGAACCAGAAGTCGCGGTAGGGCAGCGCTCCCCGGTTGAGGCGTTCCGCCCCGAACAGGCTGATCACGTCGGAGTAGCAGAGGTTGGTGAACTGACGCTGATCGTCCCAGTCGAGCCGCATCTCGGCGCTCGCGCCGGCGGCCCCGGAGTCGGCCGGCGCCTGTTGCAGGCACCCGGCCTTGCCGAACCAGCCGAGCGCGAGTCCGCACAACGCGAGCGCGAAGAGCACCCGCAGCGGAGTCAGATGCCGGCCGCGCCCGATGACGGCGTGCGCCCCGACCGGCCCACCGACGAGCGAACTCGCTTCTCGCACCAGACCGTCCGTGCGCGTCGGGAGGACGCGCGCGTCATCGACGCGCTGATCGATCGCCAGAGGTGCAGGGCTGTCCCAGACGGGTTCGGAGCCGCTCGCCGCGGAGTCGGCCGGGTCCGGGTCAGCCGATGGGCGGTTCAGGGACTCCTCCGCCACCGTCTCCACCGCCGGGTATGCCGCCGAGGTCGCCACCGTCGCCACCGCCGGCGTCGCCACCACCGTCGCCACCACCGGGGCTGTTCCCGCCGCCGGCGCCACCACCGCCGCCGTTGCGCGGAGCGCCCGGGATCGGGATCGTCACGCCTGGTGCGAGGGTGAGGTTGCCGTCACCGCCCTGGTCGGGGATGTCGAAGTTCGGTATGGAAGGCCCACGTCGGGGCTGCGACGGCGCGTACGTGGTGGCCGGCGCCTCGTACGGCACGCCGGCCACGCCGCCGACCGATTCCGGCTCGGGGAACTGCTTGATCTCCTTGCCCTCGAGCGCGGCATCCATCGCCGACTTCCAGATCGACGACGGCAGGCCGCTGCCGTAGATCGACGCGCCGTTGTAGTTCGTCAGGGCGGTGCCGTCGCTGGTGCCGACCCAGACCGCGGTCGACAGCTGCGGGGTGTACCCGACCATCCACGCGTCCTTGTTCTGCCCGGTGTCGCCGAGCTGGACGGTGCCGGTCTTGGCCGCCGACGGCCGCGAACCGAGCGAGGAGTCGTAGAGCGAGTTGCCGTTGGAGTACGCCGCCACCGGTTCGAGCGCCGCGCTGACGTTGTCGGCGACCTTCGCGGGGAAGACGCGCTTGCCCTCGGTCTTGCGCTCGTAGAGGACCTGCCCCTTGGCGTCGACGACCTTCTGGACGAAGTGCGGCTCGTGGTAGACACCCGAGGCCGCGAGCGTGGCGTAGGCCGAGGCCATGTCGATGACCCGGGACTGATACTGGCCCAGGACCACACCGCCCTCGGGCTCGCCGTTGGCCTCCTGCAGGGTGTGCTCGATGTTGCCGAAGGACTCGGCCACACCCGCGCGGTGCGCGGCGTCGGCGACCGCCCGGGCACCGCCGTCGAGGTCCATCATCAGGCGGTAGTACACCGTGTTGAGGGACATCTTCATCGCCGTCGCGAGGTTGCAGGTACCGCAGCTCTCACCGTCGGAGTTCTCGACGGTGAGTCCGCCGCTGGCCTGGAACGGCGCGGAGCTGTAGGTCTTCGACAACGGGATGTCCTGTTCGAGCGCCGCGACGAGCGCGAACACCTTGAACGACGACCCGGTCTGCAGGCCCGCCTGGGCGAGGTCCCAGCCGCCCGGGTTGTCGCCGCCGTAGTAACCGCGCACCCCGCCGGTCTGCGGATCGATGGATACCACCGACGCAAGCAGATCATCCGGTTCGCCGTTCAGCTCACCTTCGGGGCACTTGTAGATCCGGTTCTTGCGGCAGGCCGCCTGGACGACGCCGTTCTGGACCTGCGGGTCGATCGTGGTGCTGATCTTGAGACCGCCGGTCCGCAGTTGCTTGTCGGTGATGCCGATGCGGTTGAGCTCGGCGAGGACCTGTCGCTTGATGAGACCGTTGGGCCCGGGGGTCTCGTCGGAGTCGCTGACACGCGCCTTGACGGTCTTGGGGAAGATCGCGTTGTCGGCCTGCGCGCGGGTGATCGCACCGGTCGCGACCATGCCGTCGAGGACGTAACGCCAGCGCGCTTCGGTGACCTCACGGTTGGTATCCGGGTCGTAGTAGGACGGTGCGCGGATGACCGCCGACAGCAGCGCGGCCTCTTCGAAGGTGAGCGGGTTGCGCTCGGCGCGACGCTTGTCGGTGATCGACTTGTTGAAGAACTTCTGCGCGGCCACCGCGACGCCGTAGGCGCCCCGGCCGAAGTAGATCGTGTTGAGGTATGCCTCGAGGATTTTTTCCTTCGACCAGCCGTGCCGGTCGTTCATCTTCGCGGCGATCGCGAGCTCTTTGAACTTCCGGGAGTAGCTGACCTCGTCACCGACGATCGCGTTCTTGACGTACTGCTGCGTGATGGTCGAGCCACCGCCGGCGGTCTGGTTGCCGGTGATCTGACCGATGGCGGCGCGGGACAGGCCGCGGGGCGAGAAGCCGTTGTTTGTCCAGAACTCACGGTCCTCGGCGGCGACGATCGCCTGCTTCATCGTCTCGGGGATCTCGTCGAACGGGACGACCGTGCGGTTGCCGTCGGGCGAGGTGACGTCTGCGAGGGTCCGCCCGGACGTGTCGACGATGGTGGCCTTCTGGCTCACCTCCGGTTCGGGGATCTCGGCAGTGAAGTAGGTGGCCGCGAACGCGATGATGAGCACCAGCACGATCGCCGGGACGATGGCGCCCACGATCCCCAGCGCCCACGCGAACCGTCGGTGTCGTGTCGCTGTCTGACTTCTGTTCTGACCGCCGCCGCCCGGACCGGGTCGGACTCCGGTGCGTCGCGGCGTGGGCGAAGAACCACGTGCCTCGCTCATCGTCCACCTTCCTGCCGGGTCGCACGGACATTCGTCATCCGGCGAGCACGGTCAACTTCTCTGGCCTCGTGCCGCTCCACTGTGACAGCAGGCCACCGCCCCGGGCAAAAAACCGCAGGCCGGCGCGCTACTTGGCCACGCGTCGGGAGCGACGCGTGGTCTGCGGCGGCAGCCCGGCAACGTACGACTGGACCAGATGGTTCCAACTGCAGGTCCGGCACACCTCGACCACGTGCACCGAGAACTCCTCGGCGGTCGTCGCGAGCCGGGCGATCTCCTCGTTGCTGCGCGCCGACCCGCTCACCTGACCGAGCCGGTCGCCGAACACCCAGGAAACCAGCGTGACCTGCTCTTTTCGGCAGATCGGGCACATCGTGGTGCTGGGCCGACCATGGAATTTCGCGGCGCGCAGGAGATACGGGCTCGCATCGCAGACCTCGGCAACGGCGGTCCGGCCCGCGTGGACCGAGGACAGCCGAGCGCGCCGCTGCAGGGCGTAGTCGACGATCTGGCGTTGCACGGTTCTCAGGGTACGTGGTCTCTGCCGGGGCGTCGGGCCGACGGGGTCCGGCACGCGGGTCCGACGGACCCACACCCGGGATGGTCGATCGCCGCGTGGTGGCGTCGTCGCGTGTCCGTCCTCCCGCCGACCGACCGCTCGTGGACACAGTTATATCGGTGCGATACATTGGCAAACACATCGGAACGAGGTGTCGGCTCGTCAGAGCGTGCCGGCACATCGATCCGAGGAAGTAGTGACAGTCATCGGCAGGACCGCGAAGGGGGGTGGCGAAGTGCTCGAGTTGGCCATTCTCGGACTGCTTCTCGAATCCCCCATGCACGGCTATGAGCTGCGCAAGCGGCTCACCGGCCTGCTCGGCGCCTTCCGTGCGTTCTCGTACGGATCGCTCTACCCGACGCTGCGTCGCATGCAGGCCGACGGCCTCATCGACGAACCGGAGACGCCCCTGGGCGTGAAGGTGCGGCGTGGCCGGCGCGTCTACCAGCTCACCGACGCGGGCCGGGAACGGTTCGCGGAGTTGGTCGCCGACACCGGACCCCAGAACTACACCGACGACGGTTTCGGTGTGCATCTGGCGTTCTTCAGCCGGACCCCCGCGGTCGCGCGCATGCGCATCCTCGAGGGTCGCCGGCGGCAGGTCGAGGAGCGTCGAGAAGGGTTGCGGGAGATCGTCGGGCGGTCCAACCGGGCCGTCGACCGGTACACCCGTCAGCTGCATCAGCTCAGCCTCGAATCGAGCGAACGCGAGGTCCGCTGGCTCAACGAGCTGATCGCGGCCGAGAGCTCCCAGCAGGACGGGTCGCCGGACCCGTTCGACGACGATCTCGCCGACGGCGAACGGTCACCGTTCGATCCGGGGCGGCCCGCGGCCTCCACCGGACGAGCCGATGACGAACATCAAGACCCGGACTCGACGCCGAGCCGGGACGAACAGCTCGACGAACCCGAGCAACGGAAAACACCGGTTGCGCAGCGAACGACTGCGATGCCGCGAGAAGAAGGAGAACCCGACCATGGGTGAGCCCAATAAGGTGCGCGTTGCCATTGTGGGCGTAGGAAACTGCGCTTCATCCCTGGTGCAGGGCGTGCAGTACTACAAGGACGCCGACGAGAGCTCCACCGTTCCCGGCCTCATGCACGTGAAGTTCGGCCAGTACCACGTCCGCGACGTCGAGTTCGTCGCCGCGTTCGACGTCGACGCCAAGAAGGTCGGCTTCGACCTGTCCGACGCGATCTTCGCGAGCGAGAACAACACCATCAAGATCGCCGACGTGCCGCCGACCGGCGTCACCGTCCAGCGCGGCCACACCCTCGACGGCCTCGGCAAGTACTACCTCGAGACCATCACCGAGGCCGACGGCTCCGGTGTCGACATCGTCCAGGCCCTCAAGGACAACGAGGTCGACGTCCTCGTCAGCTACCTCCCGGTCGGCTCGGAGCAGGCCGACAAGTTCTACGCGCAGTGCTGCATCGACGCGGGCGTCGCGTTCGTCAACGCCCTGCCGGTGTTCATCGCCTCGGACCCCGAGTGGGCCCAGAAGTTCGCCGACGCCGGTGTCCCGATCGTCGGCGACGACATCAAGAGCCAGGTCGGCGCCACCATCACCCACCGTGTGATGGCGAAGCTGTTCGAGGATCGCGGCGTCACCCTCGACCGCACCTACCAGCTCAACGTCGGCGGCAACATGGACTTCAAGAACATGCTCGAGCGTGAGCGTCTGGAGTCCAAGAAGGTCTCCAAGACCCAGGCCGTCACCTCCAACCTGAACGGCCCGCTGGCCGGCAAGATCGCCGACAAGAACGTCCACATCGGCCCGTCGGACCACGTCGAGTGGCTCGACGACCGCAAGTGGGCCTACGTCCGCCTCGAGGGTCGCGCCTTCGGCGACGTGCCGCTGAACCTGGAGTACAAGCTCGAGGTCTGGGACTCTCCCAACTCGGCCGGCATCATCATCGACGCCGTGCGCGCCGCCAAGATCGCCAAGGACCGCGGTATCGGCGGACCGGTCATCCCGGCCTCGGCCTACCTGATGAAGTCCCCGCCGAAGCAGCTCGCCGACGACGTCGCGCGTCAGCAGCTCGAGGAGTTCATCATCGAGGCCTGAGCCTCGTAGTCGTATCGCATACAGCGGCGCGTCCTGATCCGATCAGGACGCGCCGCTGTTGTGTTCTGCCCCATGTGATTATCCGCCGCGCGCAATTACCCGAACTCGGTTGACGACAGATGTCGATCGGTTCTGGGCTCGGGATTCCCACTCGTTACAAGCGGGCCGCAATTCCCAAACTGCAGTCGCGGTCCGATCCAGTACCGGAGAATGCGACGGACATGATCCATCAGGGTTTCCGGTCCAGTTCGGAGGTGTGACTTGGGTTCGACGATCGTCAAAGGAATTGCGGCGCTCCTGGCCGTGGGGTCCATCGGCCTGGCGAGTCTGGTCTTGCCCGGCGAAGCGATCGCCGCGCCGTCGGCGACACCCGTGGTCACCGTTGTCGGAGGATGTGACGGAGCGAAGCAGGTCCGACCTCGTGATCTGTCGTCGATCTACTGCGGAGACGCCGGTGTCATAGTCACCCAGATCACGTGGCTGGGATGGACCGATGCGTGGGCCGCCGGCTACGGCACGATGCACCGCAAACTCTGCAAGCCGGACTGTGCGACCGGAGGGATCAAATCAACCCCGGTCGCAATCTGGCTTTTCGCTCCCGCCAGAGGTGAGTTCACACGGGTGTCGCTGTACACGTCGGTGACGAGCCCACCACAGACATATCGCCTGACCGGCTTTGTGCGCTGAGTGAACCCGTAGTGTCGTCCGAACGCAGTCTCCCCGCAAGCGCCAACCGACGGAAACCGCAGGTCATCCAACCAAATCAGTGACCCCGACAGACCCGTCACATAGAGTGTTGTCGATTGCTCCGAGTGGCCCGGGATCGGGCACATCGGACATCACGAGACCCCGTACCAACAGAAAGGCGCAAACCATGGGCGTGAGCCTGAGCAAGGGCGGAAACGTTTCGCTGAGCAAGGAGGCTCCGGGCCTGACTGCGGTCTCCGTCGGCCTCGGCTGGGACATCCGAAGCACCACCGGTACCGACTTCGACCTCGACGCCAGCGCCATCGCGCTCGGCGCGGACAAGAAAGTCCTCTCCGACCAGCACTTCATCTTCTTCAACAACCTGCGTTCGCCCGACGGCTCGATCGAGCACACCGGCGACAACCTGACCGGTGAGGGCGAGGGCGACGACGAGGTCATCAAGGTCGACCTCGCGGGCGTTCCGCCGAACGTCGACTCCATCGTCTTCCCCGTCTCGATCTACGACGCGGACGCACGGTCGCAGTCGTTCGGCCAGGTCCGCAACGCGTTCATCCGCGTCGTCAACCAGGCCGGCGGCGCCGAGATCGCCCGCTACGACCTCAGCGAGGATGCCTCCACCGAGACCGCGATGGTTTTCGGTGAGCTGTACCGTCATGGGTCGGAGTGGAAGTTCCGCGCGGTCGGCCAGGGCTACGCCTCGGGTCTCGCGGGCATCGCCCGCGACTTCGGTGTGAACGTCTGAGTCTCTCGTAGACTCCGGCTGTCCGCCTGAACGTGCTTGTGGATGCCGCACCCGTTGTCGAACGGGTGCGGCATCCGCGCGTCACCACTCCTCTCCGACAATGCGGTCGGCTGGTTTCCACGCACCCTAGAAAGGCCACAAGCCAGTGGTAGTAAGAGTTTTCGGCCTCTCGGTCGTCGTGACGATCGTGTCGCTGATCATCGCTTTCCTCTATGGCGGCGTCGAAGCGCTGATCCTGACCGCCATCCTCGGCGTCTTCGAGATCTCGCTCTCCTTCGACAACGCGGTCATCAATGCCACGATCCTCCGCCGGATGAGCGAGTTCTGGCAGAAGATCTTCCTCACCATCGGCATCCTGATTGCCGTCTTCGGTATGCGACTGGTGTTCCCGCTGGTCATCGTGTGGCTCGCGTCGGGTCTCAACCCGGTTGAGGCGCTCGACCTCGCACTGAACCCGCCGCCCAACGATGCGGCGTACTTCCCCAACGGCGATCCCAGCTACGAGACGATCATCACCGACGCCCACCCGCAGATCGCGGCCTTCGGCGGCATGTTCCTGCTGATGCTGTTCCTCGGCTTCGTCTTCGAGCAGAAGGAGCTCACCTGGCTGACCTGGATCGAGCGGCCGCTCGAGAAGATCGGCAAGCTAGAGATGCTCGAGGTCGTCATCGCCATGACGCTTCTCGTCCTCACTGCGACCTACATCGCCGCGCCCGACGAGCGGTCGACGGTCATGATCGCCGGCTCACTCGGCATGATCACCTACATCCTGGTCAACGGCCTCGGTGAGTACTTCAACGTCGAGACCGCGGAAGATGACGAAGCGGCCGAGCCCGGCACCGACGCCGCGGAGAAAGCGGCAATCGAGAAGACCAACGGAAAGTCGGGCCCGTCGGACCTGGCCAAGGCGACAGGCAAGGCCGGTTTCTTCCTGTTCCTCTACCTCGAGGTCCTCGATGCGTCGTTCTCGTTCGACGGCGTCATCGGCGCGTTCGCCATCACGGCGGATCCGATCATCATCGCCCTCGGCCTCGGCCTCATCGGTGCGATGTTCGTCCGTTCGCTCACCGTCTACCTGGTGCGCAAGGGCACGCTGTCGGAGTATGTGTACCTCGAGCACGGAGCGCACTGGGCGATCGGCGCGCTGGCGTTCATCCTGCTGTACTCCATCGGCACCCACGTCCCCGAGATCATCACCGGCCTGATCGGCGTCGCGCTGATCATCGCCGCACTGATCTCCAGCATCGTCCGACGCAACCGCCTCGCGGCGAAGGGCGAAGAGGAGAAGGTCAACATCTGACCCTTCGCTCGCTGAGCTGAGGTGCGAGCGAAGCGCGCTCCTGGGACGTGCGAGCGAAACGCCTCCCTCCTTTAGGTACGAGCGAAACGCCTCCCCCTGTCCCCTGAGGTGCGAGCGAAGCGAGCCTCGAAGGGTTTGGTGACTTGAGTCGCCAGGCCCTTCGAGGCTCGTCGACCTCGACGCGCTCCTTCGTCGCTTGCTCGGCCCGGCGGCTTTCGCTCCTCGCACCTCAAGGAGCAGTGGCTATGTCGCCCTTCGGATTAGGGAGCGGAGAAACAGCTGCGCCGCAGGACCCCGAAGGTCCTGCGGCGCAGTTGGTTCGACGACCCGGACTCAGCCCTGCTGCTGCCCGAGTTGCTGGGTGATCTGCTGGTTGATCTGGTGCAGGCTCGGCACCGACATGCCCGGGAGATGGCCCTGGATGGTGCGCAGGACCGACGAGTCGTCGCGCACCTTCTCGCTCGATTGCACGAGAACCGTTCCGGCGCCGGTGAAGTCGAACTGGCGCTCCTCGCCCGAGTTCAACCCCATCCGCCGGCCCGCGGCCGCGATGAAGCCGTTGACCCACGCCTCGTCGTAGTGGTGACTGGGCGACGGGCAATCCGACCATCCGACAAGCGCTTCGGGATCGACGCGCACGGGCGGTTCGACGAACATCACCGGGCCGTTCGACGACGCGAGGAACTTACCGGTGCCGATGAGCGTCAGGAACCCCGGCACGATCGACTGGTTGAGCGACAGGTTCGGCTGGAAGGCAAGAAGATTGGCCGCCCGGATGGTGAGGTTGCCGTCTTCGAGGTCGTAAGCGTTGATGTCGTATCCGCGGTCGCCGATGATCAGCTTGCCGTGGCCCTCGGCGACGACGTAGTCACCGAGGTACAGCGGGGCGGAGAACTGCTGCGCCACCATCTGCAGCATGTTCCCCTGCAGACCCTGGGTCAGCGCGGTGAACTGCATCTGCCCGTAGTAGGCGATCATCGCGCCCTTGGACATGAACCACGGCTGGTTGAGGTCGATGCAGAAGGAGTAGTTGTTGTCCGGCACGTTGTCGTCCGACGGCAAGTTCATCGGACTCCACACGGTGTTGAGTTGGCTCATAGTTTCTCCTCCGATGCCTGCACGTACACGATGCCCTGTCCGGAGCACTCCAATTGCATTGCCTCACCGCCGGTTCGGCCTACGTTGCGCCAGCTCATCGCCGACCGCAGGCTGGCGTTGACCTGACCGGCCGACCCGACGAACGCCTGCGGGTCGACGGTCACCGGGGGCTTGGCCGGGGACACCTCGAGTTCGAAGACCCCGCCGTGCCCGAGCAGCACCGCCGAACCCGGACCCGACAGCTGCGTCGTGAACATGCCCTGACCGGTGACGGCTCCGGCAGCAGCGGACCGCAATGCACCGAACAGGCCGCCACCGCCGCCACCGCCGCCCTGTGAGGCGACCGAGACGACGGAGGCCTGCAGATTGGCCGCGTAGGCGAGCAGCCGCGACGCCTCGACCCGGATCGTGCCGCCGACTGCCGCGAGATCCACGACGTGCACCTCGATGCCGAGGAAGCCGTAGTGCACCTCGCCGTGCCCCTGCGCGATCATCGTCGACTCGTGCTCGCCGGCGAGCATCCGGCCGGCCATCCCGCCCATGCCGCCCAGTCCCGGCATCCCGCCGCCCATACCGCCGGCTCCCGCGATCTGGTGGGGCTGGAAGTGCACGTTGCCCTTGTAGAAGAGCATCGCCCCGCGTCGTGCGACGACCGGCCCGGTACGGCCGATGTCGACGGAGACGACCTTGCTGTTGACCTTGGTGAACATTCTCGCTACCTCACCCTCACCGCTCGGCCGGCTGGATCGACACGACGCCGCTGCCATCCCAGCGCAACGAGAACGCCTCTCCGCCACCCTGTCCCAGCGCCGACCGCCAGGAGACATCGGTGACGAAGGACTGACTCAACTGGCCGCGGGCGCAGACAAACGCGTCCGGGTCGACCACGAGCGGATACTGCGGTGACACCTCGAGGTGGATGAGCGGGCCGCCGTTGGACAACAGTGCGATCTGTCCGTGGCCGCTCACCGTCGTGGTGAACAGACCCTGACCCGACGACGCTCCGCGCAGACCGGCGAAGGTGACGTTGGTCTGCAGGTTGCCGTTGAGCACCATCAGCTGCTCGGACTCCACCTGCAGGGTCTCGTTGTTGAGCTCGATGACGGTCGTCTCGGCGGCGTTGTGCGCGAAGTACACGATGCCGTTGCCCGAGGCCTCCATGAGCGACAGCGCCTCCCCGGTGGCCCGCTGCTTCAGGCCCGCGAGCACGCCGTCGCCGCCGCCGAAGCCCGCCGATTTGAAGGTGACCTGTCCCTCGTAGGCGACCATCGACCCGCTGATCGCGCGGACCGCGGAGTTGTTCAGCCTGGCTTCCACCACGCGTTTGGACCGTTGTACCAACTGCATTCGACGTGCCTCTCTCGCGCCGTGGGGAGGCCGCCGATCGACCATCCCTCGTTCGTCTCCCGACGCCAGCCCCGCACCGCGGCACCTGCCGGCATCTCGGCATCCCAGCTCGCCGTGAGCCGGGGAATCCGGCCTCATACCGAGATGAAAATAGCCGATAGCATCGAGTGGTGCCCGGAAACTTCGTACGTCGTTGGTTCGGGAACGATTCACGCACGAATTCCGCGCCACCTGCATCATCGGAACAAATGACGGCGGCGTTCCTGGAGTCCGAATCCGTCTTGGCCGAGATCGATCCGGCCGTCGCGGTGACCGCCGCCCTCGACCCGCGGTCGCGCCTGCGCGCCTCGTGGTCGGACATCCGCGAGCAGCACGCCCAGGCGACGTCGGACTACCTCCGGCTGGTGTCCCCGCCGGTCGGCACACGCGTCGACCCGCGGGATCTCGACCGGTCGACGCAGGCGCTGCGGTCGATCACCGCCTCGATGCGCGACTTCGCCCAGACCAACGCCGAGACCCTCGAGCGGGCGCGGGCCACGGTGCGGGCCGCCGATGCCCAGGACCACGAGGCCCGAGTGGCCGCCAACCGGGCGATGACCGCCCTGGAGAACGCCGCACCGGCGGTGGCACGACTGCAGTCGGTGTCGGATGCCACCGACGACCTCGCGCGTGCGCTCACGGCTTTCGACCAGGGCGCGGGCCTGCGTGACCGGCAGACCGCCGCGGCAGCTGTGCTGAGCTCGGCGCGCCGCCTCGAGCAACTTCTCGCCGAGGCCCCCGCCTTCGCCGACCGCGCACAGCAGGTCATCCGTTCGGTGGAAACGCGCCGGAGCGCGGTATCCACCCGGAGCGCGCAACTCCCCGACACACTCTCGGCACTGCGCCGGGAGTTCAGTGCCGATTGCTCCCTCGATCTACAGCGCAACGGCTCGGTCGTCGACGAACGGCTCGAACACGCCGACGCCGAGCTCGCGGCCGCCCGCGCGATGGTCGATGCTGCCCCCGACCAGGCCATCGGCCGCGCCGACGCCGCCCGCGACGACCTCGCCGTCGCGGAGAAGGCCGTCGACGCCGTGCTCGACCGGTTGCGCCTGCTGCGGGAGGTGCGCGCCGACCCGCGGGGCGCGGAGCAGCGCGTGCGCTTTCGCCTGCGCGACGCCCAGCTCTTTGCGGTCAATCACCGTCTGGTTGACGAATGGGGCTCGGTCCTCGATGCTCAGGCCGACCGGATCGAGCGCGCCAAGGGGGTCCTGGATCGCATCCACCCCGACTACTGGAGCTACCTGACGCAGCTGCGTGCGGTGGACGACCGGATCACCGAGATCGTTTCGCGGATGAGAGGACAGGTGGCCGCAGGATGACCACCACTGCACGACACGACGACACCGCTCTCGAGCCCGGGACGATCCGGCACTTCGACCACCTGGAGCCGTCGGTCTCGAACTCCCTGTTCCACCGGCAGCCCGAGCCGATCGAGCCGACCTGGCCGGCGCAGCGGCTCGCCGTCGCGCTGGGCGCCACCCTGTACGTCCCGGCCACCCGGCCCGATCTCGCCGAGGTCATCCGCCGACGCCGCGCCGAGGGTGTGATCTCGATGGTCATCGACCTCGAGGACGCCGTCGCCGACGACGAGGAGGCCGAGGCGATCGAGCACGCCGTGGCCGCGTTGCGCGCTATCGCCGCGAACCCGTGCCGGCCGATACTGCTGTTCGTCCGTCCGCGGTCGGCCGACCGGATAGTGCCGATCGCCACCGCGCTCGACACCCCGTCGGTGCTGACCGGGTTCGTCATCCCGAAGTTCTCGTCTGAGAATGCACCCGAGGCGCTCGACGCCGTTGCCGCTGCCGGACAGATCCTCGACAAGCACCTCTGGGTCATGCCGGTTCTCGAGTCGGCCGCGGTCGTGCACCGCGAGACCCGCGACGACGAGTTGACCGCCCTCGCGTCGCTCCTGAGCGCGCACCGCGACCACGTGCTCGCCGTGCGCATCGGTGCCACCGACATCTGTAGTCACTTCGGCATCCGCCGGGATCGTGACCTGACCATCTACGACGTCCGGGTCGCGGCCGATGTGATCGCCGGCATCGTCAACCATCTCGGCCGCAGCGACGAGAGCGGCTTCGTCGTGACGGGGCCGGTGTGGGAGTACTTCGCCGACCACGAGCGCATGTTCCAGCCCATGTTGCGTCACACGCCGTTCCGCGAGAACGACGCCGTCTACTTCCGGCAGCAGCTCGTCAGCCGCGACATGGACGGTCTCCTCCGCGAGATCACCCTCGACCGCGCCAACGGCCTGCACGGCAAGACCGTCATCCACCCCGCGCACGTCGCCGCGGTACACGCGTTGTCGGCGGTCACCCACGAGGAGTATCACGATGCACTCGACATCCTGGCCGGCGAGTCCGGCGGGGTACGGGCGTCGTCGTACCGCAACAAGATGAACGAGCTGAAGCCCCACCGCAACTGGGCCTTGCGGGTCATCGATCGCGCTGCCGCCTTCGGCGTGACCCGCCAGGGGGTCTCGTTCGTCGACCTGCTCACCGCGCTCGCCTCGCCCGGGTCGGCCAACTCGTGAACGATCCGGACACCGTCGGCATCGACTGGGTGACCGAACGTTTCGGCGTCGAGATCGCCGACCTCGGCAACACTCCGGGTCACGCGGTCCGCGACCTCGTCTCACTCGGCTTGCGCCACAACCGACGCCGTGCTCATCTGCTGGTCTCGACCGTGCTGGGCAAGCACATCCCGACCTCGCCCGCAATTGTCCGTGGCGCCGCCGACGACCTCGGCGCCGCGATCATCGCCGAGATCGGTGCGAATGCGGCACGCGACGCCGTCGTCCTCGGCTTCGCCGAAACCGCGACCGGTCTCGGACACTGTGTCGCCGAACGCATTTCCGCATCCCGGTATCTACACTCGACGCGGCGCAGACGAGCCGGCGTGACGGTGTCAGGAACCTTCGAGGAGGGGCACTCGCACGCGACGACGCATCTGCTGCAGCCCAGTGATCCCGCATTTCTCGACCCCGTGACGCCGGACGAGGTGCTGATCCTGGTCGACGACGAGATCTCCACCGGCAAGACCGCGCTCGGCGCCATCGAGACCATCGTCGCGGACCGTCCCCGTAAGCGGTTCGTCGTGGCGTCCCTGGTCGACATGCGTACGCCCGCGCAGAAGTCCGAATGCGATGATCTCGCAGCGAAACTCGGCGTCGAGGTCGCCTATGTGGCGCTCGCGCACGGCTCGATCACCCTTCCCCCGGACCTCCTCGATGCGGTGTGGCAGCTCGGGTCCGACGAGCTCAACCCGGTGGCAGCCCGGCGCGGCGGCCTGGTCGCGGTGGCCCTCGACTGGCCGGCGGCAGTTCCCGACGGCGGGAGGCACGGAATTCTCCGCACCGACTCAACGGGCTTCCGGCGAGCGGCGACCGCGGCCGCCGACACCGTGGCGGCACAACTCGATCCGCGGCGCGCGGTTGTCGTGATCGGGCACGAGGAACTGATGTACGCACCCTTGTGCATCGCCGAGTCGCTGGAGCGTCGTGGCTTCGCCACCGGATACCAGACCACCACGAGGTCGCCGGCCCAGGTGCACGACGTCCCGGGGTATCCACTCCGACGCGGATTCCGGTTCACCGCACCGGAACCCGATCCGGAGACGCCGCGCTATGTCTACAACGTGTCCTCCGTCGACCATCCGGACCCGCAGGTCGTCCTGATCGTCGACTCGCCGGCGGACACCGATGAGTTGCGCGCGCCCGGTGGACTCGTCGACGTCCTCACCGCCGCCGGGCACCCGGTGGTGCTGGCCGTCTTGCCCGCCACCGACCAGGCTGCCCTGGCACGAACCCGAGAGGCGGTGCGCTGATGGACATCGCCACCACCACACCACCGCTGTGCGGACCGGAGTTCGGTTCGTACGCGGCCGACGAAGTCACCTGGCTGCTCAAAGACCTGTCCGACGTGGCGCTGGAAGGTGAACTGCGCGAACGGGAACGTCGAATCCAGTCCGGTCAGGCCCACTATGCGGAGTCGCTGCCGATCGAGTACCAACCCGGCCGCGAGTACCAGGAACTCTTCCATGCGACGCTACGGTCTTCCGCCCAGCGGCTCGCGGAAGCCGTCGGAGTGGTGTCCGAACTCATTCTGGCCGAGCGGCATTCCACGCCGACGCTGGTGTCGCTGGCGCGGGCCGGCACCCCGGTCGGCATCCTGATCCGACGGTGGATGGCGGCCGTCCACGGCATCGAACCCCAGCACTACACGATCTCGATCGTGCGCGCACGCGGGATCGACACCGTCGCACTCGATCACATCATGGCGCGGCACCCGGCGGAGTCGGTCGTCTTCGTCGACGGCTGGACCGGCAAGGGCGCCATCCAGCGCGAACTCACCGCCGCTGTCGACGAGTACGCGCGCACCGGGCGGCCGCAATTGCACGACGAACTCGCGGTGCTGGCCGACTCCGGCTCCTGCACGACCCTGTTCGGCACCAGGGACGACTTCCTCATCGCCTCCGCCTGCCTGAATTCCACTGTCTCCGGCCTGGTCTCGCGCACCGTCCTGAATGCCGACCACATCGGTCCGGGCGAGTTCCACGGAGCGAAGTTCTACCGCCATCTCGCCGACTTCGATGTCTCGGGACTGTTCCTGGACACCGTCAGCGCCGAGTTCGATGCAGTCGCCGACCGAGTTCGGGCGACGGTGTCGGCGATGACGCCGGAGTCACGCCGGCCCGACTGGTCCGGCTGGCGCTCCGTGGAGCAGATCCAGACCGAGTACGGCCTGTCGTCGATCAACCTGGTCAAGCCCGGCGTCGGCGAGACGACGCGGGTGCTGCTGCGTCGCGTACCGTGGCGCATCCTGGTGCGCGCCGACGATCTGCCCGAACATCGCCACATCCGGTTGCTCGCCGCCGAACGAGATGTGCCCGTGGAGGTCTCGCCCGATCTCGCGTACTCGTGTGTCGGGCTCATCAAGGAGGACTCGTGAACGCGCTGGTCGCCACCGATCTCGACCGGACCATGATCTACTCACGCGCCGCCATGGGCGACGAGCAGTTCGCGACCCTGGAGACCGTGTGCGTCGAGATCTACCGCGACGCGCCGCTGTCGTACATGACCACGACCGCCGTCGAACTGATGACCCGTCTGGCACGTGAGGTCGTCGTCGTACCGACGACCACTCGCACCCCGGCTCAGTTTGCCCGGATCGAGCTGCCGGGCAGCCCATTTCGCCACGCCGTGGTCAGCAACGGTGGCCGGATCCTCGTCGACGGCGCCGACGATCCGGAATGGCGTGCGCACATCGACCGCGAGGTGACCCGCGCGGGCGCCACCCTCGACGAGGTCCGCGACGAACTCCGAACACGCATCGACGACTCCTGGGTCACCGCTCTGCGGACCGCCGACGACCTCTTCTGTTACCTGGTCGTCGACCCCGCGGTCCAACCGCCGGAGTTCCTCGAACAATGGCAGCAGTGGTGCGACGCACGGGGCTGGACGGCTTCCCAGCAGGGTCGCAAGATCTATGCGACCCCGCAGCCGGTGACGAAGTCGGCAGCTATCGCCGAAGTCCGGCGACGGCTCGTCGCTGACGGCACCCTCGACGACTCGGCAGCGCTCTGCGCGGCCGGCGACGGCTGGCTCGACACCGACCTGTTGCTCGCCGCCGATCACGCGATCCGCCCGCGGCACGGTGAGCTGGAATCGCTCGGCTGGTCGGCGCCCGGGCTCACGATCACCGCCGACACCGGGGCCCTCGCCGGTGTCGAGATCCTGCGGTGGTTCGGCGAGCGGAGCGGGATCACCGTGCCGGAATCCGCGACGCCGACACCGCGAGACCGGACCGTCGGGGTTCACGCGAACTGATCAACCGAACTGATCACGTGGGCATCGATCCGAGGACGTCGGAGTGCCCGTGGCGTCGGCACCAGCTGATCAGGTATCGCGCGTGTAGACCGCACCACCGGTAGACGGCGGCCTGGGTCACCGGCAGCGATGCGTCGTGCTCACCGCGCTCGACGATGATGGGCCCGAGGTAGTGGCTCGTCACCTTGTTCGCGGTGTTCGGCGACACCTTGGCGGCGCGGGCCAATGAGGCGTTGTCCGAGGCGCTGCCCGACGCAATCGCCCCCGCGAGACGGCCCGCGGTATGGCCGCGCCGACCATCGAACAACTCGTAGAGCGGTGGACGGCGCGCCGACGCGGCCCTGGGCAGGGCCTGGCCGAGCGCCACCGAGCGCACAACACCGACCAGCGTCGCGAAACCGTCCGATTTGGCGATGACCCCCGCGACCTCGTCGCGCAACCGCGCCTCGTCGAGATGGTCCTGTTCCAGCCCGTGTCCCTGGGTCGCCAGGACAACCGGCGCGTGCCGGTCATGGTGGTCGAGGGTGTCGATGACGTCGAGTCCGTCGAAGGTCCATTCCAGGTCAGGTCGGTTCCAGATCAGATCCGCCACCACGACGTCGAATCGCACGTTGCCGGCGATGCACTGGACGAACTCGTCGCGGCCGGTGGCAACGGTGACCGTGGCCTGATCGAGCGCCTTGGTCAGCGGCACCGCGACCACGTGTCCCAGCGGGGAGGCGACAAGGACCCGCATGTCGGTCGGCACAGGCATGATCATGCCCGATATGTACGCGGTGTGCGCGATCACGCATCCGATCGGACTAGAGGGTGGTTATTTACCCTGCAATCACCACATCGGGTTCGAGATACCGCTGACAAATCGTCTCACGTTCGTAAGGCTGAAGAAGTTGGCGTTCGTGAAATAAATTCTCGATGCCCGATCGCGAGCCATGTCGATCATCCGAGAGAGTCCCGCCGTTTGTTCGGCTCACAGCTCCCGGCCGAATCGAAGTCGACAGGAGATCCCGGCACGTGTCCGTACCCCTCAACGACGCCCCCCGGTCGGCGGCCCCCGGCACCGGGCCCACTGCCGCGCCGAGTCCGGAGCGGCGAATCACGGCCGTCGTTGCCGAGCACGACATCTTCGACGCCGCCCTGGCCGCTCTCGTGGAGAGCGCCGGCTACGACGCGACGGTCGTCGAACCCGCCCAGCTCGCTGCCCTACGGAACCCGAGCGCGATTCTGGTGCGGTCGGCCGCGATGCTCGGGTTCGTCCGGCGGGTGGCATCGCTGCGCACCGTCAAGGTGATCTTCGTGGGCAACGGGGTCGCGGGCTTCGATCACATCCGTGTCTCACCGCGGGCCCCGGCCGCCGAGGACGAGCTGCAGCGGGCGCTCGAGACTGCGGTGGGGCCGCCGACCCCGCCGTCCGCACCCACACTTGCGAACCGGGTACGCATCACCCAGCGGGAGCTGGAGATCCTCCAGACCTACACATTGGGTGCGACGCTGCGTCAGACGTCGCGTGTCCACGAGATCGCCGAGAGCACGGTGCGCGAGCACTATCGGCGTGTCGCCCGACGCTACGAGGAAGCCGGCCGGCCGATCGGGAACAAGGCCCAGTTGCTGGTCGAGCTCATCGCCGACGGCTGGGTGCGCCCCTGACACCGCCGCCGTGGCCGACGTGCGGCTCAGTTGGTGTCCTTTGCCTCACGACAGAGGCTCTCCGACAGTGCAGACTTCCGACCATGACCGCGCCTGCCGACTCCCTCGACGAACGGGGGATCGGGAACCGACGGACCGGCACGGCGTGGACGCTCGCCGGGATGGAGCTGTTCGTGTCGTTGTCGGCACTCGCCGGCGGCTCGGCTCTCATGACCGATCAGTGGTCGATGCCGCGGGAGTGACTCACCCACACGCCGTTCGAGACCTGGACCGCTCCCGGTGTCGCACTGATCGCCGTAGTCGCGTTACCCCACCTGGTGGCTGCCGTGGTCGCCGCCGTCCCGTCCGTGCCCGCGCGGTTGGGCATAATCGGCGGCCTGCTCGCCGGGTCGTCGCTGATGGTCTGGATCATCATCCAGATCGCGCTGCTGCAGGTGTTCTTCTTCCTACAACCCGTGCTCTTCGTCGTCGGCATCGGTGAGATCGCGCTGGCGATCCGCTGGCGGCGCGTCCGCTGCCCGTCGACGCCGGGTGACGGCGCTGAACCCTAGAAGAGCCCCACGGCGCGGCCGATCAGACCGAGCGCGACGATGAGAAAGATGATCGCCGCGATGGCGATGACGATCACGCCGCCGGCACGCCTGCGTTGCGGCGGTTCGTGCTCCTCTCCCCCGACCGCGGATTCCGCCGGCGGTGTGTCACCGGGCGCCACTCCGCCGCCGGGCTCGAGTCCCGCCGTGCTGGACGGGTCGGGGTTCTGCGGGTTGAACGGTTTGCGGGCGGGGTCATTGTCAGCCATACGGGCGGTGTACCCGGAATGGCGCGAAGTCACTCGTGGGCTGTCAGAGACCGGGTGCGAGTGCGGCGAACATCACGGGCAGATCGTCGGCCCAGTAGGGCCATGCGTGCGTTCCGATCGCACGGAAATGGACGACCGGCTGCAGCCCCTCGGACCTCATCCGGCGGGCGAACTCGTTCGAGCACGCGTTGACCGAGTTCTCAAGTACCGCTCCCGTCGCGATCTTCTCCCCACGGTGCCGGCCCGGGTCGAGCCGGGTGCGTTGATCGAGGGGGCCGGGCGCGCCGGTCCCGGACGCGATGAAGACGCGCTTCCCGACGAGGGCCGGCAGGCGGCGACCCGGGTCGTGGTCGGCCCATCCCGGCGCGTTCCACGGACCCCACATGTTGGTGGGATCCCCACCGTCCCGGATGATCGCGGCTCGGGTCTGCCCTTCGTGCACCGGGCCGGTCGTGAACGGGCAACCGCTGATGGAACCGACGCCCGTGTACAGGCCCGGCCGGCGCGTCGCGAGTGTGAACGCGGCCTGGCCCCCCATGGACAGGCCCGCGATCGCGTTCCGCCCGTTGCCGTGGAACCGGCCGTCGATCAGCGACGGCAGTTCGACGGTCAGGAACGTCTCCCACTGCGGACGCCCGAACGTCGCGTCGTCGTGCTGCCAGTTCGTGTAGAACGCCCCCTGGCCGCCGGGCAGCACCGCATTGACGTTCTTGTCGCGGAAATACCTGTCCGCGCGGGCTTCCCGTATCCAGTCGCTGATCGCCGTCTTGTGGCCGCCCCCGTCGAGGAGATACAGCGTCCCGCGCGACCGGGAGTGCGCCGGTGCAACACGCTCACCGGCACGTTCCGGCCCATCGCAGCCGAACGGATCACCAGATCGTGCCGCTGCGGCCCGACCGCCACACTGCTGATCACCGACGCCGACGCGGATACCGGTGCCGCCAAGACGATTCCCTGCGTACCCGAGACGATCGGACCGGCGACGAGCGCGGCCGCGAAGACCCTGGTCAACCGGCGCCGAGCACGACTCATCCGGGTAGCACGCCCAGTTGTCCGAGGAAGTCGAGCTGATCGAAGTACAGGTGCTCGGACATCAGCTCCGAGCCGTCGATCCGGTAGGTCGCACTCCATCGGAACGAGACAGGCCGTCCGGTGGGTTCGACCGGACCCGACGGACTCTGCAACACTCCGTCGTGGACACCGTCGAACGTGCCCTCCACCGAGGCGTTGTCGCCGTCGACGACATACGAACCGACGGTGAGGCGACCGTCGGAGAAGGCGCCCTGGAAGACGGACAGGAAACCCAGTACGCCCTCCCGTCCCGTGAACACCCCACCCGGCGAGACCAATTCCGCATCGGCGGACCATGGTTCGTTCTCCGGTGCGCGGTCGTTGAAGGCATCGATGTGCGCGTCGATGACTGCTCGTGCATCACTCATGTCGGGCTCTCTTTCTCGGTTGTCGTCGGCAGGTGCGCCGACATTCGGCTATCCGGATGACACAGACCGCGCGGCGGGTCAGGATGAGCGGGTCGATCGACGAACCGCCCGATCGACTTCGGTCACGATCGTCTGGGTCGAGTCGTAACCGGCGATCGCATGCGCCATCTGCCGGCACCGAACGGCAACGTCGTCGTCGGCCAGGATGCGGCGTACCGTCGCGGCGAGGTCCGCAGGAGCGGGTCGCCGGGTCCCCAGATCTGCGCCGACCCCGAAGTACGCCACCCGAGCCGCGACTTCGGGCTTGTCCTCACCCCCTGGTGCGACGACGACGGGCACGCCGTGGCGCAGCGCCTGCAGCACTCCGCCGTAGCCGCCGTTGGTGATCAGCACCGATGTGCGCGGCAACAGTGCGCCGTAGTCGAGGAACCGCGCGACCCGCGTGTTGTCGTTCCGCGGCACGGGATCCGGTTCCGCACCGCCGGTTGTCACGACGACCTGGACGTCCATCTCGGCCAGCCCGGCGACGGCGGGTTCGATCAGTTGGGAGAAGTCGTCGTTGTCGAGCGTGCCCTGGGTGACGTGGACGATCGGGCGGTCGTCGTCGAGCATCTCCGACCACCACGACGGCGGGGGAACAGCAACGCCGGCGAACACCGGCCCCGCGAACACCGTGTTCGGCGCGAGATCGGATCGGGGATACTCGAATTCGGCCGGGCCCAGCTGGACGAAACGGTCGAACGCCCTGGACAGGTCGAGGACGAAATGATCAAGCGTGCCTCCGGCCCGTCGGACCAGGTCCCGCGCCGAGGACTGCGTGGACGCGAACAACACCCGCCGTACTGCCATGTGAGCCAACCGGTTACGGAGCCGACCCAGCCGGCCGGTCATCGGCGGCAAACCGCTGTTGAAGGGTGCGACGTCGGGACTGGACTGAGCGAGCGGCATGGTGCCGACACCGATCACCGGAGGCCGCCGGCCCGGGGGCCGGGACAGCAGGGGGATGATCCCGGCGAAGGTGCCGTCGCACAGGATCACGTCAACGCCCCGGCGGCCGACGACCGACGCCACCGCCGTCGCCTGCTCCGGCAGCGGCGCGATGAACGTCCGCTCGACCTGATAGCGCGACAACGCCAATCCGCGATGCCGATGCCGGTCGGGGGTGAAGCTGTCGGGGTCACGTTCGTCCAGATCGGCGACTCCGGTCAGCGATTCGACGGTCAACCCTGCGTCGCCAACCCGGTCGGCGAAGCGCGAGCCGGTCAGCATGATCACCTCGTGACCCCGATCCGCCAGCACACGTCCGACAGCGGTGAGCGGACCGACGTGTCCGGCCAGCGGCGTGGCGCACACCAGAATGGTCGACATCATTCCTCCATTTGAGTAGAGCTCGACTCTAACCAAATCGGACGACGGATGAGCGCTCTCACGCGATTGGTCCCATCTTTGCACTTCAGCGAGCTAAATGAGTTCCGGGGACTGTGATCGATCTTTGGGCAAAGCCCAGCAAGGCCACTACTATCGTTGTCGTTGGAGTCCGACCCGATCGGAGGCCGGCGTGAGCAAACGCCCCTACACACCGCGTAAGCGCGCGATCAGCGCGGCGCAGACGCGGACGCGCATCCTCGACGCCGCCCAGGCGCTGTTCGTCCAGCAGGGATATTCGCGGACCACAGTGCAGCAGATCGCGCAGCAGGCCGGGGTGTCCGTCGGCACCGTGCATCAGGCGGGGTCGAAAGCGTCCCTCATGACGGCCGTCCTCGAACGCGCCTTCACCGGTGACGAGAAGTTCGTCTCGCTGCTCGAACGACCCGAGTTCATCGCGATCATGAACGACACCGACACCGATCGCGCCATCGGGCGGTACGTCGACCACGTCGTCGCCGCCAACAGTCGGATCGCCGATCTATGGCATGCCGCGACGCTGGCGGCCGACACCGACCCGGCCATCGGCGAACAGCTCGAGCGGTCTGAGCTCCGCCGGCTCGACGACGTGCACACCGGCTGCCACTGGTTCGTCCACCGGGGCCTGATATCCGACACCCGGGTCGACGAATTCGCCGACATTCTGAGCTATCTCACCGGCCCGGCGACCCATCGCTACTTCACCGTCGAACGGAACTGGAGCACCCCGCGATTACGCAGCTGGCTGCTCACCGGCATCATGGCGGCGATGCGGTAGTCACACCTGCGGGTCACCGGTTGTGGTGAGCGGTGGTCGAAAGACCAGGACGATGACGATCGCGACGAGGAAGACGGCGGTCAAGGCGAACGGGACCGGGATGACCGGGTCGAGCAGGACCAGCACGGCACCAACCGGTACCACGGTGTTCACCACGCGATCGGCGTTGACGCGCAGAGCAATCCACCAGATGCCCAGGATGAAGACCGCGATGGGGATCGTGACCGTGAACGACGCCTGGGTTTCCGTCAGCTCGCTGTGGTGGGGCAGGACGTCGATCTCGACCTCGATACCGGCCGAGAAGGCACCGGCAGCGGCGAAGACGAAGTAGTGGACGTATCCGTACCGGAGGGAGTCGGCGAGCGATCCGATGGCCCGGTGGTGCGGCGGCCAGAAGTAGATCCACCACAGCGCCGCGGTCGCGATGAACGTGAGGATCGCGATCGAGATCAGCGGGGCGAGCTCCTGTTCGTTGTGCAGCGCCTCGATGATGGCGTTCGACGACGCCAACAGGCTCTCGCCGAGCAGGATCAGCGTGAACAGTCCGTACCGTTCCGTGATGTGGTGTGGATGCCACGGAGTGTTTCCCTGCTTCTCGGCGATCACCGGCACCGCGAGCTCGGCACCGACGAGCACCACGAACCCGATGGTTGCGGCTGCTCCCGACGGTACGAGGAGCCATAGCAGCCACAGGATCTGGACGACGGCGATCCCGGCGGCATAGAGCCGGGTCGTCCGGCGGCGGTCTCCGGCAGAGCCGGAAGCGCGCAACCACTGGGCGACCATCGCGACGCGCATGACCACGTAGCCGAACACGACCAGGGTGAACTCGTGGTCGACGAAGGCGGGCTCGATCCCGGCGGCCAGCACCAGCACACCCGCCATCTGGACGAAGGTGAGCACCCGGTAGAGCCAGTCGTCGGTGCCGAACGATGTCGCGAACCAGGTGAAGTTCATCCACGCCCACCAGATGGCGAAGAAGATGAAGGCGTACGACACGACCCCGTCGAAGATGTGGTTCTCGGTGAGTGCGTGATGGGGCTGGACGGCTGCGATGCTGACCGCGACCACGAAGACCAGATCGAAGAAGAACTCGAGCGTGCTGGCCGTCCGGCCCGGTTCGGCCGGGTCTCGTAGGCGCATGGTGCTCAGGTGAAAGCGCTCAGACATCGTTGCCCCCGATCGGTCGCTGCGTGTCACGAGATCGTGCCGTCGGCGCCGAGGGCATGCGCTCAGGAGTGCGGGTCGGGGTGTCCCACCGCCGACGGCGGTCGGCGTGCGGGGCGCACGCCGTGTGACCTCGGCGATCTGCGCAGGTGACGGGCGGGATGGACCCGTCGTGGCACAGTGAACACGTGCTGCTGCCCACCCTGACCCCCACCGCACCGGACGATCCCGCCGTGATCCGTGTCGGCGACGACAAGCTGTCGCGCGAGGACCTCGTCGGGGCCGCGACGGCAGTCGCCGAACGGATCGCCGGTGCCCGAACCGTCGCGGTACTGGCCACGCCGACGGTGGAGACGGTGCTGGCGGTGGTGGGCGCGCTGATCGCCGGGGTGCCGGTCGTCCCCGTTCCGCCCGACTCCGGGCCGCGCGAGTTCGAGCACATCCTCGCGGACTCGCGGGCACAGGCGTGGCTGGGGCAGGCCCCGGCCGCGCCGACCCTGCCCGTCGTCCCGGTCCGCCGCTACGCGAAATCGTGGCACCGCCACCCCGAACCGCACGCCGATTCGACCGCACTGATCCTCTACACATCCGGCACGACCGGCCTCCCCAAAGGTGTTCCGATCACCAGGCAGAGCATCGCCGAGGGCCTCGACGCACTCGCCGATGCGTGGTTGTGGACCGCCGACGACACTCTGGCGCATGGCCTTCCGCTGTTCCATGTCCACGGGTTGATCCTGGGGGTCCTGGGTCCCCTGCGACGGGGCGGGCGACTGATCCACACCGTCACCCCGACCGCGGACGGATACGCTTCCGCCGCGCGAGCCGGCGCCAGCATGTTCTTCGGCGTCCCGACGGTGTGGAACCGCGTCGCCGGCGATCCGGCTGCGGCACAGACGCTGTCGTCGGCGCGAGTCCTGGTGTCGGGCAGCGCCCCGCTTCCCGTGCCGGTCTTCGAGCGGATCCACGAGCTCACCGGTCACGAGATCGTCGAGCGCTACGGCATGACCGAAACACTGATCACCGTCAGCACGCGCGTCGACGGACAGCGCCGGCCCGGGTGGGTGGGTCTCCCGCTCGCCCACGTGGAGACAAGGCTGGCGGAAAACGGCGAGCCGCTACCCCACGACGGCGAGAGCGTGGGCGATCTCCACGTCCGCGGCCCGATGATGGCGTCCGGGTATCTCAATCGTCCGGATGCCACTGCCGAATCCTGGCTTCCGGACGGCTTTTTCGCGACCGGTGACGTCGCAGTCATCGACGGAGACGGGATGCACCGCATCGTCGGCCGACGAGCCACCGACCTCATCAAGTCCGGCGGGTTCCGCATCGGGGCCGGCGAGATCGAGACCGTCCTGCTCGCCCACCCGGCGGTCCGCGAGGTGGCGGTGATCGGCGTCCCCGACGACTACCTGGGCCAACGCATCGTCGCCTACGTCGTCGGCGACCAGGTCGCCGACACCGAGCTCATCGAATTCGTCGCCGGCGAGCTGTCGAATCACAAGCGGCCGCGCGAGATCCGGTTCGTCGAGTCCCTCCCGCGCAATGCCATGGGCAAGGTGCAGAAGAAGCAGCTGGAATGACCGTCGTCTGAAGACCGCCCGGTGGAGCTGACCCGACGACGGTCTGCCGGCTGTCCGTTTTCCACGGGCGGTTTTCACACTGCTGACGTAGTAATCCACAGACGTCTCGGACGCCGGGTTCTGCCCGCCGCCACGATAGACACTGTCCCGCATGACCTTCGAGGAGCTCACCGAGCGGTTCGGCGGCGTCGTCGCCACCCATCAACTCCTGGCCGCCGGCGAGACCGCCGCATCGATCCGGGAAGCGTGCCGTTCCGGCACGCTCTCGTCGATACGCCACGGGTGGTACCGGACCGAGGCCGCCGATCCAGAAGTGGTCGGGGCCGTCGCCGATCATGGCGTCGTCTCCTGTGCGACCGCGCTACGACGCCACGGACTCTGGATACCTGAACATCCCGAACAAGTGCATTCGCGTGTGACGCGCCACGAGCGACGCCGATCCCACGACAGGTGCCGACGGTACGGTCGGCCGACTCCGGCCGACGGCGCCGTCGACGATGTCGCGACAGCATTGCAGTACGCCGCCCGATGCTTCGACGTCGAGGGTTTCGTCATCCTGTGCGACTTCGCACTCAACACCGCCAAGATCACCCCCGCACGACTCCGCACCGAGTTCGATGACGCGCCGATGTTCATCAAGCGCGCCATCGAGAAGACTCACCAACTCGCCGCGTCCGGAACCGAGACAGCAGCCCGCCTACGTCTCCGGAGCGCCGGCTTGCGAGTCACGGTCCAGCACCACGTATCCGGTGTCGGGTGGGTCGATCTGCTGGTCGGAGAACGGCTCGCGCTCGAGCTGGACAGCGTCGAACACCACACCGGGATCGAGAAGTACGAGGAGGATCGCACTCGAGACCGAAAGCTGATCTCACGCGGTTACTTTCCGTTGCGAGTCACCTATGCGCAGGTTTTCGGTGATTGGGCCAACACCTATGCGGACATTGCCGAGATCATCGCTCACGGGTACCACCGCAGCCGGTCGCCTGCCTGGAGAAAGCCCAGCCGATAACCGCCCACCAGAAATGGACACCGAACGCTACGTCCCCGATCACTTTCCACCGGGCGGTTTTCAGCGAACCCAAGCCGTCAGTTGGCCCACCCCCGCTCGGCCAGCCACTCGGTGATGGTCCCGACCGCTTCTCTCAGGTGTGGGATCTGGTCCCGGCCCGAGTAGTAGTGCGTCGCACCGACGACGGTGTGCAGGGTCTTGTCGGGATGACCGACCGCGTCGAAGAGGCGGTGCGTATGACTGGGCGTGCACGCGTTGTCGGCGGAGTTGCCGATGACCAGTGTCGGGACCGCGAGATCGGCCGCACACCGGGGACCGTCGCCGTTGGCGTCGTCGAAGCTCCACTGCGACAACCAGCTTCGGAGGGTGGTGAACCGGGCGAGCCCGACCGGGCCCATGTTCACGATCCGCGGATCACCCAGATAGCAACCGAGCTTGCGATCGCTGGGGTCGACGGTCAGGTCGAGCCAGCGCGGATCGGCCATCGTTCCGTGCACGATGAAACCGCGCTCCATCAGCGGTTCGCCACGCCCGCGCAGATCGACGAGTCGCTCATTCACCCAGGCGGTGATCCGCCGGTTGCGGTCGATCTGCGCCGCGCGGTAACGGTCGAGGAACTCCGCCGAGTACGGCGGCTGGTTCGGGTTCGAGGGGTTGTAGAGGTCCAGCTCCGGGTCTCGGTTGTCGGGATCAGACTCGTCGAGAATCGACGGGTCCATCCACTCGGTCAGGGTCCCGTGCCGCGAGACGTGCGCCGCAAGCAGCATCATGCCGTCCGCGGCGGGGAGGTCGAGGGCGGTCAGGTCCGGCGGCTCACCGGCGGGGGTCGCGGTGACCGTCGCGTGCTGTGCCTGCTGCTGGTAGTACAGCGACAGGGCGCCGCCACCGCTCCAACCGGCCAGGATGACCTTCTCGTAACCGAGGCGTTCGCGCGCATCCTTCACGCACGCACCGAGATCCTGCACCACCTTCTCCATGATCAACGCACTGTCGACGCCGCGATACCGGCTGTTGCAGTAGATGACGTGGTGACCGGCGCGGGCGAGGGCATTGGTCATCGGCAAGTAGGCGCCGCCCCCGATCGGGTGCATGAAGACGATGACGTTCTTCGACGGCACGCCACGGGGGCGGAGCAGGTAGCTCTCGAGCACCACACTCTCGGTCACCCCGCCGTAGGTGTCCTGGTACGCCGAGAGATCATCGAAGACAACGAGATAGGGAATGCGGTCGTAGTCGTGACGAGGCACGTCCCCCCGGTCGCTCATACTCGTGACCCGGCGTCGGCCTGTGCGGAGTCCGCGACCCCGGATTCGAAAAGTGCGGGTGCGGCGATCAACCGTCGACGGGTGTCGATCGAGATCACCTGCCATTCCACGCGGTCGAACTCGTCGAACTTGCGCCGGGAACGCTCTCGCGCCCGCTCCGGGATGCCGTGATGCATCCCCTGGGGTGCGTGGGAGATCAGGCCCGGCGGCATGCCGACTCCGAACATGCTGCCGCCGTGGAAGAACGCGATCTCGTCGAAGTCGGTGTTCCGGTGGTACCACGGCAGCCGTTCGGCACCTCTGCGCGCCTCGGCGGGGCGCGGCAGGAAGTTCATCACGTACACCCCGGTCGCCTGCATGAACAGATGCACCGTGGGCGGCAGATGCACCGTCTCGGAGGTGATGACGTCGTAGTCCTCGATGTTGAACGTGAACGGGAAATTGTCTCCACGCCAGCCCTCTACGTCGAGCGGGTGGAACGGGTAGAACAGCGATGTCTGCCCCTCTCGCTGCCGGAACCGCACCTCGTACTCGTCTCGGCCGTCACCGTCGAACGCCTCCGCCTCGGGAACGACGACGAGCGAGGAGTCGAAGGGGAAGAACCTGCCCAGTACGCCCGGTTCGGGCACCCGGAACTCGTCGACCGCCTCGATGACGAGCAGCAACGACGCACCGTCGGGCACCTGACGATAGGTGCACCCCTTGGGGAGATATACGTAATCGCCGGGCCGGTAGGGCAATCGACCGAACTCGGTCTCGAAATACCCGGTGCCCTCGTGGACGAAGACGAGTTCGTCGCCGTCGACCGGGCGAAACCAGAACGGAGCGGCCCCTTTCCGACGACTCAAAGAAATCCGGCAGTCCTCGTTATGGAACATCAGCAGCGGCTCGCCCGCGGGGTCGTTCTGGTCGGTGGGCGCGAGGTCGGTGACGATTCGATCGACGCCGGTGTGGGTGCCCACCGCCCGGAACTGCGTCGGGTCGTTGCGTCGATACAGATGTGCCGTGCGGCCGGTGAAACCGTATCGTCCGAGCTCATCGTCTTTCAGATCGGCGACATCTCGGTGCACCTGCCGAGGCGTGCGCCCCTTGCGATGCTGGACGAACGATTCCATGCCGAACTCCTGTCTCTGCGTTTTTCTGATGCTAGATTCAGGTTCAGAAGATGACAAGGGTCACACTGCTCGTCGATTCGAGTGCGGTCTTCGACCGTCCACATGGTTCGATGGAGAATCGGTCCGCGGAAGGAGCTCACGGTGCCGCCGACGAACAAAGGTCGCCAGACCGAGGCCGCGTTTCTTGACGCCGCGCGCCGGACGTTCGCCGAAAAGGGCTACCTGAACACCAAGATCTCGGACATCTCCGCCGCTGCCGGCCGGTCGACCGGTTCGTTCTATAACTACTACGACAGCAAGGACCGACTGCTCGAAGCCCTGCTGGATCAATTCTCGGACGAAGTGGTGGAGCAGTCGCTCGCGACCCGGCACACCGAGCCGGAGGCGAGCGTCCGCGCGGCCGTGACCGCGTACTGGACGACATACAAGAAGTACCTGCCCGAGATCATCGGCCTGTTCCAGATGTCGATGACCGACGACGATTTCCGCAACCGCTGGCTGGCCAACCGGGTATCCGGTGTGGAGCAGGTGCTGTCGGGTCTGCACGGTGCCGAGCGCGCGGGGTACTCCATCGGCCTGCCGCTCGAACCGCTGGCGTCCGCACTGGTCGCGACCCTCGAATCCACCTGTTGGACCTGGCTTGCGGTCCGCGGTGACGCCGCCGGGCCCGTACCCGACGACGACACGGCCATCGAGATCCTCACCGCGATCTGGTACCGGACCGTCTTCGGGGCCGGACCGGCACAGTCGGCTCCCTGACCCTTCGTGGCTCGTCGCTGGCGCTCCTCGCACCTCAGGGAGCAATGGTTATGTCGTTCTTTCGGATGAGGGAGCAGGGGCGTGAGCGACAGCCACCGGGCTGACACCGGCCCGCTTGCCGTCCCGGACCGAGCCGACGACGATGGGACGCATGCCCATCGAGGTCCGGCCCGCGACGATCTTCGACGACATCGCCACGATGGTCGGTCCGAAGAAGCCGACGTCGAACGTCTGCTGGTGCCTGAGCTACCGCATCCCGAGCAAGCAGAACCAGGAGCTGGTCCGCGAGCAGCGCGGAGAGTTCGTGAAAGAGTTG
This sequence comes from Gordonia sp. NPDC057258, assembly GCF_042668985.1. Taxonomy (NCBI): domain Bacteria; kingdom Bacillati; phylum Actinomycetota; class Actinomycetes; order Mycobacteriales; family Gordoniaceae; genus Gordonia; species Gordonia sp. NPDC057258. Next base: position 247,280 of record NZ_JBHUXZ010000001.1, read on the forward strand.
TGCGACAGCGGTATTCCGCTTGGTGTGCTCGCCTACGACGAGGCGGACGAGGTCGTCGGCTGGGCGGCCGTCTCACCGCGCGCGGACACGAGCTTTGCCCGGAACCGGAAGATCCCGCACGTGGACGACCTGCCGGTGTGGTCGGTGTGGTGCATCCGTGTCCGCCCCGGTCATCGCAAGCAGGGGATCTCGCACGCACTACTGGCCGGGGCCGTCGACTATGCGCGGTCGAACGGTGCGCCGGCGATCGAGGGCTACCCCGTCGACAATCAGGGCGCCAGAGTCGATCTGACGATGGCCTATGTCGGGACCCGCGGCCTGTTCGAGAAGGCCGGTTTCACCAAGGCGGCCGACACCTCGTCGGTCCTCGCCGGGTTCCCGCGCGTGCTCATGCGGTTGTCGCTGGACTGATCGAGACCACGACTCAGATCAGTTCCGCCAGTTCGGAGGTGGGTACGTGGATCCAACCCTCCCGCGCGGCGATCGGCCGGTCGGCGGCATCGGGCAAGATGGTCCGGCCGAGCTCGGCGGCACGCGCGATCAGTGCGGTGATCACGGCGTCGAACGCGTCGTCGTCACGGGCCATGGTCTCGGCATGATCGCTGAGACCCAACCATGGCGCAGCTTCTTCGAAAGCCCCGACGAGTCCGGCGAGCACCGAAACGTTGGCGGCACGTTTGTATCCGCGCGAGGTCAGTCCCCATCGTTTGAGCGCCCCCGCGGGGTACGCCTCGACCGCCCACCCGTCGACGCGGTCGTCGACTCCCAGGTCCGAGAGCAGGCCGGCGCATCGGAACGCGACGTGCGCGATCTGGTCCGCCGACACGCTGAGCGGGCGACCGACGCCGGCGTCGACGATCCGCAGATCGGTGCGACGTAATGCAAGTGGTCGTCGACGGGCGATGTCGTCGAGTTCTCGCCCCTTCGACAGTTCGTTGCGATGATGCGCGACAACGAAGTCGACGAACTCGTCGGGCCAGCCGAAGGGGGAATCGATCCCGATGCGGGTCGACCCCTCGACGAGGCGTCGAATGGCGGTGTCGTCCGCGCCCACGACGAGATCGGTGAGCACGGCCTTGTCGGCATCCCAATCGACGCATGCGACAGCAGTTTTCGCCGGCGATGCGGACAAGTCGACGCCGACCGTCCGCATCGCCGGGATCACGGTTCCGGGTCGAGTCAGAAGTTGCCCTCGAGGAACTCGGCATACGCGGGCAGATCAAGCTGCCCGTGGCCCGACAGTCCGATCACGACGACCTCGTCCTTGTCGCTGTCGGCGACGTGCGCGGCGCAGGCCGCAATCGCATGCGTCGACTCGGGAGCCGGGACGATGCCCTGGGTCCGGGCGAACTGAACGCCCGCGGAGAACGCGTCGTGCTGGGAGATGGCGACACCCTGCACCAGACCGAGCTCCACCGTGTGGCTCAGCGCCGGCGCCATGCCGTGATAGCGCAGACCACCGGCGTGGATCGGGTCGGGCACGAAATCCATACCGAGCGTATGCATCTTGAGCAACGGGGTGAGTCCGGCGACGTCACCGTGGTCGTAGCGGTACTCCCCCTGCGTGATCGACGGGCACGCGGCGGGCTCGGCGGCGATGACGCGCGGATCCGAGCGGCCGTGCAGCTTCTCCCGCAGGAACGGGAACGACAACCCCGCGAGGTTAGAACCGCCTCCGGCACAGCCGAACACGACGTCGGCACCGCCCGGCTCCACCGCGTTGAGCTGGTCGACGGCCTCCTGCCCGATGACACTCTGGTGCAGCACCACGTGATTGAGCACGCTGCCCAGCGCGTACCGGGTGTCGGGGTTGGAGGCGGCGACCTCGACGGCCTCGCTGACGGCCATCCCGAGGCTACCCGTGGTGTTCGGGTCCTTGGCGAGCATCGCGCGACCCGACTCGGTCAGCTCGGACGGACTGGGGTGGATGGTCCCGCCGTAGGTGCGGATGAGGAACCCCCGGTAGGGCTTCGAGCTGTACGACGCACGGACCTGCCACACTTCGACGTCGATGCCGAACTGCGCACCCGCGAACGCCAGTGCGCTTCCCCACTGACCGGCTCCGGTCTCCGTCGTCAGCTTGGTGACACCGTCGAGGCTGTTGTAGTACGCCTGCGCGACAGCCGAATTCGTCTTGTGGCTGCCGACCGGGCTGACACCCTCGTACTTCACGTAGATCCGCGCCCTGGTGTTGAGCGCCTCCTCGAAACGACGCGCGCGGATCAGCGGCGACGGCCGCCACATCCGGTAGATCTCGCGCACCGGTTCGGGGATCTCGATGTAGGGCTCGGTGGACACCTCTTGCGCGATGAGGCCGCTCGGGAACAACGCGGCGAGATCGTCCGGCCCGACCGGTTCCTTGGTGCCCGGATGCAGGTGCGGCGGGATCGGCGAGTCGAGCTCGGCGGCGAGGTTGTACCAATGGGTCGGGACATCCACTGTGATCAGATCCGGATTCCCGGTCTCGACATGCATCGTCATGGATCACCACTCTAATCCTCGGGCCGGTCCCCGCGTCCCGTGCCGACCGATCCCGCTGTCACGCCCCGGGCAGCCGGTACTCCTGCCGGGGCCGGCCGGTGGCGCCGTACTGCAGCGACATCGTCAACCGTCCGGCCGCCACGAGGTTCGCGAGGTGCCGCCGCGCGGTCGGTGCCGCGATGCCGATCTCCCGCGACACATCGTCGGCGAACAGCGGAGCGCCGTCGGCGAACAGCGCCAGGATCCGCTGTTCGGTCGGCGACCCCCCCTCGGCCCGGTCCGCGGCGCGGGTGCCGAACCGCAGTGCCGACAGGGCTGCGTCGACGGCGTGCTGGTCGACGTTCTCGCCCGCCAGCATCCGCCGGTACTGGGCGTAGCCGGCCAACCGACGCGCGAGGTCGGCGTCGTCGAAGGGTTTGATCAGGTAGGCGAGCGCACCGGCACGCATCGCGCTTCGTACCGCCGAGGCGTCGGTCTCGGCACCGACGATGAAGCAGTCGCAGTCGAGTTCGGCGACCAGTTCGATGCCCGAACCGTCCGGCAGGTAGACGTCGAGGAGTGCGAGATCGATGTCGGGATGTTCGGCGATGGCTTGACGTGCCGCACCGATGCTGCCCGCCCGGGCTCGCACGGTGAAGCCCCGGACGGCGTCGACGATCGCGGAGTGCAGCGCCGCGACCCGGAAGTCGTCGTCGACGATCAGGACGCCGTGGTCGTCGGTCATGGGGTCACTCCCGGTTCGTCGGTCTGGCTGTACGAGTCGTCTTCGGCCTCGTCCGTCGGCGCCAGCACACCGGGCAGGCGGGCGACGAACACGGCCCCGCCCGGTTCGTCATCATCCGCGGAGCCGCGACCCCCCGCATCGGCGACCCACACGTCGCCGCCGCCCCGGCGCGCGATCTGCCGGGCCAGGGCGAGTCCCATACCGCGGCCGCCGGGTACGTGCGCGCCGGATTTGGTCGTGGCGCCCTCGGCGAAGACGTCGTCGGGGTCGTCGAAAGCGATGCCGGGTCCAGAATCCCCGACGGTGACCAGGACCGTGTCGCCGTCGGCGATGACCTCGACCTCGACCTCACCGGGCTGTCCACCGTCCGGTCCGGACGCGGCGGCATCGATCCCGTTGTCGACGAGGTTGCCGACCACGGTGGTGACGACGACGGGTTCGGTGAGTACGCCCTGAATCCAGGTCTGGTCGCCGAGTCGCAGCACCACCCGGCGCTCGCGAGCCTGAGCCGCCTTCGCGTCGAGAAACGCGTGGAGGTGTGGTTCGCGCACATTGTCGAGTCCACCGAGGAGCGCCCCTCCCGGTCCGGTTCCGGTGACCTCGTCCAGGTAGGCGAGCGCCTCGTCGGCGTGCCCGTGCCGGAGTAGGCCGGCGAGTACGTGCATCCGGTTGGCGGTTTCGTGGCGCTGTGCGCGTAGGGCGGTGCTCATCGACCTGATCGAATCCACCTCGCGGCTGAGTGCTTCGACGTCGGTGCGATCGATCACCGACAGGACCATGCCGAGGTCGCGACCGTCGGCCCGCACCCGATGGGAACTCACCAGGACCACCCGTTCGCCGACACCGGCGGCGAGGGGTTCGTCGGTCGGCGTCGCCAGGACGGTCGCCACCCGCGGGGTCAGGCCGAGGTCGCCGGCGGGGGTGCCGACCGGGGCGTCGATGTCGAGCAGCGCACGCGCCCGGTCGTTGACGACGCGCACGATGCCGTCGGCGTCGACGGCGAGCACCCCGTCGGCCATCGAGTGCAGCACGGCCCCCTGTTCCCGGACGAGCTCGGCCAGTTCGTCGGGCTCCAAACCCAGGGTGAGTCGGCGCCAACGACGGGCCAGCAGCACCGAACCCACCGCGCCGATACCCAGTGCCGTAAGCGCGAGGAGCGCGATCGCGACGATGTCGGTGCGGGTCTCGGAGCCCAGGCGTTCGGTGGAGACACCGACGCTCACGAACCCGACGACTGCGCCGTCGGCGTTCAGGACCGGGACCTTCGCGCGGACCGACTCGCCGAGGGTGCCCCGGTCGGTGTTCACCTCGTTCGATCCGGACAGCACCTTCGACGGGTCCGTGGAGACCGTCCTGGCCAGCTCCGTCACCTCGGGATGTGCCAGACGGATGCCGCGGTCGTTGCCGATGACGACGAACAGGGCTCCGGTCCGGGCTCGTACTGCCGCCGCCTGACGTTGCAGCGGGCCGTCGACCAGGTCCGCCGCGTCCACCCGGTCACCGGGATGGGCGGCGACCTCGCTGCGGACCTCGGCGTCGGCGGCGACCGACTGCGCGATGGCGAGCGCGCGCTGTGCGTACTCGTCGCGCACCCGGTCGTCGGCTCCGGCGATGACCAGACCGAACCCGACCGCGAGGCTGACCGCTATCACCGCCAGCTGCAGGAGCAGCACCTGCGTCCGCAAACGCATGGTGTCAGCCTAATGCTCGCTGTGGGGCAGGCACGCCGACGCGGCGATCCGTGGGGAACGGATCGCCGCGTGGAGTGTGGATCGGCATGCACCGGTTGGGCCGTATCAGAACGGGATGGCCCCGACCAGGACCCCGACGGCGAGCATCACCAGCGAGACGACCGTGGCGCGCCACAGGACCTTCTTGTGGTGGTCGGCCAGGGTGATCCCGGCCAGTGCGACCAGCAGCAGGATCGCCGGGACGAGTGGGCTCTGCATGTGCACGGTCTGGCCGGTGATCGATGCCCGCGCCATCTCGGTGGGGTCGATGCCGTAGCGGGTCGCGGTCTCGGACAGGACCGGTAGCACCCCGTAGTAGAAGGCGTCGTTGCTCATCAGGAAGGTGAGCGGGATCGAGAGCACGCCGATCACGATGGCCATGTGGGGGCCCATCCAGTCGGGGATGCCATCGGCCAGCCAGTGCGCGATGGCGTCGACCATCCCGGTGCCGTTGAACACGCCGGTGAGGACGGCGGCGGCGAGGACCATGGCGACCACCGACACGATGCTCGAGCTGTGCCGGGTGATGGCCTCCTGCTGCTGCTTGATGTGCGGGAAGTTGATGGCCAGGGCGATGCCGGCGAAGATCATGAACAGCACCGGGATGGCGACGATGTCGGCACCGAGGATGGCCAGCAGGGCCACGGTGAGTCCGGCGTTCACCCAGAAGAGCTTGGGCCGCAGGGTTTCCCGATTGGGGTCGAGGACGCCCGAGAAAGATGCGTCGCGGTCGTCGTCGGCGGCGCCCGCCACGGGGCGGCTGAGATCGTGATCGCCGGTGGGAGCGTCGTCGTAGGCGCCCGAGCCTGTTCCCGTCGAACCCGAACCGCGCGCCCGACGACCCTTGGGCGGCAACCCGGTTCCGCCGCCGGCGCCGACCAGTACCTCTTCCTTCGGGGCGAGGATCGAATCCCGGATCTCCAGCTTGCCGATGCGCCGGCGTTCGAGCACACCGAGGTGATAGGCGAAGAGCAGTACGACGATCAGCGCCGCCACCAGTGCGGGGACCATCGGGACGAAGACGTCGTTGGTGTCGATGTTCAGCGCACTTGCGGCGCGGGCGGTGGGGCCACCCCACGGCAAAATGTTCATCGTGCCGTTGGTGAGTCCGGCGACGACCGTGAGGACGACCGGGCTGACGCCGAGCTTCAGGTACAGCGGCAGCAGTGCGGCCGTCGTGATGATGAAGGTCGTCGAACCGTCGCCGTCGAGGGAGACGACACCGGCGAGCACCGCGGTTCCGACCACCAGGCGGGCCGGGTCGTCGTGCACCGCGCGGACGACCGCCCGGACCACCGGGTCGAAGAGTCCGACGTCGATCATGATGCCGAAGAAGATGATCGCGAAGAACAGCATCGCCGCGGTGGGGGCGAGGTCTTTGATGCCGTCGGTGATCATGTCGCTGATGCCGAGGCCGGCACCGGCGAAGAGGCCGAAGGCGACGGGGACGAGGATCAGCGCGACCACGGGCGTCGCCCGCTTGGTGATGATCAGCACCATGAAGGTGGCGACCATCCCGAGGCCGAGGGCTACCAACATTGTCTTACTCGATTCTGCAGCGGATGTGAGGGCGACCACATCGGGTGGTCACATCAGAAGTGTTGGGGGTCACCGGCATCACAGTCACGCTTGGGCGCATAAGTAGCGTTTCGCGCTTTTCGCGCTAGTCGGGCAGCATCGGTGCGTCGTCGCCGTGGTTGCGTCCGATGAGGACCGCGCGGGTGACCGAGTCGCGGCCGAACCGGTCCCGCAGCAGATCCATCGTCGCGTCGAGTTCGTGGGCATGGTCGGTGTCGAAGGGAAGCGTCAGCTGGATGCTGTCGTGGTCGTCGAGGTTGGTCAGCGACAACCCGACCAGGGTGCATCCCCGTTCGCGGATGATCGGCATCGCGTCGGCGAGGAGGCCGCGCGCCGACGCCATGATGAGGTCGGTGCGGTCGGTGGACTCCAGCAGCGTGCGGGACCGGGTGGCGCGGGTGAAGTCGTCGAAGCGCAACCGCAGAACGATTGTCCGACAGACCCGTTCGGCCGTTCGGAGCCGTTTGCCCAATCGTTCGACGATCGCGGTGATGGTCGCCTCGAGGTCGGCCTCGGACTTCGGACGTCGGCCGAGCGCGCGTTGTGAACCGATTGAGCTGCGTCGTTTGCCGGTCTCCACCCGACGCGGGTCCTGGGCGAGTGACAGCGCGAAGAGGTGCCGTCCGGCACCCGACCCGACGATGCCGCGCAACGACCGCTCCCCGAGGGCCGCCAGCTGGCCGACGGTCTCGACTCCTGCGTCGTGCAGCTTGGCCTCGGTGACCGGACCGACCCCCCAGAGTCGACGGACCGGGAGCGGATGCAGGAAGTCGAGTTCGGTTCCCGGCTCGACGATGAGCAGGCCGTCCGGCTTGCCGACGGCGCTGGCGACCTTGGCGAGGAACTTGCTGCGTGCTCCGCCGACCGTGATGGGGAGACCGACCTCCTCGCGGACGCGGCGTCGAATCGTCGATGCGACGTCGTGCGACGTACCGCTGATCCGGCCGAGCCCCCCAACGTCGAGGAAGGCCTCGTCGACCGAGATCCCCTCGACCACCGGAGTGGTGTCGTGGAAGATGTCGAAGACCTCCCGACTCGCCTCCATGTAGGCCTCGAACCGCGGCCGGACGACGATCGCGTCGGGACAGAGTGCCCGCGCCTCGTGGCCCGGCATCGGCGATCGCACCCCGCGGGCCTTGGCCTCATAGCTCGCCGCGAGGACGACGCCGCCGCCGACGAGAACCGGACGGCCGCGAAGCGAGGGGTCGTCCCGCTGCTCGACCGAGGCGTAGAACGAGTCGAGATCGGCATGCAGGATCGACGGATCCCGCCGTTCCCGCCGCTCGATGCGCATAGAACACATGTTCGCATGAGGGTCGGACATGTACCAGCACGTCCGAGGCAGCCGACTCGGGCTATGGGTCCATCGGCTTTGTGGGATCGCCGATGCCGGCCAGGCGGCGCACCGCGACCAGACCGTCGTCGCTGCCGGGCCAATGGCGCCGGAGCGCATCTTGGCCGGCACGGCGGACGACCGAGCGCAGCGCCAACACCACGATGATCGCGTCGTCGGCGTAGCCGAGAACGGGGATGAAGTCGGGAATCAGGTCGATGGGAAGGACCAAGTAGATCAAGAGCAGCATTAGCCGGACGCGGACACCACGGGGGAGTTCTCGGTCAGCGGCCAGCCGTCGCAGCAGTACGACGGTGTCGGGCAGTAGCCGAAGGAGGTCTTTGGCCCGCAAACCGGGTGGGCGAGCGACAAGGAGAGCGATCACCAGGATCACCCACAGCAACAGCACCCCACCTGCGACGGAGATCGCGATGGCGACGAGGCGTTCCATCAGGACGGCTCCGTTCTGTCGGCGAAGGGTGAGACGTCCGCCACTTTATCGGGAACCGTTGTCAACACGTCTACGCTGAACCCATGCCAGGCCCGAGCATCGCCGAGATCTTCAACTCGACCAGTCCCGATTTCGACCTGGTGACTCCCCTCGTCTGGGGTCCGGCGGGCGAGACCCTCGTTGCTCGGGCACGGGTCGCGCTGGGCGATGAGGTTCTCGACATCTGTTCCGGCACCGGTGCCAGCGCGCTGGCCGCCGCGCGGGTCGTCGGACCCGACGGGCACGTCACGGCAGTCGACTTCGCCGCCGATCTGGTGGAGCGTGGCCGAACCAGCGCCTATGCGGCCGGTCTGCGCAACATCGACTTCCGGGTCGACGACGTGACCGCGCTGCCCGGCCGGGAGCGCGGCGAATACGACGTGATCACATGCGGTTTCGGCGTGTTCTTTCTGCCGGACATGGACGACTCGGTGCGCAAACTACTGCCCCTCCTGCGCCCACGTGGTCGTCTCGCAGTCGCGGTATAACATGACGACGCACTCCACGACTTCACCGGCGCCTACTTCGCCGAGGTCGCCCGCGTGACGAACACGCCGCCGCCACCCGGTCCGCGTGCCCCGTCCGACGGACCGCCTCACCCCATCACGCGGATCGACACCGAGGAGAAGATCGTCAGGTGGCTCGAATCGCTTGGCGCAGAAGAGGTGTCCGCGTCAGTTCTCGACCTGCGCGTACCACGGACCGACGAGTTCTCCTGGTCGATGGTCCTCGGCAGCGGGTTGCGCGGCGCACTCGCCGACCTGGACGCCGACGCCGTCGAGGACGTGCGAGTCGGGTTCCTGCAGCGGCTGGCAGACGAGAGGGGATCACCGAAGTCGACTGCGACACACTGATTGCCGTGGGTGAACGACCGGCCGACTGACCTCGCGGCGCTTCCACCGCCGGGCGTCGACGGCTTCGCGCGATTCGGCTGCAGACGCCCAATCCGTGGTGAGACCGCGGGTACAGTCGCATTCGCGCTACGCGATGCCGCGGTCAACGGAAGCGGATCAGGCCCGGCACATCAGCCGGCGCGGTCCATCCGTCGCGAGCGAAGTCCGCCCAGATCCGTCGCAACGTGCGGCCGTCCTCGGCAGCCCGATCGGCGTCGTGGCCGGCCAGGATCGGGGCGCCGGCCCAGATCTCCGGGGTTCCGAACAGCAACGGGATGTCGACGGTGTGCACGGCGCGCAGCGGGTGATCTGCTGCGCCCCAGTCGATGACGTACTGCGCGGCCTTTCCTCCGGCGCGTCGGTGGCGTCGGGCGAAGCGGTCGGCCGCCGACGTGTAGATGGCACGGGTGAGTTGCTGGACAAGGCATTCGTACAGGCGGTTGCCGACCAACGGAACCGCGGGGAGCGACGACACCCCGTCGATCGCCGCGGTGAAGAACGCGGCCTCGCGGCTGCACCAGCCGATGAGGACCTCGACGTCCCGCGCTCGACTCTCCCAGACCGCGTCCACCTCGTCCTCGGGTGGCAGCGGATGGTGGCCGTACTGGGGACCGAAGGACATGAACGCCGGAAGTCCATGTTGCAGAATCGCTTTGAGTCCCATCATCGACTCCTGGACGGCCAGGACCTCGTCGACGGTCGCCGACGCCGACACCTGGTGCGACGCAGCGAACATGTCCGCATGCAACCGCTCGCGACGTCGGGTGATGCCGAGGGGCGCACTCTGGATGATGGCGCGGCGGAACAGGCCCGTCACGCCGTCGGCCGCCATCAATTGTGCAACCGCGTCGCCGCCGGCTGATTCGCCGAAGACGGTGACGGCGTTGGGATCGCCGCCGAAGGACGCGATGTTCCGCTGAACCCAGCGCAGCGCTTCGATCATGTCGAGCAGGCCCAGGTTCGCCGGCCGGTTGATGCCGTCGCCGAGGAACCCAAACAATCCCAGTCGGTAGGTCACTGACACGACGACCACCCGCTGTTCGGCGACCAGCGCCGCCGGATCGTGGCAGGGCGCGTCGGCGGCGCCGATGATGTACGACCCGCCGTGAATCCAGACCATCACCGGGAGAGCCTCGTCGGGTCGACGGTCGACCGGCACCGTGACCGACACGTACTGGGCGTGCTCGTCGCCGACCATCTCGCCCAGCGCGGCATCGCCGAAGGTGTCGTGGACGATCCCCTCGCCGTTGCGCTGAGGACAGGCGGGCGACCACGAGGTCGCATCGATCGGCTCGTCGGCCGGCGGTTGCGGGGACGGAACCTCGAAGCGCGCCGCCTGCGCGAAGCGGATCCCGGTGGCGCGCACGACCTGTCCGTCGGTGCGAGCGATGATCGTCCCGGCCGGACACTCGAAGGTCGCGGTCGTCGTGGGTACCTCGGTCATGCGCGGACTTCCTCCGCCGACGCCGACGGAGCCGGTTCGACCTGATACCGGATGAGCCGAGAACTGTTGAGCACCACGGCAACCGATGATGCGTTGTGCAGCACGGCGGCGAGGACCGGCGAGAGCGCACCGCCCGCGCCGATCACCAGCCCCAGGGCGTTGACGGCGATCGACATACCGTAGTTCTGTCGTATCACCTCGACGGTGTGCGAACCCAGATCGCGGATGTCGAGCAGCTTGCGCAGGTCGTCCCCGGCTAGCGCGACGTCCGCGGTCTCGACCGCGACATCCGTTCCGGCCAACCCCATCGCGATGCCGATGTCCGCGGCGGCCAACGCGGGGGCGTCGTTCACACCGTCACCCACCACCGCGACCACGTGGCCGAGGGCCTGCAGCTCACGAACCACCGCGAGCTTGTCGTCAGGGGTGACCTCGGCGGCCCACCGCTCGATGCCGAGTTCGGCGGCGATGGTCGCCGCGGTGACCGGGTGATCGCCGGTGAGCATGGCGATCTCGGTGACCCCGTCGGCACGCAGCGCGTCGAGCACCTCACGCGCCTCGGGACGCAGCTCGTCGGACAGACTCACCAGACCGACGAGCGTGCCGTCGACGGCCAGCAGCAGCGGTGTCTCGCTCGCCTGCCGCAAGCGGTCCACCCAGCCGATGGCGTCGTCGGAGATCGCGACGCCGTGCCGGTCGAGGAGCGACGGATTACCCAGCAGGAGCACGCGCCCGTCTTCGGCGCGGGTGCGCATGCCGAGTCCGACGATGACCTCGCATTCCGCATGCGTCGGGATCTCGATGCGACGTTCCTCCGTGGACCGGATGACCGCTTCGGCGAGCGGATGACGCGAATGGATCTCGGAGCTGGCCGCGTAGGCGAGGATCTGTTCGGGCTGCCAGTCGTCGGAGAAGGACACGACGTTGGTCACGACCGGGCGCCCGACGGTCAGCGTGCCGGTCTTGTCGAACACCACCGCCGAGATCCGTCCCGAAGCCTCGAGGTGCGATCCGCCCTTGATGAGGATTCCGCGCCGCGCGCCGTTCCCGATGGCGCCGCTGATCGCGGTCGGGGTGGACAGCCCCACCGCACACGGGCACGCGATCAGCAGCATCGTCATCGCACGACGGAGATCGCGCGTCACCAGCAGCGTCAGCGCCGACAACGCGAACGACGCGGGTACGAACCGCCGGGAGAAGTTCTCCCCGACCGTCTGGATGGGAGCGCGGTCGCGCTGGGCCTCCTCGACCCGGCCGATGATCCGACCGATCGAGGTGTCGTCGCCGACCGCGTGGGCCTCGATGACGATCCGGCCGGTGAGTACCACCGAGCCGGCCTGCACGCGGTCGCCGACGTGCTTGGTCACCGGGAGGTTCTCGCCGGTCAGCGCGGACTGGTCGACCACCGCCTCCCCGTCGACGACCACCCCGTCGACCGCCACCGCGACCTGCTCGTGCACGATCACCGCGTCCCCGACGTGGAGCGCGTCGATGGCCACCTGCACCTCGGTGCCGTCGGCGAGGCGGACCCACGCCGTGTCCTGGGTGCCGCGGAGGAGGTCGGCGATGGCGCGGCGGGTGCGTCGCAGGGTGAGGTCCTGGAGGAACTCACCGATGTTGAGCAACCACAACACGGTCAGCGCGACCACGTTCTCGCGCAGCAGCAAACTCGCAATCGTGGCAGCGGAGACCAGTGCGTCGGTGCCGGCCCGGCCGCCACGCAGCGAGCGGAGCGCGCCGCGGAGGAACGGGTAGCCGGAGAAGATGGTGACACCGGTGGCGACGGTGCGCGAGGCCGGACCGAGCAGCGGCGGACGGCGGAACCCGTAGCGCCGGAAACCCAGCAGGACCAGGGCTCCCGCGCCGATGCCCATCCGCAACAGGTCGGCATTGGTGACGTCGGCCGAATGCGGTGCGCGGTCAGGAAGATTCGCGGGGTCGGCGTGAGTGGCCGCCGCGATCGCATGATCGATGGCATCCCGGTCGGTGTCCGCCCGGAACCACACGACGACCGAGGCGGTGCGCGGATAGGCGTGCACGGCGCGCACACCCGTCACCCTGGCGACGCTCTCCTCGATGGCCACGGCACGGCGGTCGGCGACAGTGCGATCGGTGACCCGCAGCCACGGAACCGTCATACGCACCCGGCCCGCCGCCGACGACCGGACGACGATCTCGGTCGGTGGCAGCTCGGGAGAGTACGTCGGCGCGGACGTGCTCACGATTCAGTGATCGTGGTCGTGGTCGTGAGCCACCGCTGTTCCCGGCGGTGTCGACTCCTCGCCCAGCCGTTCCTTCGCCTCGGCGACGATGTCGGCGGTGTTGAGTCGCACCGACTCCGCGACCTCCTCGGCCTTGCGGGTTCCACGGATACCCCACGTGGTCGCCACGACGGCTCCCTCACGCAGCGGGGCGCGTCGAGCGACGGTGCGTACGGCGTCGTAGGCGACGGCTCCGACGAAGCCGGTGGCGACCGCCGCGCCGGCCTTGGCGAGCAGTGCATGAAGTGCCATGTGGGGTCCTCGCTATCCGATGTGCTGCACACGTGGTGACAGGACACCACGCTACAGGCGCACCGCGACTCACATGGTGCGGCCGCGGGTGCGGTTGTCGGACATGCGGACTCGCTAATGTGAGTGGCACCGTTCGGGTGCTTTTCGAACCCCGGTCGCCGGACCCTTCGTGACGCGCCCTCCGCAAGCTCCAAGCGCTCCGCAGGGAGCAGGACTGCCGCGCCCTCCGCAAGCTCCGAGCGCTCCTCCTGCCCACCGCAGCGCGCGGTCGGCGACCTTCGGATCACCGTAGGAGGAAACCGGATCGCCGATCGTGTCGAGGCTGCACGGTTCTGTGCTGTCCGTGACGCGGACCGGTTGTGAAGGCGGTCATGGCTCGGCGCCGTGTGCCCGCGCAACGTCTCTCAGTGTGGGGCGAGCGAGCCCCGCAGACTCCGCCGGACCGCGGCCCGGACGTCGGCGTCCGGGTCGTCGGCGGCGCCCTCGAGGATCCGCCGGACCACCGGATCGTCGCTCCACTCCGCGAGGGTGAGGGCGGCAGCCCGCCGGACGTCGTTGTGGACATCTGCGATCGCCTTCTCCAGCGCCGAGACCGTCGCCTCATCACGTGCGACCGCGAGCCCCCGCGCCGCACCGACGCGCACCTGCCATGCGGTCTCACGTAACGCGCGGACGAGGACCGGGCCGTCGACAGCGCCGTCACCCACGACCGCCATCGCGGAGAACGCCGCGGCCCGGACGAGGGGATCGCGGTCGGCTCCGAGTGTCCGGACGGCCTCCACACCACCGCCCCCGACCGTCGACAGCCCGTCGGCCACCGCGATCCGGACCTCACGGTCGGGATCCGTTGCCAGGCCGGCGATCAGCTCGGACTCGTCCCGTGACACCAGCGCGCGGATGGCCTCGATCCGGACGCGGTGGTCGGAATCCTGTGTGGCGGAAGCGAACAGGTCCACCCGATCAGCGCGCACGGCGCGCAACAGGTCGACGACGGTCGCACGCACGACCGGGTCCGGGGACTCGGCGTGATTGGCGAGCGCCGACACGAACTCCGCGGTCGGGTCGATGATCTCGACGAGTTCCCGCAGCCCCTGCGTCGCCGCTCCGCGGACCGGTGCCACAGCGTCGGCCAGCGCTCCGACCACGGCCATCTCGAACCCGTCCGGGGCGTTCTCGGTCAGCACCGCGATCGAGGTTCGGCGGACCGTCGGATCCGGGTCTGCCAGATAATCGGCGAGATCGGCGGCGTGGGTCACCGAGGTTCCGAGCAGTTCGACGATCCTCGGTGACGCCGTTGCCGTGGACTCGTCCTTCCTCGTGGTCTCACGCACCGGGCTCTCGACACCGCGGTATCCCGGGCCCGTCGACACGACCGGTTGTTCGATCGCGATCACCGTGCGGTCGGCCGGCGGGATGTGGTCCAGCCCCTCGACATCGACCAGGAAGGGTTCGACCGGCCGACCGAGGAACTCCATCGTGCCGTCGGCGGCCTTGCGGACGTTCAGGTGGTAGCCCCACTCGTCGTCCCGGCGCTCGGGGAGATCGGCACGCTCGTGATAGAGACCCCACCGACTCTCGGTGCGTGTCAACGAACTACGGGCCGCCAGTTCGGCGCAGTCGCGGATGAACGACACCTCCGCACACCGCATCAGTTCGTGCGGGGTCCGCCCGCCCATCTGCTCGATCTCCGAGCGCATGCGTTCGAAGGTCTCGATGGCGATGGCGAGCTTGTTCGACGTCTTCGGCGGCGCCACATAGTCGTTGACGAATCGGCGCAGCTTGTATTCCACCTGTGGCTGGGGTGGACCGTCCGGGTGGGTCAGCGGTCGGTAGATCAGCTCGTGGGCGGCGCGCAGCTGGTCCATCGGCAATTCGGTGGGCGCAGCCAGGTCGCGGGCGGTGTCGCTGGCGTGCTGACCGGTGAGTTCCCCGTAGACGAACGCGCCGATCATGTAATTGTGCGGCACGCAGGCGAGGTCGCCGGCGGCATACAGGCCGTCGACGGTGGTGCGGCCATGCTCGTCGACCCAGACTCCGGACGCGGAATGTCCGCTGCACAAACCGATCTCGGAGATGTGCATCTCGATGTCGTGGGTGCGATAGTCGTGTCCGCGGTTGCTGTGGAACGTACCCCGCGTGGGTCGTTCGGTGGTGTGCAGGATCGACTCGAGCGATTCCAGCGTCTCGTCGGGAAGATGACTGACCTTGAGATAGATCGGGCCGCGAGCCGACTCGATCTCCGACTTCACCTCCGCCATCATGTCTCCGGACCAGTAGTCGGAATCGACGAATCGCTCTCCGTCGGCGTTCACCTGATACCCGCCGAACGGGTTCGCCACATACGCACACGCGGGGCCGTTGTAGTCCTTGATCAGCGGGTTGATCTGGAAGCACTCGATGCCGCTGAGCTCCGCGCCCGCGTGGTAGGCCATCGAGTAACCGTCGCCGGCGTTCGTCGGGTTCTCGTAGGTGCCGTAGAGGTATCCGGAGGCGGGCAGGCCCAGGCGACCGCACGGGCCGGTGGCGAGAATGACCGTCTTGGCTCCGATCTCGACGAACTCGCCGGTGCGCGTGTGCAACGCGGCCGCACCCACCGCGCGCCCGCCCGCGGTCAGGACCCGGACGGGCATCAGCCGGTTCTCGATCGTGATCTTCTCGCGCATGTCCCGCTTGCGCAGGACGCGGTACAGCGCCTTCTTCACGTCTTTGCCCTCGGGCATCGGCAGGACGTACGACCCCGACCGGTGCACCCGGCGGACCGCGTACTCGCCGTACTCGTCCTTCTCGAACTTCACGCCGTAGCGTTCCAGACGACCGATCATTGCAAAGCCGCGAGTCGCTGTCTGATACACCGTCTTCTGGTTCACGATGCCGTCATTGGCTCGAGTGATCTCGGCGACGTAACTCTCGGGGGTGGCCTTGCCGGGGATGACCGCGTTGTTCACCCCGTCCATCCCCATGGCGAGGGCCCCGGAGTGGCGGACATGCGCCTTGTCGAGCAGCAAGACCGACGCGCCGTTCTCGGCGGCGGTGAGAGCGGCCATCGTCCCGGCTGTCCCGCCGCCGATGACCAGCACGTCACAGTCGAGCCGACTCCGGTCGGCGATGTCTGGGATATCCACTGCCGGTTCACTTCTCCAATGCATCGAGGATGGTGCGGCGAAGCCGCCGGGTGGCGTCGTCCCCGCGGCGTTCCGGGTCGCGAGGGTGCGGGACGTCGACGGTGGCGCGGACGGTCTCGCCCGCACGGCCCAGTACGACGACCCGGTCGCCCAACAGCAGCGCCTCGTCGACGTCGTGGGTCACGAAGACCACGGTCGACGGGTGCGCCGACAGGGTCTGCAGCAGCAACCGCTGCATGGCGGTCCGTGTCTGCGCGTCGAGCGCCCCGAAGGGTTCGTCCATCAGAACCGCTCTCGGCGACCCGGCGAGGCCACGGGCGAGCTGCACGCGCTGACGCATGCCGCCGGACAACGACTTCGGCAGGTGGTCGGCGAAGCCGTCCAGACCGATCTCGGTGATCCACTGCTCGGCCTGATCCCGGCGGTGTCGCCGCGGGACGCCGCGCAATGTCAACGCCAGCAGGATGTTCCCGCGTACCGTCCGCCACGGGTGCAGCGCATCGTCCTGGAACACCATGGCCCGATCCCGGGACGTGGTGACAACCGGGTCGCCGTCTGCGAGGATTCGTCCGCCGCGGACCGGGAGGAGACCCGCGACGGCGCGGAGGATCGTGGACTTCCCGCACCCGGACGGTCCCGTCAGGACGACGATCTCGCCGGCGCCGACAACGAGGTCGAATCCGTCGATCACCGTCGAGTCCCCGTAGCCGATCCGGATGTCCTCGAGATCGAGCCGCATCCCGGTGACCGGGTCCACCGGCCGTGCCGTTGTCGCGGATGCCATCGTTGCTCCTGCCGTCGCGGGGGCCATCGTCGCTCCTGCCGTCGTCGGGGTCATCGTTGCTCCTGCCCTCGCGGCAGCCAGCGGGTGACCCGCCGTCCGATCACCTCGATCAGCCCCGACGTCAGTGCGCCGAGGACGCCGATGGTCAGCATTCCTACGAACACCTGCGGGTAGTCGACCACCGTGTACGCCTGCCACGTGCGGTATCCGACCCCGTGCCGGCCGGAGATCATCTCGGCGGAGATGAGGCAGATCCAGGCGACGCCGACCCCGACCGACAGTCCGCTGAACACACCCGGCGCGATACCGGGCAGGATCACCCGGAGGACGACGTCTCGACGGGTGCCGCCCATCGTCCGCACCGAGTCCTCCCAGATCGTGGGCAGCGCCCGGACGGCATGGCGGGTCGCGACGAGGATGGGGAAGAACGCCGCCGCGAAGGTGATGAAGACCATGCCGGCCTCGTCGGTCGGCAACACCAGGATCGCGACCGGTACCAGTGCGATCGCCGGGATCGGACGGAGCACCTCGGTGAGGGTGCCGACCGTGAGTCGCGCTGTCCCGGAGCGGCCGAGGGCGATTCCCACCGGGATGCCGACGCAGACCGCCAGCGCGAATCCCGTACCGATCCGGATCAGCGACTGGCCGAGATCCAGGTAATACTGCTCGGAGCCGAGAGCTGCCCAGAACGCCTGGCCGACGTCGGTGAGCGAGGGAATGGTGTCGAACCTGGCCCACAGAACCACATCGTGCGTGGTCAGCAGCTGCCAGACGACACCGGCCACCACCAGGACCAGTATCCGGACTCCCCAGTGCCAGTACCGGTTCGACCCGTCCGGGGTCCGGACCGGCACCGAATCGGTGGCCGTGTCGTCGACGGCGACCGATCCGATCGTCGCGGTGGTCATGACACGACTCCGGCGAGTGCCTGCTCGTACGTCACGTCGACGGCACCGGGATGCGTCGCGCGGTACTGTCGCGCGCTGTCGGTCGTGGTGAACGCGACGTACCGGTCGCCCTCCCGCAGCCACACCGCCTTGTCGGCGAACCAGCGGGTCCCGAGCTGCGGGTCCGAGATGTAGGCGGCCCGGACTTCCTGGCCCTGTCGTCGAGCCTGTGCGACCGCGCGCAGCAAGCAGGTCGGATCCGCGGCGGGTTGGGTCCGTTCCTGTCCGCGCAACCAGAGCTCACCGGCGGTCGCCGGGTCGACCTCGACCCCGCAGATCGGATCGTCGCCACGGGTGACGGAGGCATTGCCGGTGCGGCTCAGGGCTTCCGAGTAGTTGATGCCGGCCGCGGCGAAGGTGTCCTGCAGCGGCCCCGGATCGACGAAGGTGTCCAGGTCGATCTCGTGGGGGAAGCTGCCGATGGACTTCAGGTAGGGGACGTCGTTGCGCAGCGCCCCGACGAGGTCCGACTTGATGGCCGGATTGAAGTCCGTTCCGCCCGGGCCGTTGTAGAGGTAGACGACCTCGGCCGGGAGACCGCTGTTCTCCGCGACGAGTTCGGCGGCGGCGAGCGGGTCGCGGGTCAGGGACTCGGTCGCATCGAGCTGAGCGCGCAGGAAGGCCTGGACCACGTCCGGGTTCTCGTGCGCATAGGCAGATCTCGCGACGACGCCGTGCAGGGTCGGAACCCCGAGCTGGGCTCCGTCATAGAGCAACCGCGCCTTGTCCTGGAAGACCAGGAGTCCGGGCCAGGCCACGAACTGGGCCAGGGCATCCACCTTGCCCGACTCCAGCGCCGACGCGCCCACCTGCGGCTGTTGGTTCTGCACCTGCACCCCGGTGGTGGGGTCGATCCCGGCGCGGTCGAGGGCCTGCACGAGCGTCCCGTGACCGGCCGATCCGACGCTGGCCGAGATCGACTTCCCGCGTAGATCGGCGATCGTCGTGGCCGGTGAATTCTGCGGGACCACAACCATGTTCAGCGAACCCCGCGGGCTGGATCCCGTGACCGACAGCATCTCGGTGCGGGTCTTCTCCTCGGCACCGGCACGGGATCCGTTGATCAGCAACGGATAGTCACCCATCGACCCGATGTCGATCTTGCCCGCGATCATCCCGGTCGTGATCGGCGCGCCGGTGTCGAAGTCCTGCCACTCGACCGTGTACTCCTGGCCGGTCCGCTCGGTGACCTCGGCGAGCCGCTTCTCGAACTGACCTTCCACGCGGAGCAGGGTCCCGGCGGTCACCGTGTTGATCGTCTTCGACTGATAACCGACGACGACCCGGATGGCGTCGGTATCACCGGTGTCCTCGAGCGAGCAAGCGGCACTGCCGAGGGCGACGGCGAGCGTGACGGTGATCGCCGCCAGTTGTCGGGATCGGAGACGTGTTCTCATCGGACGTCCTTTGGGCTGGGACCATGGGCATGGGTGATCGCCGCCGGTTGCGTTGCAGTACCGGCGTTGTGGGACAGAAGATTTCAGCGGAGCAGATAGGGCATGTTGACGGTGACCGCACCCGTCGGGCATCGGACCGCGCACGGCCCGCAGTACCAACACTCGTCGACGTGCATGAAGGCCTTGCCCGATTCCGGGTTGATCGCCAACGAGTCGAGAGGACAGACCTCGACGCAGAGGGTGCAGCCCTCGATGCACAGCGATTCGTCGATTGTGACCGGCACGTCGACGCGGTTGTTGACCTGACTCATGAGCCGGCCGCCTCGCGTCGGGCGGTGCTCCGCAGACAGACTCGGTCACTGCGCATCCGGATGTACTCGAGGTCGACGGGGCGGCTCTCGTGCGCGAGATGGGTCAGTCGTTCGAGCAGCAGCAGCGAGGTACCCGAACCGGTCTCGAGATGCGCCGCCGAATGCGGGTCGGCGTCGACGGCCTCCACCGTCATCGTCGCGTGTCCGAGGGGTCCGCCGGCGATCTGCTCGAGAAGCGTGAACACGTCGTTGTTCTCGAGGTCGTGCTCGAGCAGCGGGATGCCGAGGTCCGGCACGAGATACGTGATGTCCAGGCTGATCGGCTCGTCGTCGAGGTAGCGCAGCCGTTCGATGTAGACGGCCTGCGCGTCGGCGAGTTGCAGCCGCCTCGCGACTGCGCGGGGGGCATCGACGAGGGTGGCGATCTTGACCGTGTTGCGCACCTCGCCGTGCATGCGGAATGTCTCTTTCAGTCCCTGCAGGGCATCGAGCCCATGATCGAGTTTGCGAGCCACCACATGGGTGCCGACCCGTGGCGCTCGCTCGATCAGTCGTTCCTCGGTGAGGATCGCGAGTGCATCGCGGATGGTGTTGCGGGAGACATTGAAGTCGGCGATGAGGGTGCGTTCATCGAGCGAATCGGCGAGGTCGCCGTCGTGGATCTGTCGCCGGAGCACGTCGGCGACCATACGGGCGTTGTCCGCCCGGAGCCGTCCGGCTGCTGTGGTCCTGAGCTGCATGAATGGCACGATAACGCGATCGCGCCGGCCCCGGAACGCCTGTGCGCGGCGCTGGTCGCGGCCCGGGGTGAATGCGCCACCGGCGGTACGCCGTGACCTGCGGCCCGTGCTCGGCCGCAGGTCATTGCGCCACCCTCGTGCGCCTCGGTCCGATTAGAATCACCGCGCTCACAATGCGACGTCGGACCCCCGGGTCAGCGCGGTTGCGTCGCGTCGACCGCTCGCAGCACCGTCCGTGAGACCGCGTCGGGGCGAGAGACCAGTGAGGCGTGCGAGGCGTTGACCTCGGCGGTGCGCCCGGGTGCGGCTCGTCCGGCCAGGAAGCGCTGCAGAGCGGGCGGGATCACCCGATCCTGCTGCGAGACCTGGTACCAGCTGGGCACCCGTGCCCACGACGGCGGTCCGGACGGTTCCAGGTTGGCGCGGAGCGCGGCGGATTTCTGGTGGGCGAACATGTCCGCGGCGACCGCGGGCGACACGTCCTGCGCGAAGATCTCCCGGAAGTACGGGCGCGCGATGTAACCGTCGACGTTGCGTCCGGCCACGCCGGTCGGGTCGTTCTCGACCACCGTCAGCTGCAGGGCCGGCGGAAGGAGCCGGCTACCGGGATAGGTGATCGGGTTCAGCAGCCCCTGGACGAACTCGCCCGTGGTGCATCGGGTGTTCCGACCGCTCGACGCCGAGGACCACTACTCTTGCCCTCATGACCAAGCGAACCGAACCGGACGCCGAGATCGACATCAAACCGCGTAGTCGCGACGTCACGGACGGCTTGGAGAAGACCGCGGCCCGCGGCATGCTCCGCGCGGTGGGCATGGGCGACGACGACTGGGTGAAACCGCAGATCGGCGTCGGGTCGTCGTGGAACGAGATCACGCCCTGCAACCTGTCGCTCGACCGGCTGGCCAAGGCGGTCAAAGAAGGCGTGCACGAGGGCGGCGGGTACCCGCTCGAGTTCGGCACCATCTCGGTCTCCGACGGCATCTCGATGGGTCACGAGGGCATGCACTTCTCGCTGGTGTCCCGCGAGGTGATCGCCGACAGCGTCGAAACCGTCATGAGCGCCGAGCGGCTCGACGGTTCGGTCCTGCTGGCCGGTTGTGACAAGTCCCTGCCCGGCATGCTGATGGCCGCCGCCCGACTCGACCTCGCGTCGGTGTTCCTCTACGCCGGGTCGACGCTGCCCGGATACGCGACGCTGTCGGACGGCAAAGAGCGTCAGGTGACCATCATCGACGCCTTCGAGGCGGTCGGAGCCTGCTCGCGCGGACTGATGAGCCGGGAGGACGTCGACACCATCGAGCGCGCCATCTGCCCGGGTGAGGGTGCGTGCGGCGGCATGTACACCGCCAACACGATGGCCAGCGCGGCCGAGGCACTCGGGATGTCGATCCCGGGCAGTGCCGCGCCCCCGGCCCCGGACAAGCGCCGCGACCAGTTCGCCCGCCAGAGCGGGGTCGCCGTCGTCGAGATGCTGCGCCGCGGGATCACCGCGCGCGACATCATGACCCGCGAGGCCTTCGAGAACGCGATCGCCGTGGTGATGGCGTTCGGCGGCTCGACCAATGCGGTGCTCCACCTCCTCGCCATCGCCAACGAGGCCGAGGTCGAACTGTCGCTCGACGACTTCATCAGCGTCGGCAGCCGGGTTCCGCACCTGGCCGACGTCAAGCCGTTCGGCCGGCACGTGATGACCGACGTCGATCGCATCGGCGGTGTGCCGGTGGTGATGAAGGCACTCCTCGACGCGGGCCTCCTGCACGGCGACTGCCTGACGGTGACCGGATCGACGGTCGCCGAGAACCTGGCGCACATCGCGCCGCCGGACCCGGACGGCCAGGTCCTGCGGGCCACGAAGTCGCCCATCCATCACACCGGCGGCATCACCATCCTCAAGGGATCGCTGGCCCCGGAGGGCGCGGTGGTGAAGTCCGCAGGCTTCGACTCCGATGTGTTCGAGGGCACGGCACGGGTTTTCGACCGCGAACGCGCCGCGATGGACGCGCTCGAGGACGGCACGATCACCGCCGGGGACGTCGTCGTCATCCGGTACGAAGGCCCGAAGGGCGGACCGGGCATGCGGGAGATGCTCGCGATCACCGGCGCCATCAAGGGCGCGGGTCTCGGCAAGGACGTGCTGTTGATGACCGACGGCCGATTCTCCGGCGGCACCACCGGTCTGTGCGTGGGTCACATCGCGCCGGAGGCCGTCGACGGCGGACCGATCGCACTGGTCCGCGACGGCGACCGCATTCGGCTCGACGTCGGCCGCGGTCTCCTCGACCTCCTCGTCGACAACGACGAACTCGCTTCGCGCGCACAGGATTTCACTCCCCTGCCCCCGCGGTACACGCGCGGCGTGCTGGCCAAGTACTCCAAGCTCGTCACCTCGGCGTCGCAAGGGGCGGTCTGCCGCTGAGCGCGGTACCGGTCCCGCTGGACCCCTTGAACCCCGGTGCCGGCGTCAGGTTGCGGTTTGTCCCGGATTGCGGGACAAATCGCAACCGGATCTCCGGTGACCGCCGTCGAATGCGCCTACAGTCTCTGGCATGGCCAAAGACCGTGGCACCCCGAAACCCACCACTGGGAAATCGTCCGCGCTGTCGAAGGTGTCTCTGCCGCAATGGATTGCGCTTGGACTGACCGTTCTCGCGGTGGTCTTCATCGTGCAGAACCGGACCACGGTGCGCATCGACCTGTTCTGGGTGAGTGTCGAGTCCCCGCTGTGGTTCATCCTGGCCGTGGTCTTTCTCGTCGGATGGGTCGTCGGCGTACTCGCCGCGCGCGGACGTTACCGGCAGCGCCGTCCGCACTGAGTTCGACGCCGCTTCGTCGGCGAAACCCGCGCGGTCTCACGACGATCGCCCGGGCGGCAGCTCCTTTCGCGGGATGAGGTGGCCGAGCAGCCACTCGTAGATCGCGTCGTCGTTCAGCAGGGTGAAATGGTGTGCGTTGCCGATGTGGAACCCCTCCTGGAACTTCAGCCCGCGACGCTGCCGCGTGTGCTGCCCGCGCCCACTCGGCGCGAGCACCAGGCCGTCACCCAGCAGACGCCCGACCGGGTGGTCGGGGTCGCGGGTGATCGTCGCGGTGACGAAGAGATGGCGAGCGCCCGCCAGCAGCGGCACGTCGGCGCCGGGCGGCTGCGACCACGCGTCCGGGTCGTGACCTATCCAGTCGTCGTCGGTCAGGCTGCCGTGGAACAGGTCCCGCACCCCGGCACTCCGACGACGCAACAATGAGCCGATCGGGCGGGTGACCGGCGTCCGGTTCAGCGCATTCGTGGCCAGGTGGACACCGCGGGCGAGTGGAGCCCCGAGGTGCGGCGTGCCGAGGCACACTGTCTCCGACACCAGGCCCGTCCAGTAGTCGCCGCGCTGATCGGCTGCGTGGCAAGCACTTCGGACGACCAGCCCACCCATCGAATGGCCGATGAGGGTCAGTCGTGTCACCGGCGTCGGCCAGAGCAGGACGAGTGCGTCGAGAAGGTCGGCGAGGGCGCGGCCGTTCTCGCTGATGTGGCGACCGGTGTTGTAGCGGACCTGGACCTCGGTGGCGCCGATGTCGTCGGTCAGCCGCTCGCCGTATGTGGGTTGCTCACCTAGAGACCACGCGAACTCCGACTCCATCAGGCCGTGCAGGAACACGACGACGTGTCCACCCGCGTCGGGGAAGCCATCGCGGAGCGACTCGGCGTCGAGGGAGACCGGCCAGCCGTCGACGCGGATCGACATGTCGGCCGTGAGGGGCGAGTCCGCGGTGTCCAGTTCATCGCCGATGAGACCGTTGAGGATGCCGAGGAGCACCGCGCCTCGAGGGGTGTGCGAGGGCGCGCGGCCCTCCGACCAGGGCACATGGTCCGCAGCCGACCGGCCGGCGTCGAGGGCAGCGGTGATCGAGTTGTACGTCCCCTCGCTGACGGCGTCATGCACCATCCGCGCGGTGTCGACGGAACTCCCCAGGACAGGCCGGAGCATCCGGAAGACGCCCCCGGCGATGACGCGGTGCATCGCTCCGACGCCGCGCGTCGCAGCGCCGGCCTCGTACAGCCCGAGATCGGTGAGGGCCCGCAGCTCGGACTCACGCGTGGTCGTGGCGGTCATGCCCCGAGTGTACAGATGTGCACTCAATGTGGGCGGAGCGGAAGTCGCGACCGCCGCCCGTCAGATCCTGTTGCGTTTGGTCCCGGCTACCGGGACAAAACGCAACGGGATATCAGGCAGCCTGTCTCCGCGCCCGGAACACCACGTCGTGGGTGTGGTGCCCGCCGCCCGCGGCCCGTCCACGCTCCCGCGTCTCGTCGGTGACGATTTCCCAACCGTCGCCGAGCAGTCCCGCGAAATCAGCGGGTTGGACGTAGGCATCAGGGTCGAAGCCATGTGCACGCACACCCTCGGGGGCGTGTGCCACGACGAGCAGGGACCCGCCGGGGCCGACGGCTTCGACCAGCCGCCGCGCGGCGTCCAAACCCTCCTTCGGGATCGGAAAGTAGTGCAGCGTCACGAGGTCGACGCCGGCCGCCGGGACGTCATCGGCGATCACGTCTGCACGCAACCACGTGATCGACGGCCGCGGGTCGATCTCACGGGCCCGATCCACCGCGACCTGCGAGATGTCGAGGGCCGTGACCTGCCATCCGCGATCGGCGAGCCATCGGGCGTCGGCACCCTCACCCGACCCGACGTCGAGCGCGGTGCCCGGTTCGATGTCCGACACCTCGGCGACGAGCGCGGGGTTGACGTCGGAGGTCCACAGACGGTCCGCGCTGCGGTACCGCTCGTCCCACCCTTCGGCGGTTCCCGGATCGTTGCTCCCCCGGGACTCGGTCGCGGCCTCGGGGCGATGGCTGTTCTCGGTGGTCATGCCTCCGACTGTGGCACGCACCGTCGTGAGCGGCAAGGACGGTTGCCGATCCGGCAAGAAGTGATGGTGGAGGGAGACCCCGGGTCAGTGCACCACGCCCGCGATCCGCCGGATGGCCTCGGTGAGCACGTCGGCGGAGCAAGCGATGTTGAGTCGAACGAAACCGGCACCCGGATTCCCGAAGGCGTGTCCGTAATGCAGGGCGACGCGGGCTTTGTCGAGAATGACGAGCCCGGGGTCGTCGCCCAGCCCGGTGTCGCGGAAGTCGAGCCACGCGAGATACGACGCCTCCGGCCGCGTGTACCGAACCGACGGAAGATACTGCGCGAGAAGCAGTTCGAGGAGATCGAAGCTCTCCCCGATGACCTCGAGGATGGCGTCGAGCCACTCATCACCGTGCGCCAATGCCGCTTCGGTCGCAGCGCGGCCCAGAATGCTCGTGCGATAGCGCACCTCGTCGGGTTGCCGCGCGATCAGAGCCCGGCCCCGATCCGACGCGACAACCGTGAGCGCGCACTTGGCACCGGCGAGATTGAAGGCCTTGCTCGCCGAATGTGCGGCCACGCCGACCTCACGCGCCGTGTCGCCCACCGCGAGGAACGGGACGAACTCCACGCCGGGGTGGACCAGCGGCGCATGGATCTCGTCACTGACGACAGTCGCGCCATGTGCCGCGGCCAAGTCGGCCAGTCGCTCGAGGTCGGTGGCGTCGTGGACGAGGCCGAGCGGATTGTGCGGGTGACACAGTAAAACCGCCCGGGCGCCGGCGGCGAGGGCGCGTTCAATGCCCGCCAGATCCATCCGCCAGGCCGTCGACGACGACCCGCGTTCCTCGAGGAGGGGCACCTCGACGACGCGACCACCGGCCTCCGGGATGAGTTCGAAGAACGGCGGATAGACCGGGGGCATCAGCACGACACCGTCGCCGGGACTGATCGCGACGCGCAGACTCTCGACGATGACGACGCTCACGTCGGTCGTCGAGCTGACGTCAGCCGGATCCACCCGCCAACCCCACCGACGGTCGGCGAACCCGGCGAAGGCCTCCCCTGCCGAACCCGAGGTCGCCGCGTAACCGATGTCGGACGCACGTACCCGGTCGATGATGGCGTCGGCGACCACCGGTGCGAGCGGATAGTCCATCTCCGCGATGAACAGCGGTAGTACGTCGTCGGGGTGCGTGCTCCACTTCGCGCTCGTACGACGGCGTAGTTCGTCGAGCGGCGGCGCGACCGGTCTGATGCTCACCGCTACTTCGTACCGCCGATGTCGACGCGGCACCACCAGTGCGCGGCCACCACGTCCGTCGACGATTCCGCCGTCAGCGGGCAGACTGGTCGGCATGGCCTTCCCCATTCGCATCGGTGTCCAGATCCAGCCCCAGCACGCACCCGAGTACTCGCTGATCCGTGACGCGGTCCGCCGCGCCGAGGACACGGGCGTCGACATCGCGTTCAACTGGGATCACTTCTATCCGCTCTACGGCGCTCCCGAGGGCGAGCACTTCGAGTGCTGGACGATGCTCGGCGCCTGGGCCGAGCAGACCTCTCGGGTGGAGATCGGCGCGCTCGTGACCTGCAACTCGTACCGGAATCCGGAGTTGCTCGCCGACATGGCCCGCACCGTCGACCACATCAGCAACGGCCGTCTGATCCTGGGCGTCGGAGCCGGCTGGTTCCAGAAGGACTACGACGAGTACGGCTACGACTTCGGCACCGTCGGTTCCCGGTTGAACGATTTCGGTGCCGCCCTCCCGCGGATCAAGTCGCGGCTGGCGAAGCTCAATCCGGCTCCCACCCGCGACATCCCGATCCTCATCGGCGGCAGCGGCGAGAAGAAGACGCTGCGCTACATCGCCGAGCACGGCGACGTCTGGCACGGCTTCAACGACGTCGAGCAGTACCGGCACAAGTCCAAGGTGCTGGCCGAGCACTGCGCCGCCGTGGGTCGAGACCCCGAGACCATCGAGCGGTCGTCGGGCGTGCAGTTCGACGGGGACACCGACGCGCTGCTGCGCGATGCCGATGCACTCGCCGACGAGGGCGTCACACTGCTGACCGTCGGCGTCACCGGCCCCGACTACGACCTCACCGCACTCGAGGCGCTGTGCCGGTGGCGCGACTCGCGGAACTGACCGCGTAGCACCCGGGCGCACCCGCGCCCGGGTGCCGACACTCCCCCGAAGGCGTCGACGACACCGCACGCCCGCACGGCTAGGTTTGTGATCATGCATCGAGTGCCGGCACTTCGGGAACTGCTGACACGCGCGGCTTCGGCGGTCGCGCTGACGGGACTGCTGGGCGTCCTCATGGCCCTGGCATCCCCCGGCGCGGCGTCGGCGGAGCCGCCCACCCGGCTGCCGAACTACGTCGTCGACTCCGCCGACGCGATCTCCCCGGCGCAACGCACCGAGCTAGAGGCCGCGATCGACTCGCTCTACAACGCCCACGCGGTCCAGATGTGGATCGTGTACGTCCGCGATTTCGACGGCCTGACCAGCGAGGAATGGGCGAATCGGACTGCTGCCGCCAGCGAGCTGGGTGACCATGACGCCCTGCTCGCCGTCGCCACCGAGGACCGGGGGTATCGACTCTTCGCACCGGACAGCGTGGGCGGTCTCGATCAATCGACTCTCGAAGAGGTGGCCAACGACGACGTCGTCCCGCAATTGCGTGAGGCGAACTGGGCAGGTGCGGGCCTGGCGGCGGTCAACGGGCTGTCCGGCGCACTCGATCCGAACCACACCGGCCTGATCGCAGCCGGCGTCGTCGGCGGCGTGGCCGTCCTCGGCGGCGGCGGCGCGTACCTCTACTCCCGACGCCGCAGGCAGCGTCGTATCGACGACAGCGTCGAGACCCTGCGCGAGCAGGAACTGACGGTCGACCAGTTGGCCGCGCAACCCGTCGAGGTGCTCGACCCGTGGTCGCGTGAGGTGCTCACGGACCTCGACAACGCCATCCGTACCAGCAAGGAAGAGCTGCAGTTGGCGGTCGGTGAGTTCGGTGAGGTCGAAACAGCCCCGTTCACCGACACCGTGCGAGCGGCCGAGCAGGCGCTCGGACGGGCGTTCGCGCTGCGCCAGCGTCTCGATGACAACGTTCCCGAGACCGACGACGAACGACGCTCGATGCTCGTCCAGATCATCACCACCTGCACCGAGATCGACAGCACACTGGACGACCACGTCGAGAACTTCGACGCGATGCGCAACCTCCTCATCAATGCGGACTCGCGATTCGACGCCATCACCCAGCAACTCATCGGCCTTCGCGCCCGTCTGGAGACGGCGTCGCAGCAGCTGACCGAGCTCATCGGCAAGCACGGCGAGGCCACGTTGACCTCCATCCTCGACAACGTCGATCTCGCCCGAGCCCAGATCGACTTCGCCGAGGCGACCGCGGATCAGGGGCGCGCCGCCATCGCCGCACCGGTGGGTCAGCAGGGACCGGCCGTCGCTGCGCTCCGCTCGGCCGAGGGATCGATCGAGCAGGCGACCACGCTGCTCGACGCCATCGATCATGCAGACGCGAACATCGCCATCGCCCGCTCGCGGATGCCGGCGCTCATCGCCGAGGTGGACGACGAACTGGCCGAGGCCAACGCCCTGGCACAGACCGGCGGGACCTCGCTGGTGACCGCGATCGAGGTCGCGAGCGCCGCGGTCGCGAATGCCCGCAGCAACTTCGACGCCGATCCGCTGGGTACCTTCACGGCGCTCGTCGACGCCGATGCCGATCTCGACGACGCACTCGCCGCGGCGCGGGACGCCGCTGCCGAGCGCATCCGTCGAGCACAGGTCCTCACCGCGGCACTCGAATCGGCGGAGGCCAAGGTGACAGCGGCCGCCGACTTCATCGGCACCCGGCGGGGGGCCGTGCAGTCCACGGCACGGACCCGACTGGCGGAAGCGCAGCGGCTTCTGCAGTCCGCGACGGACGCCGCTGCCACCGATGCACCGGTGGCGACCGCGACCGCACGTCGCGCCGGTTCCCTGGCCGACCAGGCGCTCATGGCCGCTCAGACCGACGTCGTCGACTGGCAGTCGCAACAGCGACATCCGGGCGGCTCGTCCACCGCCGGTGCGGTCCTCGGCGGAATCCTCGTCGACAGTTTCCTGCGCGGCACCGTCGCGGGACGCGGGGGCGGCTTCGGTGGCGGCGGCTTCGGCGGCGGTTTCGGTGGGGGCGGCTTCGGGAGCGGCGGACGCAGCCCCGGTTCCTTCGGCGGCTCCGGGTCGTCGGGCCGGATCGGAACCGGCGGGCGGTTCTAGGCCCCGGCGCCGGAAGCGCAGCGAGCGGGCCGAATCAGCACGGCCGCGTGATGTTCCACGTGGAACCAACAGGGGTGTTGGGCTGCCGTTAACGCTCGGGTAGCCACCGGTTCGTTTCATCCGCCTAACGTGCTCTTCGTCGTGCGCCGGCCCCGTGGCGCGACCATGTTTCAGAGGAGCCCGTGTGCGTATTCCGTTGCAGCTGTTCATGTCCACCGGCGAGGATGCCGGACGTTCGTCCCGCGCCTACGTGACATGCCGCTACAAGTGCGGCGACGCGTGCCGCCACGATCCCGGGAACACCAGCGACAACAACTACTTCCGGGACATCGTCCGCACCGCGGTCTCGCGTCGAAGCGTTCTCAAGACCTCGGCCGGTGCAGCGGTGGCCGTCGGTGCGACCTCGCTCCTCGCGGCGTGCGGTGACTCCGGGTCGTCGGAGTCGGCCTCGTCGTCGAGCGGTGCGACATCCGGAGATGCGATGCCGGGCATGAACTTCGCCGCCGTCGCGCCGAACACGGAGGACGCCGTGGTGATCCCGGACGGGTACCGCCAGGAGGTGGTGATCAGGTGGGGCGACCCGATCCTGCCCGGCGCTCCCGAGTTCGACTTCGCCAATCAGACACCCGAGGCGCAGGCCGGGCAGTTCGGCTTCAACAACGACTTCGCCGGCCTGATCCCGGTCGACGGCGTCGCCGATCACCACTACCTGGTCGCCAACCTGGAGTATCCGACCGAGCCCTTCATGTTCGCCGGCTACAAGGAAGGCGAACCCACCGAGCAGCAGGCCCGCATCGCCATGGCGTCGGTCGGCATCGCAGTCGTCGAGGTCACCGCGCAATCCGGCAGCGGCGCTCTCAAAACCGTTGTGGGCCCTCGCAACCGACGTCTGGCTGCCTCGAGTCCGTTCCGTCTCACCGGCCCGGCCGCGGGCAGCGAGTTCGTCAAGACGGCCGCAGACCCGGCGGGCACCACTGTCCTGGGCACCTTCGCCAACTGTTCCGGAGGTCTCACCCCGTGGGGCACGATGCTCTCCGGGGAGGAGAACTTCAACAACTACTTCGCGAACCCGAGCACCGTCACCGACGCCAAGGCCAAGGAGCGGCTCGAGCGCTACTCCTTCGAGGACGACGGCGACGAGCATTACTGGGGACGGTTCGACAAGCGCTTCGACCTGGCCGTCGAGCCGAACGAGGGGAATCGCTTCGGTTACATCGTCGAGGTGGATCCGCACGACCCGAATTCCGTTCCGGTGAAGCACAGTTCGATGGGCCGGTTCAAGCACGAATCGGCGAACATCTACGTGGTCGGGAGCGGGCCGGACAAGGACACCGTCGTCGCCTACAGCGGTGACGACGAAAGGTTCGAGTACATCTACAAGTTCGTCTCCAGCCGCAAGATGAAGTCCGGCCTGTCGAAGACGGCCCGCGACCACAACATGGGCATCCTCGACGAAGGCACGCTCTACGTCGCCACCTTCACCGGGGACTCCCCCGACCCGGTGGACGGCACCGGAACCCCGCCCGCCTCAGAGAAATTCGCCGGGAAGGGGTCCTGGAAGCCGCTGCTGACGGTCAATGCCGACGGTTCGGCACGCTCGTACATCCGCGGCATGTCCCCCGCCGAGGTCGCGGTGTTCACCCGGCAGGCCGCCGACACCGTCGGCGCGACCAAGATGGACCGGCCCGAGGACATCGAACCGAATCCGAAGTCCGGCAAGGTCTACTGCGCGCTGACGAACAACGACGATCGCGGCACCGATGGAGAAGCGCCTGCCGATGCGGTGAACCCCCGCAACGAGAACAAGAACGGTCAGGTCCTCGAGATGACCGACGACCACACCGGCACCGAGTTCACCTGGGAACTCCTGCTGGTGTGCGGCGACCCGGCTGCTGCCGACACCTACTACGGCGGGTTCGACAAGACCAAGGTCAGTCCGATCTCCTGCCCCGACAACGTCGCGTTCGATCCACATGGCAATCTGTGGATCTCCACGGACGGCAACGCACTCGACAGCAACGACGGGTTGTTCGCGGTCGCCCTGGACGGCGATCGACGCGGGGAGACCAAGCAGTTCCTGACCGTGCCCAAGGGTGGCGAGACCTGCGGCCCGATCATCGACACCAATCGTGTCCTGATCGCGGTTCAGCATCCCGGCGAACTCGACGACCACTCCGCGGACAACCCGGCGTCGCACTGGCCCGACGGCGGACAATCGCAGCCCCGGCCCTCCGTCGTCGCCGTGTGGCGCGACAACGGAGGCGAGATCGGCGTCTGACCACACCTCGTCATCCGAGCACCCTCGAGTCCCGGCCACTGCCGCCCGGCTCGGGGGTGTTCTGCATCTCCCACCAGGACTGTCCAGCGGCACCGAGCCGTTGACCTGGATCTTTCGTGGACCACACCCCGATCGTGACAGTCGTCAAGGTTTTTCTTGACGACTGTCAAGACCCCCTAGTGTGGCGTGCAGCACATGTCGTCTCGACTGTGTCTTGCTTCTCCGCCTCGGTCGAGGCGGTCTCACGGAGGTGGAACGATGACGAGTTATGACCTGACCGGGCGGACGGCACTGGTCACCGGTGGCGCACAGGGTCTCGGTGCCGGGATGGCCGAGGCGCTCGCCGCAGCGGGCGCGTCCGTCGCGATCGGCGACGTGAACTCCGACGGCGGTCGGCAGACGGTCGAAACGCTTCGGGCACAAGGCGCGAAGGCCGAGTTCGTCGCGCTCGACGTGACCGACGACGCAGCCTGGGAGTCGGCCGTGGCGTCGACCGTCGAGTCGCTGGGCGGGCTCGACATCGTCGTGAACAACGCCGGCATCGAGGTGACGAACCTCCTGGTCGATCTCGACGCCGGCGAGGCGTCGAAGATGCTGGACGTCAACGTGCTCGGTACTGCCCTCGGCATCAAGCACGCGTTCCGCGCGATGCGTCCCGGCGGCATCGCAGGCAGGGGCGGAGCCGTCGTGAACATCGCATCCGTCGCTGCGACAATCGCTTTCCCCGGCATCAGCGTCTACTCCGCGACGAAGTCGGGTATCGACCGCCTCACCCGGGTGGCGGCCGCCGAATCCGGCAAGCTCGGCTACGGAGTGCGCGTCAACTCGATCTATCCCGCACTCACCCCGACCGCGATGGGCAACAAGCTCGCCGTCGAGACCGCGGCCCTGGGGCTGTTCGAATCCCCGGAGGCGGCTGCCCAGGCGGTCGCCGAACTGACGCCGCTGGGCCGGCTCGGTCAGGTCGACGACATGGCCGACGCCGTGGTCTTCCTCGTCTCCGACGCCGCGAAGTTCATCACCGGCGCGGGCCTCCCGGTCGACGGCGGCATGGGGATGTGATCCCGCCGACGTCCACCGCCGCAACGCTTTTCCCGAACACCCGCATCGAACACCCGAACCAGACACGAGGAGTCCCACCATGCCCACCGACAAACGCGTCGTCGTCTACGGAGCGTCCGGATACACCGGCCGACTGATCTGTGAGTACCTGCGCGAGTACAACATTCCGTTCCTGGCCGCGGGCCGCGACCACGCCCGGCTGAAGAGCGCCGTCGAGGCGGTGCCGGGCATCGACACGGTCGCGTACGACATCGTCGAGGTCGAGCACACGGTCGAGGCGCTGACCGAGGCCTTCCGCGGCGCCGACGTCGTACTGAACACGGTCGGGCCGTTCGCCCGCTACGGTCACGAGGTCGTCCAGGCGTGCCTGGAGATCGGGGCCCACTACACCGACACCAACGGTGAACAGAACTGGATGATCGATGCCGAGGCGCAGTACGGAGCCGAATTCGCTTCTCGCGAACTGGTCTTGACGCCGGGCCTGGCGCAGATGTACTCGATCGGCGAGATCGCCGCGAACATCTGCCTGGAGAACCCCGGACTGGACACCCTCGACATCCAGGTGTTCTGGAAGGGCCACCCGACCGTCGCGTCGACCAACACGATCCTCACCAATGCGGCATTCGCGAAGGCGTACTACCTCGAGGAGAACGAGTACGTCGAATGGCCGGCGGACGCGGGTCTGTACACGGTCAGCGTGCCCGGCCAGCACGACCTCGGTCTCGCTCTGCCCTGGGGCGGTACATCACACCCGGTGTGGTTCAAGAACGACCCGCGCGTGGCCACCGCAAAGGCACTCGGCGGCGTCTTCAACCGGCCACTGATGCAGGGCGTTCCGGTTCTGGTGGCCGCCGCGCTCGAACAGATGGAGGGCAAGTCCGAGGAGGAGAAGTACCGGATCATCGACGAGCAGTCGGCCGCCATCCGCAGCGAGATGCCCCCGCGTGAGAACCCGCGCCTGAACACCTCGCTGGACTCGGTGTACGCCTCCGGTCCGCTCGGCCGCGCGCACTGCGTGATCCACGGCAACTCCAACTACAAGCAGACCGCCCTGCTCAACGCGCACGCCGCGAACGAACTCCTCCAGGCCCGCCCCCGCCGTGTCGGCTTCGTCTCGAGCTGCCAGGCGTTCGGCCATCGCGAATTGCTCGGCACCCTACGCGCTTTCGGTCTGGTCCTGGACCCGATCGTCACCGTGCACCGCTGAGGACGACATGCGACTCTCGGAGTACCTCGACAAGGGCGCCTCGCTGGGGCGCGACGCGCCGTGCCTCACCGCCGGCGGGGTCACCTCGACCTACGGCGAGGTCCAGGATCGGTCCACCGCCATCGCGGGTGCATTGCAGCACAACGGGATCGAGGCCGGTGACCGGGTCGCCGTCCTCTCGGCCAACGATCCGCTGGCCCTGACATGCGTCTTCGGCATCTCGCGTGCGGGTGCTGTGTGGTGCCCGGTCAATCCGCGCAACGAGGCCGAGGAGAACCGACAGCTGTTCGATCTCTTCGGGTGTCGGCTGCTGTTCTTCCAGGCGAAGTTCACCGGCCTGATCGAGAAGATCAAAGATCAGCTCCCGCAATTGGACCGGATGATCTGTCTGGACGGCGACGTCGACTGGGCGAGGCCGTTCGACGGCTGGCTCGACGAACATCGGGCCGAGCCGGACGAACGCCGACGACCAGATGGCGGTCTGTGCATGCTCGCCGGTACCGGCGGGACGACCGGCCGACCGAAGGGGGTGCGACTCACCGAGGACAACATGATGACCTCGACGGCACTGGCGTTGATGAGCTACCCGTTCGGTGAGCGCCCCCGGTACCTGGCGCTCGCCCCGCTGACCCACTCGGCGGGGGTGCTGACGTTCCCCATCCTCAGCCTCGGCGGGGAGGTCGTGATCATGCCGGCACCTGACATCGGGGACTTCCTGGCGCTGATCGAGCGGCATCGAATCACCCACGCCTTCCTCCCGCCGACGGTGATCTACGGGGTGCTCGACCATCCCGACCTCGACAGTCGGGATGTGAGCTCGCTGCGATGTCTGTGGTACGGCGCGGCGCCGATGTCGCCCACGCGGCTGGAAGAAGCACTGACGCGTATCGGACCGGTGCTCGGCCAGTTGTTCGGGCAGACGGAGGCGCCGAACATGATCGCCACCCTCGCGCCCGCCGAGCACTTCCATGACGACGGGTCGATGGCCACCGAGCGGTTCGGATCGGCCGGGCGGCCGACACCGCTGACCACGGTCGCGATCATGGCCGAGGACGGGTCGCTGCTGAGTCGCGGCGAGCGCGGGGAGATCGTCGTCCGGGGACCGCTCGTGATGGACGGGTATCACGAGAACCCCACGGCCACCGCCGAAGTGAGCGCGCACGGCTGGCATCACACCGGCGACATCGGCTACCTCGACGACGACGGCTACCTCTTCGTCGTCGACCGCGCCAAGGACATGATCATCACCGGCGGGTTCAACGTGTACTCGGCCGAGGTGGAACAGGCGTTGCTGGCCCATCCGGCGGTGAAGGACTCGGCCGTCATCGGGCTGCCTGATCCCAAATGGGGCGAACGCGTGACGGCCGCCGTCGAACTGCGTGCGGGGCACGACGCCGACACCGAGGAGCTCATCGCCTTCGTCAAGGAACGGATCGGCAGCGTCAAGGCGCCGAAGGAGATCGAGATCTGGACCGAGCTGCCGCGGTCCAAGATCGGCAAGATCCTGAAGACCGAGGTCCGGGGCGCATTCAGCTGACCGGATCGAGGCCTCACCCGGTGCCCGCCCGGCCGGCGCCGACAAGCGTCGAACTCGGCCGGGTGGGTACACTCGGGTCTCGAACTCCATCACTCCCCGAGCAAGGGAATCCCCCGGCAAGGACCGCGAGATGACACAGGTCGTCGACCGACAGGCCCGCATCGAGGCCCGCGCACGAGACAAGTTCCAGGCCAAGCGCGACGAGCTGGCCATGGCGACTCTGACGACGCTGGCCGAACTCGGGTACGCGCGGACGAGCCTGCGCGAGATCGCGCAGAACTCCGAGTACTCGCACGGCGTGTTGCACTACTACTTCACCGACAAGCTCGACCTCATCGCCCACGCGGTCCGGCAGTACGAGGCCGTCTGCGTCACCCGCTATGACGAGGTCGTGGCCCAGGCGGTGACCGCGGACCAGTTGCGCGACGAGTTCGCCGACACCTTCTTCGCAGGCATGCACTCCGAGGCAGCCATTCATCGGCTCTGGTACGACCTGCGCAACCAGAGCATGTTCGACGACTCCTTCCGCGCGGACGTGATCGAGATCGAGCGCCGGCGCGAAGAGATGATCTGGCGTGTGGTGGAGAGATTCTGCGAGTTGTCGGGGACGCAGCCCGCGGTGACACCGGCGGTCGCCTACATCGCGCTCGACGGCATCTTCCAGCGCGGACTGCTCAGCGAGATCGACGGCCGGCCCGACGGCGTCGCGACCGCCCGCGAGGACCTGATCGCCTTCTTCGGAGTCGTGGGGCACCACTGACCGTCTGAACGAGTCGAGTCGCAGATGCGTGCGCAGCGTCACAGCCTTCCGCCCTAATACTTCGAATCCCTAAGTATTAGACTCTCTAAACGTGTCCGCTTCCGACCCCGCCCAGCTCGCCCAGACCCTGCGGCCGACGATCACCAGGCTCTACCTGGCCCTTCGTCGTCGCGCACCGTCGGTCGAGCTGACCGCGGCGCAGACGTCTGCCCTGAGCGTCCTCGCCGATCACGGGCCGATGCGGATGGGTGTATTCGCCACCCGCGAATCCATCCGCATGCCGACAGCGACGTCGGTGATCGACGGACTCACCAAGCACGACCTGGTCGAACGCAGACCTGATCCAGACGACCGCCGAGCCGTGCTCGTCGGCCTCACCGACCACGGGCGCACCCTCGTGCGGCAGATCCGCGAGGAGCGGGACGTCATCCTGACCGGTGCGCTCGCCGCACTCGACGATCAGCAGCGCGAAGCCATCGCCGCGGCCGGACCGGCCCTGCAGGCCCTGCGCGACCATCTCGACAATCACCCGGTATCGCACCCCGCCCGCCCGGCGAGTGCGTGAGCGGCCCGGTCGGGGTTCGACACCGCCGGCCGTCCGCCTGATCTGGCAGAGGAATTCATGACCGTCACCGAACACACCCCGGGCGACACCGCCGCGGTGGCGCGCGACACCACCGCAACCGAACCGTCGATGCTCGCCTCTCTGCGCGCCCAACCGCGCGCGGTGTGGATCACCGCCTTCGCCGCCGTCATCGCCTTCATGGGCATCGGCCTCGTCGATCCGATCCTGCACAGCATCGCCGAAGCGCTGAACGCCCCACCGGAGAAGCTCACGCTCCTGTTCGGTGTCTACGTCGGCGTCCAGTGCGTCGCGATGCTGCTGACCGGTTGGGCCGCATACCGTTTCGGGCCGCGACGCACACTCACCGTCGGGCTGGGACTCATCGTCGTCGCAGCCGGCGTCTCGGCCTTCGCCGACAACATCGACCAGCTCATCGCCTACCGGGTGATCTGGGGTCTCGGCAACGCACTGTTCCTCGCCACCGCACTGGCTTTCATCGTCCAATCGGCGGTGGGCAACCGCAACAGCGCCATCATGATGTACGAGGCCGCCCTGGGCATCGGGCTGGCCGTCGGACCGCTCCTGGGTGCGACGCTCGGTGAATGGACTTGGCGCGCACCGTTTGCCGGTACCGCCCTGCTGATGCTGGCCGGAGCCATCCTGTGCGCGTTCATGCTTCCCGCCGACGGCCCCCGGTCCGAACGAGTGCGGGTCCGGATCGTCGACCCGATCAAGGTCCTGCGCAACCGCACCCTGTTCGTCACGTCCGTCGGTTCCGCCTTCTACACGGGCGCCCTCTTCACCGTGATCGCCTGGGCGCCGATCGCGATGGGCCTGCGACCCATCTACGCCGGACTCGTCTTCTTCGGCTGGGGTCTACTCACCGCGGTCGCCGGAGTCTTCGTCGCGCCGCTGCTCGCTCGGGTCGTCGGTGAGAAGGCCGGTGTCATGGTTGCCATCTCGACATACGGACTTGTCATGGTGCTGGCCGGGATCGGCACGTTCACCGGACAGATCTGGCTGATCGGCCTGGCCGTCATCCTCTCCGGCTTCCCCTCGGGCGTGCTCAACACCCTCTTCACCGACGTCGCGATGTCGGCCGTCGGCGGCGACACCCCGCGCTCGGTCTCGAGTGCCGGGTTCAGCTTCCTCCGCTGGATGGGCGCCGCGATCGCGGCCGTGCTCGTCGCGTACCTCGCGAAGTGGACCGGTTCGGAGGCGACACCGTGGTGGTTCGCCACCGGATACTGCGTCGTCGCCCTCGGCGCGGTATCGCTGGCCAAGGTCGCCCACGACCACAAGGTCGCCGACGATGCCGCTCTCATCGGCGCCGAGGAGTTCTGAGGTTCGCGCACACGCGGCTTCACGCTCCCTGAGCACAGGCGCAAGGAGCACGGCCCCCTCCCGCTCCCCGAGGTGCGACGAGCGCGACGCCTCCGCTCCCTGAGGAGCGGCCGGACGGCCGTCGTGGACCACCGAGCGAACACTCCTGGGCGCCCGAATTCTATGCTCCCTGAGGTGCGAGCGAAGCGAGCCACGAAGGGCCACGCAACGTGTCTCACCAGGCCCTTCGTGGCTCGTCGCTATCGCTCCTCGCACCTCAGTATCTGCGGCCTGGCGGCCGTCGTGGGGGTCGAAGAGTTCGTGCTGGTCACCGGCGCGTGGGGGGTTGATAGTGGAGGGGTGGGATGCGGTGACCTTGAATTCCTCCCTTGTGCCGAAGAGCCAGTACCTCAGTGTGAGGCGCGGGGCCTGCCACGGGAATCGTGGATTGTTGCTACGAGCACGCGGATTAGACTCCTGCACTTTGTTCGCCCCGTCCGCAGCCCACTTTCCGAGGACTCGAAAGGAGACCGAGATGGAAGTGCTGCATCCCCGATGCGCCGGGATGGATGTCTCCAAAAAGGATGTGAAAGTCTGTGTCCGCCTGGCTAGTCCGGGCCGAAAGACCGTGCAGAACACCACGACCTGGTCGTCGATGAGCGGCGACATTCTGCGGCTGCGGGACCATCTGATCGCCGAGCAAGTGACGTGTGTGGTCATGGAAGCCACCGGCGACTACTGGAAACCGTTCTACTACCTCCTCGAAGACGCCCCGTTCGAGGTGATGCTGGTCAACGCCCACGACGCCAAGAACCTCCCGGGCCGCAAAACCGATGTGTCGGATGCGGCGTGGCTGGCGCAGCTGGCCGCCCACGGGCTGTTGCGTGCCTCATTCGTGCCGCCCGAACCGATCCGACGGTTACGCGATCTGACCCGCACCCGCACCGCGATCACCCGCGAACGCGGCCGCGAGATCCAACGGTTGGAGAAAGTCCTCGAAGACGCCGGCATCAAACTGTCGGTGGTGGTCTCCGATATCAACGGGGTCTCGTCGCGATTCATGTTGCAGTCGCTGGTCAAGGGTGAACGCGATCCCGCCGTGTTGGCGGAGTTGTCGGTGAAACAACTCCGCCGCAAAATCCCCGCGTTGACCCAGGCGTTGCAGGGCCGCTTCACCGACCACCACGCGTTCCTGGTCGAGTTGCATCTGGATTTCATCACCGAACACACCACCCGGATCGACGCGTTGACCGAGCGCATCGAGAAGGTGATGGCGCCGTTTCAAGCCAAACGCGACCTGATCTGCACGATCCCGGGTATCTCCACCACCACCGCCGATGTGATCATCGCCGAGACCGGCGGCCAGATGGCCCAGTTCCCCACACCAGGCCATTTGGCCTCGTGGGCGGGAGTCTGCCCCGGCCAGCACCAATCCGCCGGACGGGTCAAAAACGTCAAAACCCGCCCCGGTAACCGTCACCTCAAAGGTGCTCTCGGGGCTACAGCGTTATCGATCGCCAGCCACAAAGGCACGTTCCTCAACGCCAAGTACCGGCGCCTGGTCCGCTCTCGCGGCAAACCCAAAGCGATCGTCGCCCTCGAGCACACCCTGCTCACCGTGGTCTGGATCATGCTCACCGACAACGTCGTCTACGACGAACCCGGCCCCGACTACCACCAGCAACGCCACCCCGAACGCACCAAGAACCGCGCCATCTACGACCTACACAAACTCGGATACGACGTCACCATCACACCCCACGGAGCGGCCTGAGCAGCCACCTCACCTAACTCTTCGGATTAGGGAGCAGGGGGCTGTCGCTTGCGCTCCTCACAGCTCAGGGAGCAGGGGGCTGTCGCTTGCGCTCCTCACAGCTCAGGGAGCAGGGGGCTGTCGCTTGTGCTCCTCACAGCTCAGGGAGCAGGGGGCTGTCGCTTGCGCTCCCCACAGCTCAGGGAGCAAAAGCGCGGATGGATCTGCGAATCGGCGACCGGCGCGCGGAACGACCGGTACCGTCCGCGGGATGACGAGTTCCAAGGTGATCGTCGCCATCCGGGGCGGCGGGCCGAGCCGCACCGACGCCGACGATCTCGTCGAGCGCTGTATGGCAGCGGGGGCAACGCGCGTGCAGGTCAACCTCAGCGACGACGCGGTCTCCGGGGCCATGCGCATCGACGAACTCGACCCGCCCATCGTCGCGGTGCTGTCCTTCTGGGCGCCCGACCCCGACCCGGTCCTTGCCGTCGTCGATGACGAACTCGACGGTCCGATCGCTGCCTGGGCGGTCACCGCGCGGGCGCCGCTCAATCCGGACCTGCCCGCGGACGGGACGCGGATCGACGCCCTGTCCAACGTCGCGTTCCTGCGGCGACCCGACGAACTCGACCACGCCGAGTGGTTGCGCCGCTGGTTGGACGATCACACCCAGGTCGCCATCGACACCCAGGCCACGTTCGGTTACGTCCAGAACATCGTCGAACGACCGTTGACCGAGGACATCCCGCCGGTCGCGGCCATCGTCGAGGAACTGTTCCCGATGGCGGCGGTCAGCGACATCCACGCGTTCTACGGAAGCGGCGGTGATCAGCTGGAACTCGAGCGCCGGATGACCCTGATGCTCGAGAGCGTGTCCCGCTTCGGCGCGGACCGCCACCTCGACGTGGTGCCGACCTCGCGCTACGACTTCGACCTCAGCCGGTCGCGAACCTGAATGGGGCTGTCACACGGCCGAATCCGGGAACGCGATCACCGACAGGAAGCGCACCGGCAGCTCGACGAGTTCGACGGGTCCATGCGCGCCCTCGCCGTCGATCTGTAGCGAGTCGCCTGGATGCATCCGGTACACCGAGCGACTGTGGGCGTAGTCCATCACGCCCTCGAGGACGTACAGGAACTCGGTTCCCGCATGCTGGAACAACGGCTGGGTCACCGACTTCTCCGTCAAGGTGACGAGGAGACATTCCAGGCGTTTGTGCTCACCGCGCAGCGACCCGAGCAGCTCGTACTCGTGACCCTCCCGGGACCCCTCGCGCACGATCTCCGAGCCCTCGCCCGCCTTGACGAACACCGCCGACCGCTCCATCTCGGCGCCGCGGAACAGCGAGGTGACCGACACGTCGAAGCCGTTGGCCAGGCGGGCGAGCGTGCTGAGACTGCACGAGGTCTGGGCGTTCTCGATCTTCGACAGCATCGCCTTGGAGATGCCGACGCGAGTGGCCATGTCTCCCACCGACAGTCCCTGCTGACGTCGCAGGCGACGCACGTTGTGCGCGATCGCCGTCTCGAGCTCCAGCTCCTCGACCGACTGGTCGACAGGTCTCTCTCGCGCGGTGCCGGACTGATTCCGGATCAATGGGTCGTCCGTCACGCCGCCAGCATAGTGAGAAACAACGTTTCCTGACAGTTGACACACGATTCCACCCCTGTCGACGGCCACGG
Source organism: Gordonia sp. NPDC057258 (assembly GCF_042668985.1). NCBI lineage: Bacteria > Bacillati > Actinomycetota > Actinomycetes > Mycobacteriales > Gordoniaceae > Gordonia > Gordonia sp. NPDC057258. The sequence continues at coordinate 289,071 of NZ_JBHUXZ010000001.1, forward strand.
CCTCGGATCATCCGGCGTCCCGGTCAGCGCATCTCGCCGGCTCCCACATACGGGAAGCGCGTCGTCAGCAGGTCGCCTTCGGCGAACCGCGTGAACCGGAAGTCCGACTCCGGAATACGCGGGTCCGCGCTGCGTCCGTCGACGACGAGGTCGGCGATCAACCGGCCGACCGCCGGCGAGATCTTGAACCCATGGCCGCTGAACCCGGCCGCCAGGACGAGCCCGTCCAGTGGTCCGCTGGAGATGATCGGATTCCAGTCGGGTGTGACGTCGTAACACCCGGCGTAGCTCGTGGTGATCGCCGGATCGGTGAACCCGGGGAACCGGGTGCCGACCTTGTCGACGGTGAGGTCGATGAAGTCCGAGTCCGCGCGGTTCCGGTAGTCGTCGGGATTCGCTATGTCGAGCGCCGCGAGATCGCTGTTGCCGAACAGAATCTCGCCGCGGACGTCCGGTCGGACGTACTGCAGCGACACCAGGTCGGAGAAGACCGGCACCTCGCCGAGGTCCTCACCGGGGTGAATCATCACGATCTGTTCGCGGTGCACCTCGATCGGGATGTCGACCCCGTAGGGCGCGAGGAACGGTTTGGACCAGACACCGGTGGCGACGACCACGGTGTCCGCGGAGATCGTCGAACCGTCCGCGAGTCGGACTCCCGTCACCCGGTCGGCGTCGACGATCAGTCCGGTGACGTTGGTGCCCTGACGAATTCGGATTCCTGTTGCCCGCGCCGAGGCCGCGAAGGCCTGCGCGGTCTGATACGCGTCCCCGTAGCCGCCGCGCTCTTCCCAACCGAAGGCCGCGAAGGGTTCGAGGTCGGCGGTGGGCCACATCGCGGCGACATCGGCGGCGTCGATCTCCTCGGTCTGCACGCCGACCGCACGTTGCGCCGCGAGGCTCTTGCGCATGTTCTCGACATTCGGCTCGCCGACGCCGACGACATATCCGGTCTGACGGAATCCGATGTCGGAGCCGAAGATCTCCTCCGCCTTCTCGAAGACCTCGAGTCCGACCGCGGCCATCGCCGCCAGCGAACCGACGCCGTAGTGGCACCGCACGATTCCCGAAGACTTGCCCGTCATCCCGCCGCCGACGGTGTCCCGCTCGCAGACGATCACATCGGTGATGCCGCGTTGTCCCAAGGCCCAGGCGGCCGCCACGCCCTCGAGGCCGCCACCGACGATGACGACCGAGGCGGTCTCGGTGCTCACAGGCCCGCCCCCGGAATCCAACTCGTCCCGGCGAGCGGAACGCGGGCCATCGCCGACGCCTCGATCGAGATGGCGACGAGATCTTCGGGCTCCAGATGCTGCAGGTGCGCTTTGCCGCACGCACGGGCGATCGTCTGGGCCTCCATCGTCATCACGCGCAAGAAGTTCGCCAGGCGCTTTCCGCCGAGGACTGGGTCGAAACGCGCCGAGAGTTCCGGGTCCTGCGTGCTGATGCCCGCGGGATCGCGCCCGTCCTGGAAGTCGTCGTAGAAACCGGCGGCCGATCCCAGCGCCTCGTACTCCGCGGCGTATCGGGGATCGTTGTCGCCCAACGCGATCAGCGCTGCGGTGCCGATGGCGACGGCGTCGGCACCGAGGGCCATCGCCTTGGCGACATCGGCGCCGTTGCGGATTCCGCCCGACACGATGAGTTGGACCTCTCGGTGAACACCCAACTCCTGCAGGGCCTGCACCGCCTGCGGGATGGCGGCGAGGGTCGGGATGCCGACGTGCTCGATGAAGACGTCCTGGGTCGCCGCAGTTCCGCCCTGCATCCCGTCGACCACGACGACGTCGGCGCCGGAATGCACCGCGAGTTTCACGTCGTAATACGTGCGGGTGGCGCCGACCTTCACATAGATCGGCTTCTCCCAGTCGGTGATCTCGCGCAACTCGTTGATCTTGATCGCCAGGTCGTCCGGTCCGGTCCAGTCGGGGTGACGGCACGCGCTGCGCTGGTCGATTCCCTGCGGCAGGGTACGCATGCCCGCCACACGCTCGGAGATCTTCTGTCCCAGCAGCATTCCCCCGCCGCCCGGTTTGGCACCCTGGCCGAGCACGATCTCGATCGCGTCGGCCTTGCGCAGGTCGTCGGGGTTCATCCCGTATCGCGACGGGAGATATTGGTAGACGAGGTGTTTGGACTGACCCCGCTCTTCGGGCGTCATCCCGCCGTCACCGGTGGTGGTGGAGGTACCGACCTCCGAGGCGCCGCGCCCCAGCGCTTCCTTCGCCCCGGCCGACAGCGCGCCGAAGCTCATCCCGGCGATCGTCACCGGGGTGGAGAGATGCAACGGGTACTTCGCATTTCGCGAGCCGAGGACGACGTCGGTGTCGCAGCGCTCGCGATAACCCTCGAGGGGGTACCGGGACATCGATGCGCCGAGGAACAGCAGATCGTCGAAGTGCGGCAGCTTGCGCTTGGCGCCCCAGCCACGGATGTCGTAGATGCCGGTCTCGGCCGCGCGCTGGATCGCGGCGATGGTGGTGCGGTCGAACGTGGCCGACTCGCGCAGGCCGCGCTGTTCGATGCTCAGGTTGTTGGTCATCGGTAGTTCTCTTTCGTCGTGTGGTCGTGCGGCGTTGCGGCCCTTCGTGGCTCGTCGCTAACGCTCCTCGCACCTCAGGGAGCAGGTGGTCGGCCGCGCTATCGCTCCTCGCACCTCAGGGAGCAGGGGTTGCGCCTCCGCAAGCTCCGGGCGCTCCTCAGGGAGCGGAGGAGGGTCAGTACGCGGAGGTGTTGTCGACCTTGAAGTGGTAGAGCTCGCGGGCGGAGCCGTAGCGGGTGTAGTCGCGGGGGTCGTCGTCGCCGAAACCGGCGGCCTTGAGCAACCCGGCCAGTTCCTCGAGGTGCTCGGCGCGCATCGGTTTGGCGATGCAATCGGCACCCAGCGAGGCGACCTCGCCGCGCACGTAGATGCGGGTCTCGTAGATCGAGTCCCCGAGACCGTCACCGGCGTCCCCGCGGACGACCAGGCGGCCCGCCTGCGCCATGAAAGCGCTGTTGTGGCCGACGTTCCCGCCAACGACGATGTCGACGCCCTTCATCGAGATACCGCAGCGCGCCGCGGCGTCACCCTCGACGACGAGGAGCCCGCCGTGGGCGGTGGCGCCGGCCGACTGGGAAGCGTTGCCCTTCACGATCACGCTGCCGCTCATCATGTTCTCGGCGACGCCGGTGCCGGCGTTGCCGTTGATCGTGACCTCGGCCTGCTGGTTCATGCCCGCGGCGTAGTAGCCGACGTGGCCGTTGATCGTGATCTTCACCGGCAGGTTGACTCCCGCGGCGACGCTGTGGGCTCCGGCCGGGTTGTCGATGACGATCTCGCCGGAGATGTCCCCGTGCAGCATCGAGTTGATCTCGCGCAACGGGGTTTCGGCGAGGTCGAAGGTGTGATTGGGGTTCATCGTCTCAGCTTTCGCCGTGTCGTTCGAGGCGGGAACGGTAGGGGTGGAGGGAAACTCGGCGGTCATCGAGTCCATGCGTAGACGACCTCCGGCTCGGGCTCCCAGATGCGGGCGTTCTCCACGCCGGGCAGTTTGGCCAGTGCGCGGTACTCACTCGCCATGGCCACCCAGTCGTCGGTCTCGGCGATCACGGCCGGTTTGCATGCGATGGCGTCGCGCACCACCGCGAACGAATCGCGATTCGACACCAGCAACGTGTAGAAACCGTCGAAGTTCGCGCAGACCTCTTTCAGTGCTGTTTCCACGTCCTTGCCCGCCGCAAGCTGGTGTGCGACGAAGCGCGCCCCGACCTCCGTGTCGTTCTCACTGTCGAATTCCACTCCGGCAGCGCGCAGTTCACGCCGGATGGTCGCGTGATTCGCAAACGAACCGTTGTGGACCAGGCACTGTTCGGGGCCGACCGCAAACGGATGTGCGCCCGAGGAGGTGACCGCCGATTCGGTCGCCATCCGGGTGTGCCCGACGCCCTGCCATCCCGACGCCGCGGCCAGGCCCCAGGATTCGGTCAGGTCACGGGGTGCGCCGACGCCCTTGAGGACGGTCAGGTCCGACCCGAAACCGGCCACCAGGGCCTGCGGGTATGCGGCCCGGGCGGCGGCCAGAAGCTCGTCGGCCGGCGCCGGGGCGGAGGCCACCAGCGTCACGTCGATCGTCTGTGCCGCGACCGGCACCCCGAGGGCCGCGCTCAGCGTCGTGGACACCTCGTCGGGGAGAACGTCGAGTTCGAGGAGGGAGATGCAGCCGTGTCCGGACGGTGCCCACGTGGGGTTGCCGTAGACGGCGATACCCGCCGAATCCGCGCCACGGTCTTGCATCTCGCCGAGCATCCCGGCGAGCATCTCGCCCAACCGGGGGTGAAGGTCAGGGTTGCGCAGGTGCAGCCCGACGATTCCGCACATGATCAGTTCCTTACGTCGATCGATGAATCTCGTTGAGAGGTCTTGTGTTCTGGGGGAAGGACGGTCAGAACGCCGTCAGGTACTTGTCGACCTCCCACGGCGTGACCGCCGCGTGCCAGTCGAAGAACTCGTCGCGTTTGAGTCCGGCGAAGTATGCCGAGACCCGCTGCTCGTCCTCGGGCCAGTCCTCGGGAAGCGCGGCGTCGAGCGTGCCGGCGACGACCCCGTCGGCCTCCAGCGCCTCCACCGCGTGCAGGAGGGTGAGCGGGAGTTCGGCGATGTGGCCGGGGCAGTTGCCGACGGCGCCCGGGTCCAGACTCCGCTTGATGCCGTCGAGTCCCGCACCGAGCAGCGCGGCGACGGCCAGGTACGGATTCGCCGACCCGTCACCGCCACGGAGCTCCACGCGCTGCTCGTCGGGCACCCGGATGTAGTGGGTGCGGTCGTTGCCGCCATAGGTGGCCCGCCGCGGGGCCCAGGACGCACCCGAGCGCGTCGCCGTCGCACCGGTTCGCTTGTAGGAGTTGACCGTCGGTGCGATCACGGCTTGGAGCGCGGGTGCGTGTTCCAGAATCCCGCCGATGAACCCGTACGCCGTCTCCGACAACCCCAGTCCTCGCTCGTCGTCGGTGACCTGCGGGAACACCGGGTCGCCCGCCTGCGTGAGGGACAGGTGGAAGTGCAGACCCGACCCGGTGCGCTCTGCGAAGGGTTTCGGCATGAAGGTCGCGATCATGCCCTTCTCCGCAGCCAGGGCGGAGATCAGGTACCGGAGCGTGACGACGCGGTCGGCGGTCGTGAGCGCGTCGGAGTAGGCGAAGTTCTGCTCGAACTGGCCGTTCCCGTCCTCGTGGTCGTTGGCGTAGTTGCTCCAGCCGAGTTGGTTCATCGCGGTGGACACGGTGGTGAGGTGGTCGTACATCCGGGTGAGACCGCGGACGTCGTAGCACGGCTGGTCGGAATCATCGGCGGCGTCGGCGGTCACCAGCGAGCCGTCGGCGGCCCGTTTCAGGAGGAAGTACTCGACCTCGGCCCCGACCCACGGCTCGAAACCCGCGTCCGCGGTCTGCGCGATGAGCGCCTTGAGGATGTTCCGGGGCGCGAACGGCCACGGCTTGCCCTCGACATGGGGATCGCACTGAACGACCGCGAGGCCCTCCTTGATGAACGGGATGGGCAGGAAGGACCGGACATCGGGGATCGCGATGAGATCGGGATCCTTCGGCTCCTGGCCGATCGCGCCGACCGCATATCCGGCGAAACCTACGCCCTCGGTGGCCAATTCGTCCACCGCTTCCACCGGCACCAGTTTGGCGCAGGGCTTGCCGCGGAGGTCGACGAACATCGCGAGGATGAACTTGGTGCCGTGCGTCGCGCAGAGATCGGCGAGTTCGCCGGTCGTTGTCTCGGTGGTTGTCATCATGTGCTCCGGGGTCGACTCTATGGGCTTTCGTTCCGCATGTCTACTAGCGTGAACCATTGTCTACTATTAGTAGACCCGGTGGATGTTTCGTCCCTGTTTCGACTCCGTGAGCGGTGGGTGTCAATCTGTCCGGCAACGTTTTCCACGTCCTCGGACGCACAGCGCTCGGGGGCCCACCGTCGAACGGTGAACCCCCGAGCAGTTGCCAACCGATGACCGGTATGGATCAGACCCCGGCCGGTGGCGCCGAGGCCGGAGTCGACGGCGGCATCGCCTCCTCCACCTTGTCCGCGGCACGGGCCGGCGACATGGTCGCGAGTCCGCCGGCGTGACCGACCGAGGCGGCGGGGATCTCGTACGCCGTCTCCGCGTGGACCGCGGTGTCGAGGCCGACCATCTCGGTCTCCTCGTCGACGCGCATGCCGATGAGCTTGTCGAGTCCCTTGGCGATCAGCCAGGTCATCACGAACGAGTACGTGCAGGTGATGACGATGCCGGCGAGCTCACGCCAGACGATGTCCACCGGACCGCCGAACAAGATCCCCTGGACACCGGCCGGCGCGGCCTCGGTGGCGAAGAGCACGATGCAGATGGTTCCGACGATCCCGCCGATGCCGTGCACGGCGAAGGCATCCAGCGTCTCGTCGATCTTGAGCTTGCTCTTGAAGCTCAGCAGGAACGCCACGACCGCCGCGGCGAAGATGCCCACGAGCAGCGCACCGAGCGGTGCCATGCTGCTGGCCGCCGGGGTGATCCCGACGAGGCCCGCGACGGTGCCGGTGATCATGCCGAGCGAGGTGACGTGCCCCTCGCGCCACTTCTCGATGATCGCGAACCCGATCATGCCCGCCGAACCGGCCAGCAGGGTGTTCAGGATGACGGCCTGCGCGAGGAAGTTGGCGCCGAGCGCGCAACTGCCGTTGAACCCGAACCAGCCGAAGAACAGGATGCCGCCGCCCATGATCGTCATCGGCACGTTGTGCGGGCGCTCCATCCGCCGCTTGCGCGCACCGAGCACCACCGCGAGGGCAAGGGCCGCGACACCGGCATTCATGTGGACGGCGGTGCCGCCTGCGTAGTCGACGATCTCGAGGTCGTTCAGCAGGAACCCGCCGCTGTAGTTGTCGTCGACGTCGGCCGCGAAGACCCAGTGGGCGACCGGGAAGTACACCACGATGAGCCAGATCGGCGCGAAGACCAGCCACGCCGAGAACTTCATCCGGCCCGCCGCGCCGCTGGCGACGATCGCGATCGTGATGGCCGCGAACAGGATGAACCAGGCTGCGAAGTAGAGCGTCTGGGTGGCGCCGGAAGCGTCGTCGGTGAGCCAGTTGGTCAGGCCGATGTAGTCGGTCGGGTTGCCGATGAGGCCCCACCCGCCCACCGACGGACCGGACACCAGGCCGTGCCCGATCACGACGTACAGGACCGCCGTGATCGCCAGGGTGGACATGACCATCGTCATGATGTTGAGGACGTTCTTCGATCCGACCATGCCTCCGTAGAAGAAGGCCAGGCCCGGGAACATCAGCAGGACGAAGACGAAGGCCGCCAGCATCCATGCCAGGTCGGCATTGGCGGCGAGTATGGGTTCCATGAGCGATCTTTCGGTTCTGGGACTCTACGAGAAGTCGGGTGTTACGGGACCAGGGCTCACGGGCGACTTTGACCGCGGAGGTATGCGACGACGTTGTCGCGATAGTCGAGAAAACCCTTGTAGGCGGCGATGTCCTCGCCGAGCGTCTCGATGACGGTCGCCAATTGACCGGCCCACTCGGGTATGCGCTTCACGTCCTCGAGCGAGGCCATGAATGTCCGGATATTGAACGTCACCGCACCCGACATCGGCAACCGGACGAAGTGTTCCAGCTCGATGCGCAGTCGCGCGCGACCGAAATCGCCGTCGGCGATCATGCCCGCGACGTCGGCCGCCCACTCCGGCAGCTCCTCGAGGCTGACGTCGAGTTTGTGGGAGTCCGACGCCGACAGCGTCCAGTTCACCCTGCGGTACACCTGGTCTGCGGGTAGCCTCCGCAGGAACTGTTCGGCGCGGGCGACGATGCCTTCGCGGAGCATGCGGGGAACGGGCGCGTGGATCTCGTACATGTCCATCCCGACGTCGAAGGACACCGACCACGCGGCGGCGAAGGTGACCACGCCGGCGTCGAAGTACAGGTGCCCGTCGCGTTCGGTGACGAGCAGCAGGTCGTCGGGTACCTCACGCGCCAGGAATTCCATGGGGCCGTAGGGAAGGGTGGCCGGATCACCCAGGACGAACTCCTGATCCGTACCCAGAAGCCGGTTGCACCAACGGAATCGACCGTCACCGTGTTCGGTGAGCTCCATCGCCGCGGGGTAGGCGTGACCGAGATCGCGCAGGTAGTACAACAGCAGATCCCAGGAGGCCAGTTCCATCCCCGGGCGCACACGGACGCGTGTCGGATCGGCGTCGAGGATCCGCCGTCGCTCGGCCATGATCTCCGGATACTCGGCGCCGCCGAGATCGACGAGGTGCCTGCCCCATTCGCCGGCCCGGGTCGGACGCGGGATGCGTGCCGGTTCGACGTTCACGCTGTAGGAGAACTCCTCCATTTCGTCCGGAAACGGCCACGGCAGGTTCGTCAGGTGGTCGACCCGACGGGTCGGGAACGATTCGATGCTCACAGGTCCACCTCGATGTCCTGACCGCGCGAGACACAACACAGCATGGCGTCGCCCACGGTCTTCTCGTCGTCGGTCAGTACGAAGTCGCGGTGCTCGATTCGGCCGCTTCGCACCGGGATTCGGCATTCGCCGCACACGCCTTGGCGGCACAGACTCGGCACCGGGACGCCGTTGTCGAGCAACCGCTGCAGCAGCGACACACCCGGTGGCACGTCGATGCGGAGGCCCGAAGACGCCACCGTCACGGTGAAGGGATCGCCGGGATCCTGTTCGGGGGCGGTGAAACGTTCGAGATGTACTCGCGCGCTGGGCCATCCGGCGTCCTCCGCGAGCCGCGTGTACGCCTCCAGGAGTGACGTGGGACCACAGGCATAGGCGTGCGTTCCGAGCGGCTGCGCCCGCAATCGCTCAGCGATCACCCGCATGGTGGCCGCGGCCCCGGACACCTCGTGCAGCGTCACGGAGGGTTGCATGGCGAGCGCCCGCAGGTCCTCGGTGTGCGCACCGCATCCACGCCGATAGGAGTAGACGATGTCGGCCCGACGCCCGTCCCGAGCGAGGGCACGGGCGTGCGACAGCACCGGCGTGACCCCGATTCCGCCCGCGATCAGCAATGCGCCGCGCTGATCGAGCACCGGCGGGAACATCGAACGCGGACCCTCGATCTCGATGACGGCATCGACGACGAGGTTGTCGTGCAACCAATCCGAACCACCGCCCGCACCACGTCGCAACACCGAGATGCCGTAGCTGGTCGGGTACATCCCGTCGTCGACGAGCGAGTAGGCATTCCGCTGTCCGCCGGCCGAGATGATGAGATGGCTGCCCGGCTGGTACGCGGTCAGGACCGCGTGGGCGTCGTCGACGGGGCCGAACCGGAAATGCGTGACCTCGTCGGTGAGTTGTCGCACGGACATGACACGCATCGGTCGCGGACCGGTGGCATAGGCCGGATGAAGGTGGGCCGGGTACTGCCCTACGGCGACCGCGGTCATTCGTCGCCGCCGACCGCAGAGGCCAGGAAGCTGCCCATCACCGGTGAATGGTGTTCGTGCACCTCGAGATCCCGAGCGCAACCGGGGCACGCGACGACGCCGCCGACAACGGCCTCGGCGCGAAAGGTCTCGCGGCAATGCGCGCAGTAGAGCGGTAGGTCGCGGGTGTGCGTGACATAGCACGACAGTTCGGCCGCCACCGCCCCCGCGTTACGCGCCATGGCGAGTGCCGTCATGACGTCGTACTGCCCGCCGGTGACCAGGACTCGGGTACCGGTGCGGCACTCGTCCAGAGCAGACTGCAACGCCGATCTGTCGACCGCGTCGCCCAGTGAGTCCAGGACCACCAACCGCGTCCCTCCGGCTGCCTCGGCGGCCGCCACCCAGTTCCGTGACACGTGCGCGGCTGCCGGATCGTCGCCGATCGCCACCACGAGGAACGCCGCCCCGGTGGTGTCGACGGCCGGGGGCGAGGCGGGCCACCGCGGCATGCCGGCCCCGGTGGTCTCCGGCGTCGCCGGTGCGGCCGCGCGCAGCCACTGCGCCGCACGATCCCGGAACTTGATGATGCCCTTGTAATCGGCCATGTCACCGGGCAATTCGGCCAACACCTCCGCGGTGCGTCGGCGCCAGACCTCGACGGTGGCGAGTTGCTCGAGCGGAAGCATGTACGTCCGGATGAGGAACATGACCGCACCCGAATCCGGCAGCCGGATGAGGTGTTGCACTTCGACGCGGAGGTGTACCCGCCTGCCGAACTCGTCGTCGGGGACCTGTTGGATGACCTCCCGGTCCGGTCCCCACTTGTGATAGATCTCGGTCGAGACGTCGAGCCTGCGGTCGATCGTCAACGTCCAGTTGGTTCGTCGATACGGCTGATGAGGTTGGAGGCGCTTGAGGAACTCGTGCGCACGGGTGATGACGCCTTCGGGGTGGATGCGCGGCACCGGTCCGTGGATCTCGAGGAAGCTCATCCCGACGTCGAACCCGAAACTCCAATCGGCGGCGAAGGTGACGACCCCGGCATCGACGTGGAGTTGCCCATTGCGCTGATCCAGAAGGGCGATGTCCTCCTGGACCTGAGAGCTGATGTAGCGCAACGGTTCCTCGGGAAGTGACGCCGGGTCACCGTATCGGAAGTGTTGCTCGATCCCGAGGATTTCGTTGTGCCACAACCAGGTGTCGGGTCCGGTCGACGCGAGCCGGAACTCGGGACAGGTCGCGGCGAGCTCACCCATGACGGTCAACATCGCGTCCCACGCGGCCGGGACCATGTGCGGCAACACAGCATGGCGGGTGGGATCGGCGGCCAGGATCACCGCGCGCTGATCGATCTCGGTGCGGTACTCCGAATCGATGTCGACAACCGACGTCCCCCACTCGCCCGCCGCCGTGGTCACCGGGGTCCGGGCCGGCTCGACATTCGTGCTGTAACGATAGCGGTCCTCGGGGAACGGGAACGGGAAGCCCGCGAGGAGATCTGGCGCGACCGTCGTCGTCGCTCCGCCCGGGCCGAGAGTGTCTGTCACAGGGGAACCTCCAGGGTGCTGGCGGCCGCAGCGCGCGAGACGCACGGCATGATGGCGTTGCCCGCGTCCTTCTCCTCGGGGGTGAGGTAGAGATCGCGGTGGACCGGGATACCGCCGGCGAGCGGGATGCGGCACTCACCGCACACGCCTTGCCGGCAGAGATTCGGCACGACGATGCCCTCGTTCTCGAGAGCCTCGAGCATGCTCGTCCCCGCCGGTACATCGACCGTCCGCCCGGAAGCGGTCAGCTCCACACGGAAGGGGTCGCCGGCGTCGAGAGCGTCGATCCCGAACCGCTCGAGATGAATCCGCGATTCCGGCCAACCGGCGTCCACCGCCGCAGCAGTGACCGCGTCGATCATCGCCGCCGGACCGCATACGTACAGGTGGGTACCGATCGGCTGGGTACGCAGGGTCTGTGCGAGGCGATCGGCGAAAGAGTGCCGGTCGGTGAACAGTTCGGCACGGGGTCCGGCGAGTGCGGTGACCTCGTCGAGGTGGGCGGCCGCCGAATCACGGAAGACATACAGCAGTTGCACATCCCGGCGCCAGCGAGCCGCCGACCGAAGGTGGGACATCATCGGCGTGATCCCGATCCCGCCGGCGATCAGGAGATGTTTACGCGCCCGGGCGACCGGAGCGAACGCGCTGCGCGGCAACCCCACCGACACCGTTGCGCCGACCTCGAGTTCGTCGTGCAACCAACGCGATCCGCCCTTGCCGTCATCGAGTCGGAGCACCGAGATCGAGTAGTGCAACGGATGCGCGCCGTCGCCGGTCAGGCTGTAGGCGTTGGTGAAGGCACCCCCGTGCACGACGACGTGACTGCCCGGGATGTAACCGGGCAGCACGTTGCCGCCGGGGTCGGAAAAGGTGATCGCGCGGATGTCTCGGGCGGGGGCGTCGACAGCCGTGACGACGAGTTCCAGCGTCGTCGCGCCGGCTCCGGGACGCACGACGGACTCGGGGCTGCTCATGTCGGCCACTCCGGTGTTCATGAGGGATCCTTCGTGAGGGTGGGTACCTCGCCTGGTCCGGTTCCCGGACAGGCCGACTGGGCGGTCTCGGCGTCGGCCATGAAACCCAGATATTGTCCGGTTCGACGCGAGACGTGGTGGTACACGAGCAGGTCGCGACGGCAACCGACGCACCCGACGATGTCATCGACGGCCGCGGCCGCGCGGGTGACCGATCGGCAGTGTGCGCAGAAGATCTGCACGACCGACTGCGGCGCGGAAGTCACCGGGACGACGGCGATCTCGTCGTCCTCGAGTCCGGCACCGAGCGCGACCGCGCGCAGTGTCAGTGCCGATCCCGGCTCCGCTGCTATCCAGACTCGCACGCCGACAACGGCTTCGGCGAGGGTGCTGCCGAGCTGGGCGGCGACCGAGTCGGTATCCCCGTGGATACGTGTGGTGGCACGCGGAGGTAGTGATGACTCCCAGCGAGCCAGGGTCTCGGCGACATCCCCGACACCGACCAGCACGTACGAGTTGCCGGTCGGTGGGGGCGTCGTCGCCTCGATCGGTACGCCGGGACGTGCCCACGTCGGCACGCTGGAGAAGTCGATCTGCGACATGGCAGCGACTCAGAGGAGGGTGGCGTCGCGCAACCCGGTGTAGAAGGCGAGCGCGTAGTCGGGGGTGCTGAAGTAGATCTTGGACCCCTTCGGGAAGAAGATCGCGTCCTTGGCCTTGGCCACGGTCTTCTGCCCGGTCTCCCTGTTCTCCAGGAGGAACTCGCCTTCGAGCACGACCTTCATCTCGTCGTATTCGTACTCGTAGTACAGCGGCTCGTCGGTGTGGCGCAGCTCGAAGTACCCGCTGCACATGGGGCTTCCGTCCGGGTTCTCGTAGACGTCTCCGATGAAGCCCTCGGTGCCCGGGTACTCCGCCTCGGGCATCTTCGGCAGATCCTCGTATCCGCCGCTGGTCACGCGGAACTCCAGGGCCTTGGCACTCTCGATGGTCACGATGCTCCTTCACAGGTTCGATCTGGGCGTACTCGCGGGCGGCGGTACGTCGACGACATCCGGGGTCCGCGACCCATCGGCGCGACTCCCCGTAGTGGACTTTGTCCCCTGTTATGAAACAAGCGTCGTGTTTCGTAGGTGTGACGGCACTGTAATGGCGTGCTACGGAACCGGCCCGTCCCGGACAGGGTGATCGGTCGGGCACGCAGACATCGACCCGCAGGTGCGCACCGTTTCGGCCCCTGGTCGGTCGGGTACCGCGGTCGGCAAGCCGGTTCCGCCGCATGCGAGCGCCCCGGCCCAGGCGCCCGGTTGAGAACCCAGCCGGGCGCCGTCTCATGACTCGACTCCGCGGGCCTGCTCGGCACGACTGCGACCGCGCCGCAACGTGATTCGCGATCAGTGTTGCACCTTCGACCAGACTCTGACAACATACGTTCTCAGTTTGATCGGAGGGATCAATGGGCCATCGGCGTCAGTGGGTGACGGTTGCCGGCGCAACCAGCACGACAGGTCGTGCACGAAGTGCGCGCGATGTCGGCGGAGTGCCTGACATGCAACCCACGTGTACCTCGAACCCGGACGCCTGGTTCCCGGAGCAGGCCGCCGGTGCCCGGAGCCTGGCCAACCGGCACGCTGTCGACGGGTGCGTCCGCTGTCCGATCCGCTCGCGCTGCGCCCGCCTCGCACTGGACGATCCGACTCACCTGACCGGGATCTGGGCGGGTGTCTACGTGCCGCCGCCGGGCAACCAGCACCGGGCCCGTACCCATGCACTGAATCGACTGCAATCCATCGGCTTTCCGCACGCGCACCCGAACGAAGAGCACCGGACGACGGCCTGACCCGACGATGCGGTGGCACTCGCACACGACATCGGCCCGGGTGCGGCGACTACCTGAGAGGTAGTGGCTCTCACGACGTCTGACGCCGACACTGGGATCACGACGATCCGCAGAGGAGGTGTCCGATGACCGACCGACCGACCGCCGTCGGCAGAAGACCCGCTGCTCTCCGCGCGCCCACGGGCTCGTGTCCGCGGTGGCTGACCGCGGTCATGCGGTGCGACCGCGCCCTGTCCTCGTGGTTCATCGGGGCGGGCTTCTTCTTCGCGCCGGTCTTGTTGATCCTCGACCCGTGGCCGGCCGCTGTCGTGATCGCCTGGGTGACGATCTCGATGTCCGGGCTGTGGCTTGGTCTGCTCGGCGTCTTCATGGCCGCCGGCTTGGCGCAGGTGCTGCGCGCCGGCGACGAGATCCCCGACGAGTTCTGGTCCGGTCTGCTGGATTACCGGACCCGGTGAGCCGGCCGGGCCGACGGTCGAGCGGCTAGGCCGACTCGGCGGCCCGGGCCGCCGGCGCACCCGTTCGGCCACGGACGAGCGCGGCCGCTGCGATGAGCACAAGCGACAGGCAGGCCGCGACGACGAAGGCCAGGTAAATGCCGTCGGCCCCCGCCTGCAGCGGGTTCACCCCGTCGTCGATGGCCGACTGTGTACCCCGGGACATCAGCGTGATGAACAGCGCGGTGCCTGCCGCTCCCGCGACCTGCTGGATGGTGCTGACGGTCGCGCTGCCGTGCGAGTACAGCTCGGGACTCAGCAATCCCAGCGCTGAGGTCATGAGCGGCGTCAGACCGAAAGCGATACCAGCACTGAGGATCACGTGAGCCGCGATCACCATGCCCAACGACGACCCGGCGTCGAGCGTGGTGAGCAGCCACGTGCCGGCACTGACGGCCAAGGTGCCCGGTAGCACCAGTGGTCGTGCACCGACCTTGTCGAACAATGCACCGACGAAGGGCGCCAGCAGACCCATCACCAGGCCACCGGGCAGGAGCACGAGGCCGGTGGTCAGGACGTCCTTGCCCATCACGTTCTGTAGGAAAAGGGGAAGCAGGATGAGCGCGCCGAAGAGCGTCAGCATGAACCCGGCCATCAGCACGACGGCCAAGCGGAACGGTGCGATCGCGAAGGTCCGCAGGTCGAGCAGTGCCAAGCCGCGGTCGGCGAGTTTGAGCTGTCGCACGACGAACAACGCGAGCGCGACGGCGCCGATGACGAGTGGCACCCACGGTGGGATCGGGGCGTGCCCACCCGCCGACTCCCCGATGCTGCTGAGACCGTAGACGACACCGCCGAAGCCGAGAGCCGACAACGGGACCGAGATGAGGTCGAGCTGCGCGGGCCGCCGTTCGGTGACGTTGCGGACGAACACCCCGCCGAGGATCAGCGCACCGATCGCGATGGGCAGCACGATCCAGAACATGGCTCGCCAGCTGAGGGACTGCAGGATCAGGCCGGACACCGTCGGACCGACGGCCGGCGCGACGGCGATGACGATGGAGACCAGTCCCATCGTGCGGCCCCGATTCTGCTCCGGGACGACGTTCAGGATCGTCGTCATCAGCAGCGGGACCATGAGCGCGGTGCCGGACGCCTGCACCACGCGGGCGACGATCAGGAGTTCGAAGCCCGGCGCGAGGGCGGCGGCGAGGGTGCCGATCGTGAACAACGTCATCGCCGCGATGTAGATCGACCGCAGGGTGAAGCGCTGCATCAGGTAGCCGGTGATCGGGATGACGATCGCCATCGTCAGCAGGAACCCGCTGGTGAGCCATTGCGCGGTGGCGGCGGTGATCTCGAGGTCGGCCATCAGGGTGGGCAGTGCGACGCTCAGGATCGTCTCGTTCAGGATCACCACGAAGGCCGCGACCAGCAAGACCCCGATGAGCAGCACGGCGCTGCGATCCGTGCCGGTGTCGGTGCGGTTGTCGGTGCCCGGGAGGGCGGCGTTCTCGGTCACTGTCGTTCTCTCATCGCTGTGGTGGTCCGGGTCGATCACACGGCGACGCTACCGAAAAATGGCAGGGACTGCCAGGCTGGCACCGACTGACACCTGCGCCGGTCGACCGCTAGTCTCGACCCATGCCGGAATCCTCCGAGACCGGCGGGTTGCGGGCCCGCCGTCGAGATGCGACGCGCCTGGAGATCCACGAGGCCGCAGTGGATCTGTTCGAGCGCAACGGATTCGACGAGACGACGGTCGACGAGATCGCCGCTGCCGCCGGGGTCTCCCCGCGCACGTTCTTCCGGTACTTCCCGACCAAGGAAGAGTGCGTGCTCTTCGACCGCTTCGGTTTCGACCAGGCACTCGACGACCATCTGGCCGGCACCGACCCCGATGCCCTGTCGCTCGCCGACATCGAGGGCGTCTACCGGCAGCTGCTGGAGGGGTTCGGTGATCGCAGCGACGACGTGTCCGCCCATTTCATGCGCGTGCAGAAACTCGTACTCGCGACACCCACCCTGAGCCGAGCCGCCCTCGGCCGCTACGCCGACAAGTCACGCCGACGGCCCGAGGCCCTGGGCGACCGCAGCTCGGCGCGAACTCGCGGTCAGCTACGGATGATCCTGGAGATCGCCAATCTCGAGGTGCAGTGCGCCTTCGAGGAATGGGTCGAGATCAACGAGCGTCCCGGGTCGTCGGGGACGCCCCGGCCACTCGTGGACGTCTACGACGACGTGTGCCGTCGGATGCGGGAGCTGTGATCAGAGGTCACTCATGTCGAGGACGAAGCGGTGCCGCACCTCCCCTCGGCGAAGGCGGTCCAGCGCGACGTCGACCTGGCTCGACGGAAACACCTCGACGTCCGCGGCGAAGTCGTCGGGCGACGTGGCCACCGCCACCGTGTGCGCTCCGAGCGCCCGGCCATCGGGGACCTTGGCGGCGGTCGAGGTGCACGCCGTGACCTCGGCGCAGAGCGCCACCGCGAACTTCACGGCGAGGGGTCCCAGACCGCCGACTCCGGCGACGCCGACACGGACGCTCGGGCCCGCGTTCCACCTCCTCAGCGGTGCGGTCGATGATCATCTCGCTGGCGGCCACATGGGTCCCGGCGTCGATCGTCGTCGTCGCCGACCAGGACGAGAACCCCGAGATTCATCGGCGACGCAAAGCAAGCGCTCGCCGCGAGCGCTTCGCGAGCTTCTTCTCGGTGTGACCGCCCACGATGGGTCGCCCCGGCCCGGGGTACGGACTTCGAGCGTCCGCACCGCACTGACCGGGGCACGCGTCAGGACGCGACGTCGAGGACCCAGGTGACCCCGAATCTGTCGGTCAGCATGCCGAAACCGGGACTCCACTGCGACGCGGCGAGCGGTTCGACGGTCGACGCCCCGACGGACAGCCCGTCCCAGAACTGCTGCACTTCGTCGAGGGTCTCCCCTCGGACGGAGACGAAGAAGGACGCGTCGGTGACCGTCATCCCGTTCTCGCGTCTCGTCGTGCCGGCAACGTCTGCCGAAACACCCGCCGGACCCGGAACGTCATACGCCATCACTCGGAACCCGTTGTCTGATACGACCGATCCGAAGACCACGTCGTCAGCACCGGGCGCCTCGGCGGGCATCCCGAAGTCGCCGTAGGTCCGGATGACCATCTGGCCGCCGAAGACCGACCGGTAGAACTCCAGGGCCGGGCGTGCATCGCCACGGAAGTTGAGGTGCGTGGTGGTGGTGATCATCATTCTCCTGGATGTGTGTCGCGTTGCCGACCGATTCTCGGTCGCACAGACGACGATCGCCCGTGAGTAGGTCACCTTGTGTCCGCCACTGCGAACTACATTTGTCTGGTGCGCACACCGACCGCCCGGCACCTACGGCTGCTGTCTCTGCTGCAGACGCGGCGGGACTGGCCCGGCGCGCTGCTGGCCGACCGTCTGGAGGTCAGCCACCGCACCATCCGACGGGACGTGGACCGTCTGCGCGACATGGGCTACAACATCCAGGCGACGATGGGACCCGAGGGCGGTTATAGACTCGAGGCCGGCGCGGAGTTGCCGCCGCTGCTCTTCGACGACGACCAGGTGGTCGCCCTCGCGCTCGCCCTGCAGACCGCGAGCGCCACCGGTGTGGATGTCGGTGAGCCGGCCGCACGTGCGCTGGCGACCGTCCGGCAACTCATGCCCTCCCGTCTCCGCCATCGTCTCGATGCGCTCCCCGTCACCGCCGGTGGCCCCGAGACCGATCTGGCTGGGCCGGATGTGCTGAGCGCGATATCGCGGGCCGTCCACCACCGCCACGTCCTCCGGTTCGACTACGCACGCCGTGTCGGCTCACCCGAGTCAGCTGATTCTCGTTCCACTGCATCGGTTCCCGACGTCTCACCACCGCGCCGGGTGGAACCGCACCACCTCCTGACCGCTCGGGGACGCTGGTACCTGGTGGCGTGGGATCTCGAGCGAGACGACTGGCGCATCTTCCGTGCCGATCGAATGAGCCCGCGAGTACCCACCGGTCCGCAGTTCACTCGGCGCGACCTACCGACGGGAGACCCCGCATCGTTCGTCGCCGCCCGGTTCAAGGGCTCGACCGATTCCGACACGTGGCCGTGCCGCGGCAAGGTGATACTCGACCTGCCTGCCCGCGATGTCGCCCCGTTCGCCGGCGACGGCACCGTCGAAGAACTCGACTTCGATTGTTGCAGTGTGGAACTCGGCTCCTGGTCATGGATCGGGATGGCCGCGTCGCTCAACCGGTTCGACTGTTCCGTCGAAGTCGTATACCCGGCCGAACTCGCCGCGGCCTTCGGCGTCCTCGCGGCCCGCAACGCGGCCACGGCAGAGAGCTCAGGCGGCCCGGGCCTTCCCTCGGGCCCGGTTCCGTCCTGCTGATGGGATGCCATCAGCGGGACGGAAACGGCACCAGGACGACACTATTCGCTGCAACATGTGGCGAATCCGCACCAGCTCAGTCGAGCCAGTCCAGCACCGACGCCGCGGTCCAGCTCTGCTGCATGCTGCCGAGCGGCTCCCCGGTGAACGGCTCGTAGTACTCGGCGAACGTCCCGTCGGTGGCTTGGCGGAGTCCTTCCTCGCGCAGGCGCGCCGACCGCTCGGTCCAGCCGCGGCGGGCGAACGCCCAACTGAAGAGCCATGTCATCACCGGCCAGACGGGTCCGCGCCAGTACTCGCGCGGGCGGAAGTCGGCCGAGATCGGTGACGTCGACGGCGGGACCGCGTACCGCAGATCCGGGTGGCCGCAGTAGCGCGGACCCTCGAAGAGACGCAGCAGAGCACGTTCGCGCTCGCGGGATAGTCCGCCACACAACAGCGGTGCGAACACCGCGATCGTCTCGGTGTTGATCCACGCGTTGGCGCGGAGGTCGAAATCCCTTGCGGCGCCGTTTCGGTCGTTGGCTGCGGAGACCACCCCAGCCCGGAAGCGGTCAGCCCAGGCGCGGAGGTCGCGCACATCCGAACGCGGCTTGGAGTAGTCCTCGCCGATCGTCGCCAGCACGTCGCAGGCGACGGCGAAGATCGCGCTGACGAACACATCCTCGACGGCGAAGCTCATCACCTTCGGGAGCAGCGCGTCGTCGTAGTTGGCGCGCTTCATCTGTTCGACCAGCCAGATGTAGCGGTCGTACTCGAGGTCGGTGGGCCGCATCGAGAAGTCGTCGACGTGATCGAGGTCGGCGCGCTGATACGGCGGAAGGTCGACCCCGGGGATCACGTTGGCGTACGCGGAATCCCAGCGTGGCGAGTTGTCCATCCCCGACTCCCAGCCGTGGAAGATGGTGATCCGCCCCCGGCCGTTGGGGTCCCTCGCGTGTGCCAGCCAGCGGTGCCACCGGACCAGCGAACTCCAGCGCCGATCGATGAACTCGTTCGCGACGGCGCGCGTCGTGCGACCGTGGCGTCGGGAATGATCGAGGATCCGCTGCACCGCGATCGCATGCACCGGCGGCTGGGTGATACCGGAGGTGTCGGGAAAGTCGGGCGCGCACTCGGCGAGGCGGGCGCACTCCCAACGAGCCGGACCCGGGAAGTAGCCGTCGCGGCCGTTCGCGAAGACGATGTGCGGGATCATCCCGTTGCGCCACTGCGCCGACAGCAGGGTGTCCATCTCGATGACGGCCCGCTCGACCGACAACGGCGCGAGACCGACCGTGACGAACGCTGCATCCCAGCTCCACATGTGCGGATACAACTTGGGCGCAGCGCTTGTCATCGTGCCCAGGTCATTGCCTCGGAGCAGGTACGCGGCACGTGCCGACAGCTGCGTTGGGGTGAATCCGTACCTGGCCACGTCGACGATTGTGCCCCGCGACGTCGGCGTCTGCTCATCGAGCCCGACGGGGCTGCCCCGCACGAATTCGCAGTAGGGTCGAGAGGTGCCCACCGCGTTGATCACCGGGGCGAGCCGCGGCCTCGGAGCCGAGATCGCCCGCCAGCTCGCGCCGACCCACGACCTCCTGCTCGGCGGACGCCCCTCCCCCGAACTCGATCGGCTGGCGACCGAACTCGACGGCGCGAGCACCTTCGCTGCCGATCTGACCGACTACGACGAGGTCGAGGCCGCCGTGGAGGCGATCACCGAACTCGACGTCCTCGTCCACAATGCGGGGGTGTCCAGCAGCCTCGAGCCCGTCGGCGAGACCCCCGTCGAGGAATGGCGTCACGTGCTCGAGGTGAACCTCGTCGCGGCCGCCGAGCTGACACGGTTGCTTCTCCCCGCGCTGCGAGCGGCCGCGGGCCACGTCGTATTCATCAACTCGGGCGCGGGACGCCGGGTCAACCCGGGATGGACCCCGTACGCCGCGAGCAAGTTCGGGCTGCGCGCTCTCGCAGACGGATTGCGCGTCGAGGAACCGACCCTCCGGGTGACGTCCGTCTTCCCCGGCCGCATCGACACCGACATGCAGCGCGACATCGTCGCCATCGAAGGAGACGAGTACGACGGGTCGCGGTTCCTGCGTCCCGCGACCGTCGCCCGAGCAGTCGTGCACGCCATCTCCACCCCGGCCGACGCCCACCCCGAAGAAATCGTGCTGAGGCCGACGGGGCGGGGCTGACCCTTCCTGAGCGTCCGTATTCTCTGCTCCCTGAGGTGCGAGCGAAGCGAGCCACGAAGGGCCCGCAAGACGTCTGGGGGATCGCTAGAAACCGCCGTCCACCAGGCCCTTCGTGGCTCGTCGCTTGCGCTCCTCGCACCTCAGGGAGCAAGACTGACTCGCCCTCGGCAAGCTCCGGGCTCTCTCAGGAGCGGAGGGATCGCGGTCAGAGCTGCTTGAGATCCGACTGCTGCCAGACCGCGCGCATCGTCGACACCTTGCCCTCGGCGTCGAAGACCATGATGTCGACGGGGGTGATCTCGAAGGCGAGTCCGGCGGTCTTGGTGACCAGGGTGAACTCGAAGACAGCGGTGTCGCCGGCGATCTTCTTCCACTTGAGCGTCGCGGTGCGCTCGTCCATACCGGTGATCACCGAGTAGAACTCCACGAGCTGCTCGCGGGTGTCGCGGATGTCCGCGCCGATGGGGTCCTCGACGGTCGCGTCGGCGGCGTAGAGGTCGGCGATCTGCTCTGCGGTACCCGAGTTGAGCAGCTCGATGTAAGAGTCGACGGCCGCGTCGATCTTCTCCGCGAGCCCGGCTTGTTCCACGGTCATGAATCCTCCAGAAAAGTAGAACGTGTTCTAATTCGGCACGGTAGCACGGCGTCCGTCAACCGGTGGATGATTTCGGTGCCCGGTCGGAGTTGTTTGATACGTTCGCCGCACAGTTTCCCCGCGTGCGGAAAGGCCGGTGCACCTCTCGATGACCGAGCCGCCGCGCGTACCTCCACCACCGTCCGGCGAGCCCCAATGGCAGCCGCCCGTCGTCTCCGACGAGTGGAGCCCGGTGCCGGATGCCGGACCGCCGCAGGGTCCACTCACACCGCGCCCTCCGACCGTGCCCGGACCGCAGCCCCAATGGGGCTCCGCGCAATGGGGCCCGGCGTTGTCGCCGCCGCACGAGCCGGGAGCGACCCCTCCGGGCAACGGGTGGCCGGGGTGGATGCCGCAACGACGACCGACGTCCGTCAACTCCTTGCTGCAACAGATCTTCTCCACCACGTTCGCGGCACCGCGTGTCTTCCTGGGCCTCGTCGGCGTGAGTTGGGGCGCGGCGGCGGCACCAGTCGCGCTCATCACCTGGTGGCTGGTGAGCGCCGAACCGACCCTCGACGACCCGGACGACTTGGCATCGAGCCTGGCACCGGTCACCGCGTTCGTCCTCATCGTCTTTGCGCAGTGGACCGTCATGACGGGCGCACTCAGCGGTCTCGCCGCCCGCCCCCTGGCCCGCCTGCGCGCCGGGTCCGTACCGACGCTCGACGACACCCTGCGCGCGGGACGCCGGTCCCTCGCCCGACTGTCGGGGTGGACCGCCCTCCTGGGACTCGCCGTCGCGGCGGCGTTCACCCCGGGCATCGCACTCCTCGGTCTGGGAGTCAGCTCCGACGGGATCGTGCTGATCGCCGGGAGTCTCCTCCTCTTCCTCGTCGCGCTCATCCCGGTGACGTGGCTGCTGGTACGCACGGTGTTCACGGCACCGGCGATCGTGATCGACGGCCTCTCCGTGCGAGACGCGATCGCCCGCTCGGGGTCGTTGTCGGCGGAGCGGTTCTGGCGGACCTTCGGCATCCTGGCGGTCATGGTCGTGCTGGCGCGGGTCGCGATGCCGACGATGATGTACCCCTTCGATCTCCTCGGATCGATCGCCGGCATGTGGTTCGACAACTGGGACGCCCGTGGCACCGAGACCGTCGTCGCGGTGATCGGCACCGTCGTGGCGTCGATGGTCGTGCAACCGGTACTGACCGTCGTCCCGGCCGTCCTCTATGACGATGCACGCGCCGAGGCGGACCCGAAGCCGTTCTTCTCCGGACAGGGCGACCGGTGATCGGAGTTCTCGCTGCGCCACTGAACCCCGGCAACGACGAAGCACGCCGGTGGGCCGAGGAGGAGCTGTCCGACTCCGAGTATCAACCACCCGAACCGTCGTGGTTCGACCGCTTCGGTGAGCGGCTCTGGGAGTGGATCGCCGACAACGTCTTCGGCTGGTTCGGCGGCTCCGACACCCTTCGGGGCATCGTGATCGTCGTGGCGATCGCCCTCGTCCTCGGGCTCGTCGTCGCGGTCGTCCGGCATCTCCGACGCAACCCACGACTTCCCCGCACCACCGCTGGCCCGCCAACGGGGTCGGTACTGACAGGTCCGGCTCGGTCCGCGGCCGACTTCCGGTCCGACGCCGACGCCGCCTTCGCCGCAGGCCGGTACGACGAGTGTGTGCTCGCCGCCGTGCGTGCCATGGCTCGTCGGGGTATCGAGCGCGGTCTGCTGGCCGATGAACCGTCTCTGACCGCCCACGAGGTCGCTGTCGACCTCGGACCCCGCTTCCCCACCTACGACTCCGGGTTACGAACGGCGACAGACCTGTTCGACGCCATCGCCTACGGCGACCGACACGCATCGGCCGAATCCGCGCGCGCGGTCCTCGACATCGAACGCGGGGTCTCGTCCGCACGGCCGGTCGACCAGGACACGGTCCGGTCGAGCCGACTGGCGGTGCCCCGGTGACCGGAACCGTGCAGGCGACGCCACCCGGACCCGTCGCGTCGACGCCGATGCGACCGGCGCCCGCGAAGAACAAGACGCCGGCGTGGATCTGGGTGACCATCGTGCTGGTGGTGGTCGTCGTGGTCGCCGGCGTCGGGCTCCTCGGTGTCACGGCACTCACCGGGGTGCAAGGCACGCCCGGTCCCGGCGTCAGCTACGACCCCGACAACGCCCAGCCCACCGGATCGCGCGCTCTCGCTCAGATCCTCGACGACCACGGGGCCGACCTCCGGCAGGTGCGTGGCCTCGCGGAGTTTACCGATGCCCCACGTCCCGGCCGCGGGACCACGGTGGTGGTGAGCTCGACCTCATCGCTCAATCCCGGTACGACACAACAGTTCCGAGAGCGCGTGCAGGACGCCGACCGCGTGATACTGATCGCGCCGGACACCACCGTGCTCACCGCGCTCGACCTGCCCGTCACGTCCGGCTACGGCGCCGGCCCGGCAGCGGTCCCCGCGGGTTGCCGCACGCCCGGCATCGACGAGACCGACGTCGTCGACTTCAGTCCGTTCGGATACTCACCGACCTCGCCCGCGGCCACGGCCTGCTTCACGTCCGAAGGGACATCGAATCTGGTCGTGGTCCCCCGCACCGCCGACCGTCCCGAATTCGTCGTCATCAGTGGCACAATGCTCACCAACGAGCACCTGGCACAGCAGGACAACGCCGGCGTCGCCGTGCGGATATTCGCGAGGTCCGACGAGATCCTCTGGTACGTGCCCTTCTTCACCGATCAAGTCGCGACCGAGGAGGAGGAGTCCGACATCCCGGCCGCGGTCGGGCCGCTGATCGTGTTGACCGTCTTCGCGGTTCTGGCCCTGATGTTGTGGCGGGGCCGGCGATTCGGCTCGCTGGTCACCGAGCCGCTCCCGGCGGTCGTCAAGGCGGTCGAGACCACCCGGGCGCGGGGCCGGATGTATCACCGCGCTGGAGCCGACGCGCGCGCCGCGGCGGCGCTGCGCATCCACACGCTGGGTTCGCTGGCGTCGTATCTGGGACTTCCGTTCGACGCCGCCCGCGCCACCGACGCACTGTCTCGACCCGACTGGGACACCGTCGTCGCGCCGACCGAGAACTCGGACCCGATGGTGTCGGCGATCGTCCTCGCCGTGGTGGGGGCAACGCACCGTGATCTGGGCGAGGTCCGGTCGCTGCTGTCCGGTCCGCTCCCCACCGCCGACACCCAGCTCGTGCACTTCACCGCCGAACTGACCAACCTCGAGAAGGAAGTCCGACACACGCCATGACCGTCGACCCGTCCCGCAACCCAGGCCCCGGTCCGTTCGCCCCGGACGCATCCTCACACGCCGACCCGTTCACCAAGACACCTGCCGGGCCACCACCTGAGCACGCCCACCACCGACCCGGCGGAGCGCCGAACCGCGCCCGCGATGCGCTCGGGGCCGTCCGCGGCGAGGTCGGGAAGGCCGTCGTCGGCCAGGACCCGGCGGTGGCAGGCATCCTGATCGCGCTGCTCTGCCGCGGGCACATCCTGCTCGAAGGCGTTCCCGGCGTGGCCAAGACGCTGCTCGTCCGGTCCGTGGCGGCCGCGCTCGACGTCGAGACCAAGCGCGTGCAGTTCACGCCCGACCTCATGCCCGGTGATGTCACCGGCTCACTCGTGTTCGATTCCGCCAGATCCGAATTCACGTTCCGCGAGGGGCCGGTGTTCACCAATCTCCTGCTGGCCGACGAGATCAACCGCACCCCGCCGAAGACACAGGCGTCGTTGCTCGAGGCGATGGAGGAACGGCAGGTCACCGTCGACGGGGATCCCCGCCCGCTGCCGAGCCCATTCCTCGTCGCGGCGACGCAGAACCCTGTCGAGTACGAGGGCACCTACCCGTTGCCCGAAGCCCAGCTCGACCGCTTCCTGCTGAAGGTCACCCTGCCGCTTCCGCCGCGCGACGACGAGATCACCGTGCTGACGCGGCACGCCTCCGGTTTCGATCCGCGGAATCTGTCCGCCGCCGGCCTCCGTCCGGTCGCCTCGGCCGCCGACATCGAGGCCGGCGCCGAGCAGGTCCGCCGGGTCACGGTCGCCCCGCAGGTCACCGCCTACATCGTCGACATCGCCCGGGCCACCCGATTCTCGCCGTCACTGGCCCTCGGCGTCAGTCCGCGCGGCGCAACCGCACTGCTCGGCACGAGCCGGGCATGGGCGTGGCTGAACGGCCGCGACTTCGTGACCCCCGACGACGTTCAAGCGCTCGCCCAATCGACGCTCGCGCACCGCCTGTCGTTGCGCCCGGAGGCCGAACTCGAAGGGGTGTCGGTGGGTTCGGTGCTCGACGCCGCGATCAACTCGGTGCCCGTCCCCCGCTGATGTTCCTCACCGGCCGCTTTCTGATCCTGGTGCTGCTCGGTGCGGTGCCCATCCTGATATGGCCGAACTACTTCGTCCCCGTGCTGTGGGCGCTGTTCTGCATCCTGCTCGCCTGCCTCGACATCGCGCTGGCAGGGTCCACGAAATCGATCACCATGTCGCGGTCGGCACCCGGCCCGATCCGGCTCGGCCAGAGCACGACGTGTTCGATCGCGGTCACCAACCACGGCTCTCAGACGTTCCGCGGAGTGCTGCGCGACAGCTGGCAGCCGTCGGCGGGTGCGTCGGACAACACCCACCGGGTTTCCGTTCTACGTGCGGAGACCCGCTCGGTGACAACGACTCTCACCCCCACCCGGCGCGGTGACCGACTCGCGGTCCGAGTCGCCGTCCGCCGGGTGGGTCCCCTCGGCCTCGCCGGACGCCAACGGTCGCTGCCGTTGCCGGGCCGCGTCCGCGCACTCCCGCCCTTCGACTCGCGGCGGCTGCTGCCGTCACGATTGGCCCATCTGCGTCAGCTCGACGGCAGGTCGGCGGTGCGCGTTCGTGGT
Source organism: Gordonia sp. NPDC057258 (assembly GCF_042668985.1). Classification (NCBI taxonomy): domain Bacteria; kingdom Bacillati; phylum Actinomycetota; class Actinomycetes; order Mycobacteriales; family Gordoniaceae; genus Gordonia; species Gordonia sp. NPDC057258. Next base: position 315,337 of record NZ_JBHUXZ010000001.1, read on the forward strand.
CAGGGCACCGAATTCGATTCCCTGCGTGACTATGTCGAAGGTGACGATGTCCGCAGCATCGACTGGCGCGCCACCGCCCGGCGTCGTTCGACCGTGGTGCGGACCTGGCAGCCGGAGAAGGATCGGCACATCGTCATCGTTCTGGACACTTCTCGGACGTCGGCCGGGCGCGTGGGCGACACCCCTCGACTCGACGCCGCCATGGACGCCGCGCTACTCCTGGCCGCGCTCGCGTCGCACGCCGGCGACCGGGTCGATCTCATCGCCGGCGACCGGCGGGTCCACCGACGGGTGGTCGGCGTCGGTCGCACGATGCTGCTGAACAGCCTCGTCACCGCGATGGCTGATCTCGAACCCGCCCTCCTGGAGGCAGATTGGCCACTTCTCGGTGCCGAGGTCGCCAAGATCGGGCGACAGCGCGCGCTGCTGGTCCTGCTCACGCCCCTCGAGCCCGCGGCCGTCGAGGAGTCGCTGCTACCCCCGCTGTCGGTGCTTGCGCAACGCTACAAAGTCATCATCGGCTCGGTCGCCGACCCCGCCCTCGACGACATGCTCACCAAGCGCGCCGACGCCGCGCAAATCTACGATGCGGCGGCCGCGGCACGCACACTCACCCTGCGGGACCGAACCGCCACCGCGGTGGGCCGGCTCGGCGTCGACGTGGTGGATGCCCCACCGGACAAGCTGGCCGCCAAGCTCGCCGATCACTATCTGTTACTCAAGTCGCGAGGGTTGCTCTGACCGGCGCGATTGATGGTCTTCGTCATGACAGTGACTGCTCGACAATCGTTTTCAATCTTGTGTATGCCGGCGGCGCCGACCACGCGAGGTGTCTCCGCTGGCACCGGTGTCGTTGCATTCCCACAGCTGTGTCGCGCGTCGCCCGAGACGTTGTGAAGTTGGTCTTGACAGACAGCCTTCATCCTCTGCTCTCGAGGCGAGACGACGGACACCGACAGTCGAGAGCAACCGGCACGCTCCGCTACCACTGCACAGTCACTCGTTGCTGCTTTTCGCGTCCGATGCATCACTATGTTCCCGACACTGACCATGATCACGAACACCTTGCTGGCATGGCATTCGAGGAGCCGATCGATCACAGCTTCGGCGCGACGCGGACGCTCAGAGTGCACTCAATCTGTGACAACGTATGCGACTGTGCCACTAACCAAGACAACTAGCGAGCAGCATCGACTGTCGGGCTGTTCAAAAGTGTCGGGCTCGTCATGAGTCACCCGAATGAACCTGGGCCGCCCACCTCACTCCGGGTCATGCCACGCCACGTTCGAGGCGTGACACCGATCACGGCAGTACCAGCGATCCGCACAGATCCATCAGTCGAACTGAATATGGACAAGGATGGCACTCGGCCGACGGGGAGGACGGCGGGTGTCATCCTTGTCCACTTCTCTGCCTGCCATCGCCCAGAGCCCGGCACCGCCAACCCTTTCGACTCCCGGACGCAGGCGTCTTTCAGAAGCTCTCAGATCGAGGTGGGCGGGCCACGCTGCCGCCCACCTCGCCTCACCACTCGGTGTCGCGGCCGCAGGTGCGCGATGCGAGCGGCGGTTCGGCTTGAACCAGGTACCCGGCGCCGAACGGTGGCGACCCCGCACGTGAGGGTAGGTAGCAACTGTTGCGGATCGCCGACCTGCGCGAAGACAGCATCGATTTCAGCGGCCAGCCAGGTGTCTTCGGCGTCGATCACGTCGACACATCCGGCTGGCGACGCAGCCGTGACGCAGCCCATCATCATCTCAGACCTCCCGGTACTGGGGTGACAGTGACGAACCACCTCCCCGGTCAGTCAGCCCGAGGCCGCCTCGGAGCCGGCGGTGATCTCCTGACGTCCGTCGCCGGAATGCTCGATGGCCACCTTGCGAGGCTTGGCTCTCTCGGCCACCGGGATCGTCACCGTGAGCACACCGTTGTCATAGGCAGCAGAGATCTTCGCCGGATCGACACCCTCACCCAGAGTGATCTGCCGACGATAGGTGCCGGCGAAACGCTCGTTGGCCAACCACTGCACACCCTCATCCGAGAGTGCGCTGCGATGCGCCGACAAGGTCAACACCCCGTTGTCGACGTTGAGATCGATCGAACCAGGATCAGCACCAGGCAGGTCGGCAATCAACGAATAGTGGTCGTCGACCTTGTACACATCGATCGGCATGAATCGCGGTGTACGTCGGCCAGCGCCGGACTCGCCGGTGAGAAGTCCTCGAGCCCAGTCATCAACCATGGAGAACGGATCGATACCCAGCATCGCAAACACCTCCTTGATCCACGGGTGCCGCCACGCTGACGGCACCACATCAACCATCACTGCGCGCCATCAGATTAGCACTCAACGCCAGTGAGTGCCAAGCATCTTTTCGATGATCAACGCACTCAGTCCTCCACCGGCACAACAGCACTCGACCCAAGAGCAGAGCAGTAGCCCGCTTTCGACATCGGGTGGCGATTCACCCAGACGAGTGCTATCTAGGAACACGACGTTCACCCCCGGCACGTTCCGACGACATGACCCAGGAAGGACCCAACCGATGTCGGCCCCCGCCCCTGAACTTCACCCGATCGTCTGGCCCGACCCCAGCCCGCTGCAGCACTGGTGGACCCACGTCATGGGCCGGCCACGTCTCCACCCGGATCAATCCGAAACACCGGTACCAGCCACACCCGGCACCCATGACCAGCAACGACGCACGCCCGGCCCGGCATTGACCGCCAGCATGGGTGCCCGCGGCCGCCACAGCATGCCTCGACAGCAGCTGGCTTCCGCTCGACGGCGCTGACCGCGTCACACACCTCTACGGCCGGGCCACGCCTCCCAACGCACAGCGACATGACCCCCGACCTCAGGGTGCGTTCTGTTCACGCGCGGGACGGGCATTGGCCCTACGACGACTCTTGCTGTCCCACAACGCCAACTTGATCGAACTTGCAGTCATGACATCCCGCAGCCTCACATTTCACCGTTACACCCCGCCCACCCCACATCACGACCTACGGTGGGCCCTGGCCTACCTCATCACCCTGGCCGCCATCCTTGTATTCCTCACCACGTTGCAGTGACACCTCGATCTCCTGGCGGGCTGGGCAACCCGACAACGGGTGACGGCAGCGGCGTACCCGCCGCGACACTGTCACGCCGCACACGTAACGTCCGATGACCGGTCGTAGATCGGTGTCGCATCGTCCCTAGCAGATCCCGAAACACACTGCGCTAGAGCACTTTCGAAACACATTGAGCAGGACATCAGAAGGAAGGTCAGACGCGTATGGTGAGCCTGGGTGGTCTTGTCATGCCGGTCGCCGCGTTGGTCATGGAAGCAGTGCAGAAACGCATACACCCCTATACGCCCGACGACGACGTCCCACGCCTCTGACAGACCGGGCGCGCCCATCCTGGCCACGGCCTTTCTGCCAGCAGCGGCGGGACCACCTCTGGCAAAGCGGTTTCGGGGCCGGCTTCCGACTGATCTCCGCAGGACGACTCTGGCACTGAGTGTCTAATACCCTGTCCAGCAGCGATTCACAACCACTGGCTACGACGATCAGGAGGAGTGGCCAGGCTGACACATCTGGGAGATATGCAGGCTATTGCTGCGGGTAACACTGCATATCCGCTTGCTGCGTTGGTCCTGCGTTGATGGCTCACTGTCCGATGACACCGTAGTTGGGAGTTGTGACAGCTAATTGGTGAGTCACTAACCCGCGTTTGCGGCACCCGGATTGCGTAGTTCGCTGCCAACTGAATCGAGATCGCGGGTTCGGCACAGGCGTGGCCCCGACGGCCGGCCTGCTGACTCCTGTCGAAATACGCTGTGCGAGAACGAATACTCTGATTCGATGGTGCCCAATGTGCTAGGACCAATGGAAGGTCGGGGACGTTCAGAATGCCTAGCGAGAGACCGGACAGGTTCGGCCCCAGCCACTCCCACCGAAGCCCTCGCCCCGGGAGCAGCGTAGGGGCCTGGGTCGGGTTGACCGGCGGCGGGACAGTCTGTACCGTTTGGTACATCGCATACTATTCAGTACACTCTGAACCGATGGGTACACCCGTGCTCTTGAAAGGAGCTTGTCATGTCTCGTCCTCCGCTGCCGCCGTTCACCGAGGCCACCGCTACCCAGAAGGTCCGCGCCGCAGAAGACGCGTGGAACACGCGTGACCCCGAGCGCGTCTCCCTCGCGTATAGCGAGGACAGCTGGTGGCGGAACCGATCGACTTTCGTCCAGGGCCGTGCCGCGATCGTCGAATTCCTCACAGACAAGTGGGACCGCGAGCTCGACTACCGACTCATCAAAGAGCTGTGGGCATTCACCGGCGACGTCATCGCGGTGCGCTTCGCCTACGAGTATCGTGATCTCACCGGCCACTGGTTCCGCGCATACGGGAACGAAAACTGGCACTTCGACAAGGACGGCCTGATGACCCACCGCCACGCGAGCATCAACGACGTCGCGATCACGGAGTCCGACCGCAAGTTCTTCTGGGACGCCTCCGGTCCCCGGCTGGCCGACCACCCCGGCTTGAGCGACCTCGGACTGTAATGGCCCGAACCGTCCTCGACCGATCCGACGCGGTCCGCGCGCTGGCCGGCGTCTTCCGCAAGCGAGGCTTCGAAGCCGGCTCGCTGTCGGTCATCCAGCAAGAGACCGGACTCGGCCGCGGCAGCCTCTACCACTTTTTCCCTGACGGGAAAACGGACATGGCGCGTGCCGTTCTCGACGAGGTGAGCGAGTGGTTCGAGGAACGGGTCTTCGTGCCACTTCGCACGACCGAGAGCGCAACTCAAGCGGTCGAGGCGATGTCACAAGAGGTGGCCGACTACTTCATGTCCCGCGAGAGCGTGTGCCTGTTCGCGGCAATGACGTTGGGCCAGGAGAAGGAGACATTCGCTGACGCGGTCCGCAGCTACTTCAGCGACTGGGTCGACGCTCTCGCGGAAGCGCTACGGCGCGGCGGGCTCACCAACCAAGAGGCTTCAGACCGTGCCCTGGACGCGGTCGCGGCGATCCAAGGCGGGCTGATCTTGGCCCGTGCCTACGACGACAGCGCGACCTTCCTTCACATCGTCGACCGCACCCGGCAGCGCCTACTCGCCCCCGTTTCCTGAGCGGACGCTGACAGTAGGCCGAGCCGCCGTCACTCTCGGCTGCCGGACTTGCCTCATCGCGACGCCCGACGGTTTCATCGGATCGACAGACAGACCCTATGTCACCCAACCGTGAAAACTGTTCTTTGTCAGCGTCATTCATCGAGGTCGGCGCTCGGTCGCCCCCTGACATCGAGACGTCCCCCTCCCGCCCCACGCCGGACAACTTTCTGGAGGAGGCACTTAGGAGCGCGGGGCTGGAGTGAAGGCGTGGGGTGGCTCAGAAGTAGTAGCTCTTGTTCGCGACGACGGTGACTCGCTTGATCGCGGTGCGGTACGCCCCTGCGCCGTACCAAGTCTTGCAGAACAAGTTGGCGGTGAGCTGAACACTTGCACCGGCGGGCGCGGTAACGGCTGTCCAACGTCCGGGACGCCAGTTCGTGGAGTTTCCTGGTGTGGCCGCGACTTGCAGGCTGCTCACAGACCCCCGCCCCAGACAATTGGCGTCACTATAGTTGGGATAGATCGTCACCATCGCCGCGTCGGCGGTGGGTGCGGTGAGCAGTCCGGCGCCACACACCATTGCCGCAGCCGCGGCCGATACTCCCAGTCGATGCTTCATTCTCATGCGGTGTACCCCTTGTCTTGGTCAGAAATACGAAATGCCAGCTGCCTCGACGACGGCGGCAAATGCACTATCGCAACGATTTGAGGGTGTCGGCACCCGACCTGCGAGAATTCACCCGTACGGGCCAACCGATTCCAGCGTTTGGCCCGCACCGCCGTGCCTTGACCCCCGATTCATACTCCGGAGTACTTATCTGACTTCGTCGTCGGTCGCCGACGAGGCGTGCGCTGATTCAGGATCGCGACGGCCAGGCATCGACCTCACCTCACACCACTGCGACAGAGGACATTCCGCGGCGCACCACCACCCGACTCGCCGCGACTGGCCCCTCGGCGAGCCGAGCGTGCCCGCGATCGGAGGCAGCGCGAAGCCACGCAAGAAGCCGAACGTCATGACCTACTGGAGGACCGCCGACGTTCCTCTCACACCTCCACGACAGTCACACCGCCACCGCCGGGATGTCGGCCGCGTAGCGGATGACCGAACCGACCCGGCCGAAGCGACGTTCGATGATCACGATCGCCTCCGCGAGCTGGTCGGGGTCGTCGACGTCGGCGACGAATGCCGCGGTGTGCCCGTTGTTGCCGAGCATGAACGGCAGGACCGCGGAGTACTCACTGCTGACGACAGCCAGCGGGATGTCGCGACGGAACAGGTCGTACGCGTGGTCGATGGCAGCAGGGTCGTCGAGGACGACGAGCGGGACCGAGGAGATGTGCTTGTTCTTTCTCATGTATCGAGAGTGAACTCGCAGGTTATGAGGGGGTTGACCGATCACTGTGAATTCGCTGGCAGCTACGCGTTGCCACCCCCCGGCCCGCGAGGTCACCGCACGAGTTGCTCGTCGAGAATGCTGGGGATGACTCCGCCGCGTCGGAGAAGCCGACGATCCAGATCGGTCTCGGCGGCCACCTGCGCGTCGAAACGCATCTCGGAACCGTCGACCCGTCGGACCACGACCGTCACCGTCCCGCGCTCGACGGCGTCGGCAGTCCCGTTGACGTGCAGTCGGTCTCCGGGCTGCAGGTCCTGCAACCCGCCGTCGACGTCAGCGGGGATGAGCAACGGCAGGACGCCGACACCGATCAGATTGGACCGATGAATCCGCTCGAAACTGCGCGCGAGCACGGCCCGCACTCCGAGAAGACGCACCAGCTTCGCCGCCCAGTCGCGCGAGCTGCCCATGCCGTACCGTTCCCCGGCGACGATCACCACTGCGTCGCCGGCGTCGGCATAGCGTCGGGCGGCTTCCGGGAGCAACACGACCTCGCCCGTGGGGGCGTGGACAGTGTGCGCGGGAGCCGCATCCGGTGCGAGCGCGTTGCGGACGTTCTTGTTCTGAAAGCCGCCCCGCAGCATGGCTTCCCAATTGCCGCGCCGGGAGGCGTAGACGTTCAGGTCGCCCGGTTCCGCACCCCGCTCCACGAGGTATCGACCGGTCGGGCTGTCGGGCTTGATCGCCCCGGCCGGGGAGATGTGGTCGGTGGTGATGTCGTCGCCGAGCACGAGCAGGGGATGCGCGGTGTACTCCCCGAGCATGGTGTGCGCGTAGCCGTCATCGGCAAAAGGAGGACGCCGCAGGGCCGTCGACGACGGGTCCCAGGGAAACAGCGGCCCATCCGGTACATCGAGTGCGTCCCACGCGGGATTGCGGGATGCCGACGCGAAGTCGTCGACGACATCGCGCGGCCGCCGCGACGAATCCGTCAGAGCATCGATTTCGTCAGGGGCGGGCCACAGATCAGCGAGCAGCACGTCGTGTCCGTCGGCGTCGACGCCGATCGGCTCCGAGGTGGGATCGATGGCCGCGTCACCGGCAAGGGCGAAGACGATCACCATCGGCGGCGACATCAGCAGACCCAGTTCGAGGTCCGGGTGGACGCGGCCGGGGAAGTTGCGGTTGCCACTGAGAACAGCCACCGGCTTCCGGGTGCGCGCCTCGGCCACCGCGGTGATCTCCGCCGGCAGCGGACCCGAGTTGCCGATGCAGGTGGCACAACCGAATCCGACGATGTCGAAACCGACCGCGGACAGGTCGTCGGTGAGACCGGCCCGCTCGAGCACGCCGGCGGCAGAGGGCGAACCCGGCGCGAGGGAGGTCTTCACATACTCCGGCACCCGCATCCCTCGCTCCCGTGCGCGGCGGGCGACCAGACCCGCAGCGATGAGGAGGCGCGGGTCAGAGGTGTTGGTACAGCTCGTGATCGACGCGATGGCGACTGGGAAGGCGGGCATCGGGATGTCGTCGTCACGTCGAGAAGGCCCCTCGGCGTCGAAGGTCGCCGGCAACTCGGTCACCGGGACCAGGTCCTGCGGGCGACGCGGACCGGCCACCGACGGGACCACCGCGCCCAGGTCGATGTCGATCGTGCGGGTGAAACGCGGCTCGGCATCGGGGTCGAACCACAGCCCGAGCCGTCGTGTCACCGACTCGACGAGCTCGCAGTGTTCTGCAGTACGTCCGGTGTCGGCCAGGTATCGGACGGTCTGTGCGTCGACGGGGAAGAACCCGGTGGTGGCACCGTATTCCGGGGCCATGTTGGCAATCACCGCCCGTGCGCCCACCGTCAGTGCCGATACGCCCGGTCCGTAGAACTCGACGAACTCACCCGTGACCCCGAGCTCGCGCAGACGGTGCGTGACCACCAACGCAAGGTCTGTGGCCAGCACACCCGCGGAGAGCGTCCCGGTGAGGCGGACTCCCACGACGTCGGGGATCCGCAGTGTGGTCGGCATGCCGAACATCACCGTCTCGGCTTCCAGACCTCCTATGCCCCAGCCCAATACACCCAGCCCGTTGATCATGGGCGTGTGGCTGTCCGTACCGAGCATCATGTCCGGAACCGCGTGGTCGACGCCACCGACCTTCTCCACCGTCACCACGGTGGCGAGCTGTTCGAGGTTGATCGTGTGCATGATCCCGGTACCCGGCGGGTTGATGTGCACGGTGTCCATCGTCGTCGACGCCCAGGCCAGGAACCGATACCGCTCAGCGTTGCGGCGCATGTCGTGGGCCAGGTTGACCACGGCGGCATCGCGGCGCGCGAACGACTCCACCGCGAGGGAATGGTCCACCGAGACCTCCACCGGCAGCCGCGGACTCAACGTCGTCGGATCCCCACCTCGGGCGGCAACCGCGTCTCGCATCGCGGCGATGTCGACGAGGGCGGGCGTGCTGGTGGTGTCGTGCATCAGCAACCGACCCGGTACGTACGGGATCTCGGCCTCGCTGGTGCCGGCACGAAGCCATCGGGTCATGTCGTCCAGGGCTCGATCGCGCGTCTCGGCGTCGGCACGGCGGGTCACGTTCTCGGCGAGTAGACGGACCACCGTGGGCCACTGCCGGTACACGTCGGACCCGACCCGCCGCTCGACATCGACCACCGGCAGATCGGGTTGCGCGCGGCGTTCAGCTCCACTCATGCATCCCACCATAGGTTATAACCTATAAATTGCACCAGCGGTGTTATCATCACGGCGTCCGGTACTGCCGGACCTCGATGTCCCATGACCACTGCCGGGAGGCCCGCCATGACCACACCGGGCGGGATGTTCACCAAGAACGATTACGCATACGCCGAGCTCCAGCGGCGAATTCTGACCGGGGTCCTGCCGGCCGGCGCGGTGATCCCCCAGGCCAAGCTGGCGGCCGAGATCGGCGTCAGCACGACTCCTCTCCGCGAGGCGATCCGTCGGCTGTCCGCCGAGGGCATGGTCGAACTCGAGGCCCACCGAGACGCGCGGGTGACCCCCGTATCGGCCGATGAGGCGCGCCACCTCTACCAGGTACGCGAGAACCTGGACCCGCTCGCGGCGGCGCTCGCCGCGCGGACGCGAACGGCGGCCGACATCGCGGCCATCAACAATGCCTTCGATCGCCTGTCGCCCATCGCCAGTGCGTCCGATGTCGAAGCCCTTGTCCGACACCGGGAGTTCCATCGCGCGGTGTACCGCGCGTCGGGCAACCCCGTTCTCATCGACATCCTCGAACGACTCTGGGACAAGGCAGATCGTTACCGCGTCATCGGCCTCTCCCACCGGGGCGATTCACCCGACGACCGGTCGCGGGTCACCGCCGAGCACCGGGCGATCATGGAGGCCGTCGCCGACGGTGACGCCGAGCGTGCCGACGCGGTGATGCGCGAGCACATCGGCAACAGTCTCGGACGTCGTGCCATCGATGCGCTCACCGAGGACCCCGTCGCCGGCTGACCTGGCCGCTGCCACTTTTCCAACCTCTGTGGCCTGCGTCACTGTCATAGGTTATAATCTATAACTGTGCGACGCCGAGTGCGAGCGAAAAGCGCACAACGATAGTTATGCGCCCAAGCGTGACTGTGAGAACGGTTACGCCAACACTTCCGATGTGACCACCGATGTGGTTGTCCTCACATCCGCAGCAGAATCGAGTCAGACGATGTTGGTAGCCCTCGGCCTCGAGACCCGACCCCGAACGAAAACGAGGACCGCATGACCGCACCATCCCCCGGCACCGACGAATTGGCAGAGACGTCCCGCGCGCCTCGTCCGCCGAAACGTGTTCCCACGCTCGTCAAAGCACTCGGCGCACTGGTCGCCGCGGCGATCGTCGTCGTCGGCGTCGTCGACGCGGCCGGGAGCGAGGGCGGCGCCGACGCGCGATCGCAACTGACCCTGATCGCGCCCGCGGCCGCCGGTGGAGGTTGGGACGGTGCGGCGCGCGAGATGCAGCAGGCGCTGCGAGCCCAGAACATCGTCAACAACTCGCAGGTCGTCAACATCCCCGGTGCCGGCGGCACGATCGGACTCAGCCAGTTCGCGGGGATGACCGGCGACGCCACCACGATCATGGTCATGGGCATCACGATGCTGGGCGCGATCAACATCAACGGGTCCGACGTGGATCTCGGAGACGTCACCCCCATCGCGCGGCTCGCCGATGACTACGACGTCGTCGTCGTACCGGCTGATTCTCCGATCACGACCATCGAAGAGCTGATGGCCGAATGGAAGAAGGACCCCAAGAACTTCACGTTCGGTGGCGGTTCGCTGGGCAGCGTCGACCAGATGATCATCAGCCAGATGGCTCGGGAGAACGGCATCGACCCCGCCGCGGTCAACTACATCGCCTACTCCGGTGGCGGCGAACTGGCGACCTCACTCATGTCCGGGACGATCAAGGCCTCGGTCAGTGGTTACGAGGATTTCGTCGACCAGATCACCGCCGGAAATCTACGCGCGCTGGCGATCTCGGCTCCCGATCCGGTCCCGGCCATCGATCTGCCGACCCTGTCCGAACTGGGTTACGACGTCACCCTCACCAACTGGCGCGGGGTGGTCGCACCGCCGGGCATCACCGATGACCAGCGCACCGAACTCGAGGCGATCGTCACCGAGGTCGTCGAATCACCCGAGTGGCGAGATGCACTGCAGCGCAACAACTGGTCCGACACGTTCACGCCTGGCGCCGGATTCAACCAGGTCATCGACCAGCAATCGGAGTTCGTCCGCGGCATCTGGGCCGACCTCGGGTACTGACCGACCGCCGGTCGCCGAACCCGCACTGCACAACCCCTGCCCCACACGACATCACGGAGAACCCATGCCCATCCTCGTCGCTTTCGCCCACACCCCCGAAGGTCGAGCGGCCTTCGAACACGGCCGGCGCCTCGCGCGCAGCGAGAGCTCTCAACTGATCGTCTTCGACATGGAGACCCCCGCTGTCGACGACGACGGTGGCATTCCCGAGCCCGACTTCGCCCCTGTCGATAATGCCGGCGACACCAACGACATTCGCTGGATCGGTCATCGTCGCGAGGACTCCGACCCGGCCGCCGAACTCATCGACGTCTCAGAAGAACTGGCCGCCGATCTCATCGTCGTCGGACTGCGCCGCCGGTCCCGCGTCGGGAAACTCCTGCTCGGCTCGAACGCACAGCGCATTCTCATCGACGCCGAGGTCCCGGTACTGGCAGTGAAGGCAGCCCATCATGACGACTGACAATGCGGCGGCGCAGCCCGTCGGCACGACGCTCGACGACGGACACGGATCGGACCCCGCGCGCCGACCGCTCACCGGACGAAGCGGTCTGGTCGTCGCGGGCCTCATGCTCGCACTTGCCGTCTACCTGACCGCCGGCATCATCGGGATGGACATCCCGGGTAGCGCAGCGACTCCCGGACCCGCGTTCTTCCCGATCATCCTGACGATCTGCGCCTACCTGATCGCCGGACTCCTGACCGTGCAGACCCTGCGTCACCCCGACGAGCCCGATCCCGACATCGTGCCGCCCGCGACCGGCCAGTGGCGAACGCAGAGTGACTGGCGTGCACTGGGTCTCGTCCTGGCCGGACTCATCGCCTTCACCGTGCTGCTGATCCCGCTGGGTTGGATCCTGTCCGCTGCGCTGCTGTTCTGGATCGTCGCCTATGCCATGGGTTCCACCCGTCCGGTCCTCGACATCGCGGTGTCGCTCGTCGTCTCCTGTGCGGTGCAGGCGTTCTTCTCGGCGGGTCTCGGGCTGAACCTCCCCGCCGGCATCCTGGGAGGTCTGTTCTGATGGACAACGTCTCACTCCTGTTGGAAGGTTTCTCCCAGGCGCTCACGCCGATGAACCTGCTCTGGGTCTTCATCGGCGCGCTGCTCGGCACCGCGGTGGGTGTGCTCCCAGGCCTCGGTTCGGCGATGGCCGTCGCACTGCTGCTGCCGGTGACCTTCACCCTCGACCCCACCGCCGCGTTCATCATGTTCGCCGGTGTGTACTTCGGCGGCCTGTTCGGTGACTCGACCATGGGCATCCTGATGAACACACCCGGTGGGTCCACCGCCATCGCAACATCATTCGAGGGTCATCGGATGGCCAAACGCGGGCGGGCCGCCCAGGCACTCGCCACCGCCGCGATCGGCGCCTTCATCGGCGGCATGATCGCGACGACCATCGTCGTGTTCTTCGCACCCAAGCTCGCCGATCTCGCCATCCAGTTCGGTCCCGCCGAGTACTTCGCCCTCGCCGTCTTCGCCTTCATCGCGATTGCCTCGGTGGTCTCCGACTCCGTCATCAAGGGCCTGACCGGACTCCTCATCGGGCTGATCCTTGCGGTCATCGGGATCGACGGCATCTCGGGCACCCAGCGCTTCACGATGGGCGCGCCCGAGTTGTTCGACGGCATCAGCATCATCGTCATCACCGTCGGCACACTGGCCCTGGGCGAGGTCCTCTACATCGCCTCCCGCATCCACCGCACGCGTGCGCCGGACGCGGACGCCGTCATCGGGCGGCCCTTCCTCAAGCGCGCCGAATTCCGCGAGGCGCTTCCGGCGTGGTTGCGCGGCACCGGCTTCGGCGTCCCCTTCGGCGTCATCCCGGTCGGCGGCGCAGAGGTGCCGACGTTCCTCGCCTACGGAACCGAGCGTCGTCTCGACCGCAAACGACCCGACCCCCAGTTCGGCCACGGCGCCATCCGCGGTGTCGCCGGTCCGGAGGCGGCGGGCAACGCGACGTCGGGCACCGCGATGGGGGCGCTGCTCGCGATGGGCCTGCCCACCTCCGCCACCGCGGCGATCATGCTGGCCGCGTTCCAGCAGTACGGCCTGCAACCCGGCCCCCTGCTCTTCGAACGGAACGCCGACCTCGTCTGGACGCTCATCGCCAGCCTGTTCATCGGCCTGGTCATGCTGCTGATCCTCAACATGCCGTTCGCCGCCATCTGGGCGAAGCTGCTGCTGATCCCCAGGCACTACCTCTACGCGGGGATCGCGGTGTTCTGCGTGCTCGGTGTCTACGCGACCTCGGCCGCGATCACCGACCTCATCCTGGTCATCGCCATCGCCTTCGTCGGATATCTGCTGCGGCGGTATGGTTTCCCGCTCGCCCCCGTCATGATCGGCGTCGTCCTCGGCCCCCTTGCCGAGACCAGCCTGCGCAACGCGATGATGTCGAGCGGCGGCGATCCGAGTGTGCTGGTGGGCAGCGCGATCACCTGGGTCCTCTACGGAGTCCTGGCCGTCGTCGTCCTGTTCACCGCGTTCCGCCGCCTGCGGATGCGCACGCGTCAGGACACCTGATGCGACAGCAGTTCGTCCCCCGCTCCTCGCCCGCCCTCACCGAAAGTCAGCCGCTGATACCCATGCGCACCACCACCGACCGCGCACTCATCCGCTCCCGCTTCCTCGCCGTCGACGTCGCGAACGTCGCCGACGTCCTCGACGACCTCGGCCACCGTGATCAGGCGCTCGCCACCGACATCAGGTGTGTGGCCGGACGCGAACGGCTGGCCGGGTGGGCGTTCACCATCTCGGGCGCGATGAGCGCCGCCCCGGGACGGGACCCGCTGAAAGCGCAGGCGTGCAGCCAGATCGGCCCGGACGAGGTCTCCGTGTGGCAGGGGAACGGCCGGGGCGTCTGTTACTTCGGTGAACTCGTCGCGATCGGCATGATGCAGCGGGGCTCCGTCGGCGCAGTGGTCGACGGCGGTGTGCGCGACAAGAGATGGCTCCACGAGATCGGTTTCACGACGTTCTCCTGCTATCCGACCTCGGTGCAGACCAGCGGCCGTTGGCGCGTCGAGACGTGGCAGCAACCCGTCACCATGCCGGGCGCATCCGGGCAACCGGTCGTCATCGAGCCCGGCGACTTCGTCCTCGGCGACGACGACGGTGTCATCGTCATCCCCGCCGGGATCGCCGACGTCGTGCTCGAGGCAGCGGAGACCATGACGGAGAAGGAGATCGACGTCCGTGCCGCCATCCGCAACGGCATGACCCTCGCCGACGCGATGGCGGAATTCGGACGGATCTGATCCCGCACTCGGCGGCAGGCGCGAGAACAATTCCCTAGTCTGAAAGGAGGACAGAACCATTGCTCCCTGAGGTGCGAGGAGCGTTAGCCGCCGGGCCGAGCAAGCGACGAAGGAGCGCGTCGAGGTCGACGAGCCTCGAAGGGCTGGCGACGCATCTCACCAGGACCCTTCGTGACGGCCTCCGCAAGCTCCGGCCTCCTCAGGGAGCAGAAGTAGACGTCGCCTCCGTAAGCTCCGGGCGCATGGTTGGTCGCGCCCTCCCCAAGCTCAGGGAGCAGGGGGTGACGTGCGCTCCCGGACCTCCCGCTCCAGGTAATCGAGGTTCTGCCGCATCTGCGCGATGAGTCGTTCCGCGCCCGACACGGTGTTGTCCGCATCGGGGTCGACGACCGAGTTGACCGCCATGTCGGCCAGCTGGCGCGCGACCTTCCGGTCGGTCTCGCTGTCACCCGGGTGATGCCACCAGGCCAGCCAGTTCAGCATGCCGACGATGCCGAGCGCGGAGATCCGAGGATCGGCGGCACGGAACCGGCCCCCGGCGATACCTTCCTCCATGACCGCGACCAGCTCCTTGAGCACCCGCCGGCGGCTCTGCCGGTAGGTCTCGGCGAGCGCGGGCGGCAGCTCGGCCTCCGAGCGGATCAGCAGCCGGAACCGATCCAGGGTCTGGGTCTGGTGGAGCGCGATGGACATCGCCATCTCGTGGATCTTCCCGACCGGATCGAGGTCGGTTCGCTGGTTGATCTCGTGGAGCAGGATGGCCGGTTCCTCGGCGATCTCGCTGACCAGCCGGGCGAACAGCTCGTCCTTGTTGGCCACATAGTGGTAGAGCGCCGGACGCGTCAGACCGGTGGCGTCGGCGATGTCCTGAAGGGTGGTGCTCGCCAACCCGCGCTCGGCGAACAACCTGGTGGCCTGCTCCATGATCTCGCGTTCGACCAGCTCACGCCGTGAATTGCTGCGGCCGGTGCGCCCGGCGGCCGGCGACTCCTGGGGCGTCGAGCTGGTCATAGGCGAAGAATAGTGCGTCCGGCCCCCGCGCCGCGCCCGACCTCCGGGACGTCGCCCGGGACGTCGCCCTCGGTCACGGCGACGAGATCGGTGCGCAGACTCACCAACCCGGCGACGAGATCGTCGTAGGAGCCGGTGGGCGCCTCCACGACGACCAGCGCGTCCGTCTCCTGACGCAGGCGCTCGCCGAGGTCCAGGCGCGTCAGCACCGCGTCCCGGTCGCCTCGGCCGGTCAGCCACACTGCGGACGCGCCCGTAGCTGCAGTGAGAAGAGGTACCGCGGCCTCTCCCCAGGCGGAGTCGATGTCGACCTCGAGCCGGGTGGTCCCCGGGTCGAGCAACAGCTCGGCGGGGGCCTGCCGGGTCGGGAACGTCCAGGACCCGTGTGACAATGGTTGTCCGACAACCCATGTCGACAATCCGCCGGCGGGGACAGCAGCATCGTCGACGCCCGCATACGCGGCGAGCCCGCGGCGGGCCACCTCGGGCGCCGAGGACGCGAAGCGGTCGAGTCCGACCTTCCCGGCTCGGGTCATGTACGCGATCATCAACTGGTCCACCGGGATTCCGGTGCGGCGGGGGAACGACTCCCACCACTGCTCGCTACGCGCCGCGATCGACTGCAGATACTCGACGTTCGGCCGACGCGCCGACTCGTACGCCGACAGCGCCTCGTCGAGCGTCGTCGCACTCCGGACCGCGTGATCGAGTTCGATCGCATCCTCCATCGCGAGTTTGGTTCCCGAACCGATCGAGTAGTGCGCGGTGTGTGCGGCGTCCCCCAGGAGCACGACGTTCCCGGAGTGCCACCGGGCGCAGGTGACGGTGCGGAACCGCAGCCACCGCGTGCGGTTGCCGATCAGCCGGTGCCCGCCCAGCGTGTCGGCGAAGGCGTCTTGAAGATATGCCAGCGCGGTCTGGTCGCTGTCGGTCATCGGGGTGTTCTCGGTGGAGAGATCGAAACCGGCACGACGCCAGGTGGTCTCGTCCGTCTCGATCAGGAACGTACTCCGGTCGGACGCGTACGGGTAGGCGTGCGCGACGAAGGTGCCATCGGCCGTGGTGACCGGTGTGAAGATCGCGCTCGGGAGGGCGACGTCGGCTCCGCACCACAGATACAATCCCTCGCCGGTGGAGATGGCCGGCCCGAAATCGTCGGCCATGTCCGTTCGGGTTGCACTGTTGACACCGTCGGCGGCGACGATCAGGTCGGCGTCGAGGTCGGCGACCGACCGCCGCGCACCGAACTCGAGCCGTACACCGGCGGCCACGGCGTGCTGCTGGAGAACGTCGAGAAGTGTCGTACGCGCGATTGCCAGCAGCTCCCCGTGCGACAGACGGGCGACGTCGTCACCGACCCGCATCGACATCTCGTGCGGATGCGACACCGCGACGATGGCGTCGAGAGACGCGGGATCCGCCTCGCGCAGGTTGCGTTGGGTACGGGATGCGAGTCCGACACCGAACCCGAAAGTGGTGTCGGGCGAGCCCTGTTCGTAGACGGTCACCTCGGCGTCGGGATGGCTTCGTTTGAGAAGTCGCGCGGCGTACAGCCCACCCGGACCGCCACCGAGCACGGCGATTCGACTGAGTTTCATGGGTTGTTCCTCACTGGTCTGCGCCCGAGGGCGCGGCGGCGGACCCGGCGTCGGCGTCGAGCTTGGCCACGACATCGGCGCGGAGTCGTTTCTTGTCGATCTTCCCGACGTTCGTCTGGGGCAGTTCCGGCACGAGCTCGAGTCGCTCGGGCCACTTGAACTTGGCCACGCCAAGCGATTCCAGGTGGGCCTGGACGCTCTCCATCGACACCTGCCGGTCGTCGGCGGTCACGAGGTACGCGCAGGTCCGCTCTCCCAGACGCGGATCCGGCATCGCGACGACCGCGGCGTTGCGCACCTGCGGATGGGTGACGAGCAGCTGCTCGACCTCTTCGGCGTTGATCTTCTCGCCGCCGCGGTTGATGAGGTCCTTGATCCGTCCCTCGATGGACAGGTGGCGCACCCCGTCGATCACCACGACCTTCGCGAGATCCCCGGTCCGATAGAAGCCCTCGGACGTGAACGCGGTCCGGTTGTGGTCGGCCGCGTCGAAGTAGCCGGGGATGGTGTACGGGCCTCGGCACGACAATTCGCCGACCTCGCCGTCGGGAAGCTCGGCCTCCGCGCCGGGTTCGAGGATGCGGATCTCGTCGCCGACCGCGATCGGGGTGCCCACGCTGGTCCGGCGGGCCTCCTCGGACGAGTCGCGTGGGGACACCGTGAAGAGGCCTTCGGACATACCGAAGAGCTGTCCGACCCAGCGGTTCTCACCGCCGGCTCGGTCGAACAGTTCACGACTCGGCTTCGCCCCGGACAGGATCACGGTGCGCAAGAAGGCGCTCGGTGCGTCGAAGTCCGGACCGGCGACGGCCTGATAATGCCCGTGCCCGATCAGGACGTCCGTCGCCTGTTCACGTGCCATGAGCGGGAACGCCTTCGACACGTCCGCGGTCGCGAGGACGAGGCAGCCACCCACCGAATGTGCGGCGTGCAGGCCGCAGCTGATGCCCGCGTTGTGGATGATCGGGATCAGATGGGCGACGCGTGTCTCTTCGGTCCACCCCAGGCGCCGCGCGTACAGCAGGGCGTTGTCCCAGTACTCGACGTGCAGCCGCGGAATGACCTTGGGCACACCGGTGGTGCCGCCCGACAGCTGGAACGCACACACGTCGAGCGGATCGACGTCGGCCTGGATCGCGGCGATCCGCGCTCGCGCCTCTGCAGGCGCGATTCCGGAACCAAGCGCCTCCACCGGGTTCACGTCGTCCCCGGGGCCGTCGGGCGCCCCGATGGTGAGGATCGTCCGCAGGGTCGGGTGACCCGTTGCCTGCTGCCGGGCGAACTCAACGAGGTCGAAACCCAGCCCCGCCTCGACGACGTGACCGACCGCCCCGTCCACACGGGAGATGTGACCGATCTCGTGCGCCCGATGCCGCGAGTGTCGCCACCGGGACCAGGCCCGCTTTGAGACATGCGTACCAGACGAGCACGGTCTCGATCCGATTCCCCGCCTGGAACAGCACGGGATCACCGGGTCGCAGCCCGAGGTCGAGGAGGCCCGACGCCAGCTGGTCGGTGCGAAGACCCAACTCGGCGTAGGTCATCGACGCCACATCGGTGACAACTGCGGGGCGGTCGGGGAAACGGTCGACGGTGTCCTGCAACCGGTCGGCCAGTGGGCGATCGGTCCACTCCCCCGCCCGCCGGTAGGCCGCCGCGCGATCCGCGGGATACCCGACCAGGCGATCACCCCACCGGGCCCGACCCGGTGGGGCCGCGCTGTCCGAGGGTCGTCCGGGGATGGAGGTCACCGTCATCGACCCGCCACCGCCGGGATGAGCTGGGCGAGTTCGGCGACGCGGTCGGGATGGTCGACCGGCACGATGCCCGAGTAGATGGCCGTGAAGCACCCGGGACAGCACTGCTGCCGGAAGACGACCTCGGTGTCGACGTACTCGCCCGGATCGGAGGTGACCTGCGGACCGGCGTCGCTCGACGGACCGTCGTAGCGCGCCAGGTCGAGCCGCCCGGACTTGCTGTCGCCCAGCAGTCTTCCGCAGTGGGCGCATCCCACCACGCGGGAATCGCCGATGGTGACCTCGACCAGGTTGTCGTCGAGTCGTCGAGCGGAACTCAGATCGAGGGTCGCCTCTTGTCCGCGGGGGATCTCGGAGCGGGTACGCCGCATCTCCAGCAATTCCGCCCGCTTCCGCTCCGTGCCCGAGTCGTCGACCTCGCCGGCGGTGAGCACGACGCCGTACGCGTCTTCGGCACCCGCGGGGGTCACCTTCCCGTTGCGCACATCGGCGGCCACCGCCTCCGGTTCCCGGCGAAGCGGATCGCCGTAACCGCCGCCACCCTGCCAGTGCATGTACAGCACCTCACCGGGGGCGAGGTAACTCTCGTCGTAGCACGCGCCGATCTCCTTCGCACCGGCCAGCTCGTCGAGCGTGCCCGGAATCCGGCCCTGCGCCAACAGTTCCTGTACGCCGGAGTCGCGTGCCAGGATCTCCAGGCCGGTGTTGCCGGGCAGTCCGCCGGCGAGTCCGGCGTTCTGCGCGACGGCCTTGCCCGCCGAGGCGAAGACGAGACCCATCGGCAGACTCGTCCCGTACGGGGTGACCGCCAACGACGCCGACACCCCGCCGCGATGGCGCCCCGGGCCGCCGGAGTCGGGCTCCTCCCGGCGCCACAGCGTGAGCAGCGGGTAGAGGAACTCGGTCATCTCGGTGTCGGGGATGCGCCCCATCGGGATGCAGAAGAGGCCGCCAGTGTCCATGCCGTCGGCGACAGGTCGCGCACCGTACCCGCCGGCCATCGGCTCCATCATGATGTTGAGGAAGGGCACCGGTTGCTCGCCGCGCTCGTCGAGACCCGCGACCACCGCGGTGTCCCACGTACCACAGCACGATGCCTGCACGTTCTTGCCGAACTCGAGGTGGCGATCCAGCATCTGGGCCAGACACTCGGCGATCAGGTTGCCGGTGAGCCACGCCGGGCCGATCGGCCCGCGACTCACCGCCGCCGGGAAGGTGGCGTTGTTGATCGTCCCCTCTTCGGCCACGAGGTCGAAGCACCGCATGAGACCGCCTGCGGACCAGGGAATGTCACCGGCGAGGATCGGTAACAGCGCCAGCATCACGCCGCCGCGCATGCCCGCGTACGTGCAGTTGATGACGCCCGTCTGCGGGTCGGTTCCGGTGAAGTCGAATTCGAGGTGGTCCTCGGTCTTCGTCATCGCGACCGTGATCTTGTGGACACCGCGGTCGCCGGTCTGGGACTGGTCCTGATAGCCGGTGGCGTGCCACGTTCCGTCCGGGAGTTCCGAGAGCTTCGTTCGCAACCGGCCCTCGGCGTCGGACATCATCCGCTTCATGACGGCCTTGACCGTGTCCGCGCCGTACTGCTCGATGACCGCGAGCAACCGGTCACGTCCGACGCTGTTCGCCCCGATCTTGGCGCGCAGGTCGAGTCCGACCAGCATCGGGACCCGGCTGCGCCGCACCCAGACGTCGGCGACGTCCCGCTGCAGTTCGTAGTCGCGAACCACCTTGATCGGCGGCGTCGGAAGTGATTCGGAGAACACGTCTTTGGCGGCCGGATCAAACGAACCCAGTCCCGACCCACCGAGGTCGGGTTCGTGACAGATCGCGCTTGTCCAGGCGAACAGCTTCCCGTCGTGGAAGACGGGCTGGTAGACGATCACGTCGCTCTGGTGGAGTCCACCGCCGACCCACGGGTCGTTGCAGAGGAACATGTCGCCCTCGGCGATTCCCGGATTGAGCGAGCGATGCTGCAGGGTCCAGTAGATGGCGAGGTCGACGGCGCCGACGAGCATCGTGTTGTACAGCCCGACCTGGACCTCTTGGCCGAGTTCGTCGCTGATCGCGAAGTCGAAGTCGTTGGCATCGGTCACGATCGGTGATCCCGACATCCGCTTGAGGGCTTCGCCCATCTCGTCGGTGACCGACCACAAGCGGTGCCGGATCACCTCGTAGGTGAGCGGGTCGAGCGCGTCGATCTGTTCCTGGGAGACGGTGTGCACCGGCAACGACGGCGGCAGGGATCTGGCCAGCGCGTCGATGTCGGCGGGTCGGCTGGAGAAGACCTCCGAGCCGGGAATGGGTGCGGTCATGAGAGCGACTCCTGTGGTTGCTGCTGGTGATCGATCATGCGGGGTCGACGGTGATGTTCAGGTTGCCGAGGCGGTCGATCTCACCGGTGGTGTCGTGGGGGACGACGACGGTCGTGGTGGGCACCTCGATGACCGCCGGTCCGCGGACGATGTGCCCGGCGCGCAGGCCGGCGTAGTCGTAGATGTCGGTGTCGACGAAGCCGCGCCGGCCGTCGAGACAGACCTTGCGCACGCCCACGTGTGCCGAAGCCGGGTCCGAGGTGTCGGCGGAAGCGAGTTCGGGCAGTTCCGGCGAGAACGGCAGGACTCCCGTGCCGCGGACCCGGTAGGTGATGGCCTGGATGCCCGCCTCGCGGAACCCGCTGTCCTTCCCGTACAGGTCGGCATACTTCTTCTCGAACGCTTCTGCGGCGGCGACGATCTCGGTCGAGGTCAGCGAACCGTCCGGCAGCGGGGTCGCGACCTCGGCCAGCTGCATGGTGTAGCGCATGTCGATCTCGCGCTCGATCTCGACGGAGGCGAACTGCAGGCCCTGCCGGTCGAGCTGACCACGCACCTGCTCCTCTAGCAGCTTGAAGTTCTCCTCCACCCGGGCCGGGTCGAGTGGCATCGCCGCCGGGTCCGACAGTTCCTTGGCGAGAACGATGTTCGACGACGCGAGGCCGTAAGCCGAGAACGCCGAGGCCACCTGGCCCAGCGGGACGACGACCCTGGACACCCCGATCTCCTGCGCGTACAGCCCGCAATGAGCGGGACCCGAGCCGCCGAAGGCGTAGATGATGAAGTTGCGGGGGTCGTGGCCGGCCTCGACGACGGTCTTGCGCAGGAGATCGCCGGTCTGGGCGTTCTGCACCGCGTAGATGGCCGCGGCGGCGTCCTCGACCGAGAGGCCGAGCGGTTCGGCGATGCGCGTACGGATGGCTTCGCGGGCGAGATTCAGGTCCAAAGCCTTGCGGCCGCCGAGAAGGCCGCGCTCAGGCAGGATTCCGAGCACGAGGTTGGCGTCGGTGTTCGTCGGTTCGGTACCGCCCTGTCCGTAGCAGGCCGGGCCCGGAACGGCTTGCGCGCTGTGGGGGCCGATCTGCAGGTTGCCGCCGGCATCGAGCCAGGCGATCGCGCCACCGCCGGCGCCGATCGCGTGGACCTCGAGGGTGGGCACGTTGATCGGATGGTGATTGATGATCGTCGTCGATGATCGCACCGGCTCCCCGTCGACGACGAGCCCGACGAGGAACGTCGTGCCGCCCGCGTCGGTGGCGATGATGTTGTCGTGGCCCAGTTGCCGACCGAGGGACACCGATCCGACCACGCCGCCGGTGAGCACCGAACCCACTGTCGAGATGGCATTTCCCGGGGCCTCCGATGCGGCCACCGCGCCGCCGTTGCTCTGCATGACGAGCAAGGGGCCGGCCAGCTTGTGCTCCCGCAGTCTGCCCTCGAGCTCGCCGAGATAGTCCCGGAGGCCCGGACCGATCTGGGTGCTCATGACCGTGGTCGCGTTGCGGGCGAACTCACGGATGCGGGGGCTGACCTCGCTCGACAGCGAGACGAAGACGCTCGGATCGATTTCGGCGACGATCTCGCGAATCCGCTGCTCGTGTACGGGGTTGCGGAACGACCACAGCAGCGACACGGCGATCGCGGAGATTCCGTCGTCGAGCAGTTGCCGGACCGTGGTCCGGACCTCGTCCTCGTCGAGTGCGACCACGACGCGGCCGTCCCGGTCGATTCGCTCGGTGACCTCGAGAGCATGCCGTTTGTGGATCAACCCATGAGACTTGCTCTGCGCGAGCACATTCTGCAGTTGCTCCGGCGAACGACCAAGGTAGCGACCCTCGACGTTCATGATGAAGATCGAGTCGCGGTGCCCCTTGGTGGTGATGAATCCGACGTCCGGCACTCGGCCCATGACCAGCGCGTTCAGCGACGACGTGGTGCCGTGCGCGATGTGGTGGGTGTCGGCGAGCATCTCGTCGAGTGGACGGCCCAACTGCTCGGCGAGAACGGTCAGGACATCCATCACCCCGGCCGAGTAATCCGGCGGGGTGGATGGCGCCTTCCCCGCGACGACCAAGCCGCTGCCGTCGTCGAGGACTGCGTCGGTGAACGTCCCGCCGACGTCCACACCGATCACGTATGCCATGGCCAGGTACTCCTTCGTTGTCCGGGCTGCGAGGCCCTTGAGGTCTGTTTACATTGGCGTTGAGTATTCGACGCAATCGACTACCTGTCAAGCATTTGTTATGAGATGGATCACCATCGAGTGTCCCCCAGTCACCTATCGCTGCAGGTCAGACCCACCATGGCGAACGCCTTGACGAATCGTCATCAGCGTCGAATAATCATCGTCAACGTCAACTTGGCGTGAACGGCCCTCTGCGGGCCGCGATCGAAAGGACCGGACCCATGGGTGTCCATCGCATCGGCCTCGTCGTGCCGAGTTCGAATGTCACGGTCGAGACCGAGATGCCTGCCCTCCTGAACCGGCACCCGACCTCGCAGTTCTCGTTCCACTCGACCCGGATGAGGATGCACACGGTGTCCCCGGAACAGCTCGCCGCGATGAACGCACAACGCGAACGCTGCGTTCTCGAGATCGCTGACGCCTCACCGGAGGTGATCCTCTACGCCTGCCTGGTGGCGCTGATGGTCGGCGGGCCGGGCGAGCACCAGCGCGTCGAGGGTGCCGTCGCGGAACAGCTGGCCACCGGCGGCTCCGACGCGATCATCCGGTCGAGCGCAGGTGCCCTGGTCGAGGCGCTCCGTGCACTGGACGCCCGACGCATTGCCCTCGTGACCCCTTACCTCCGGCCGCTCGCCGAGAAGGTCGTCGAGTACCTGGACGCCGAGGGCTTCGAGGTGATGGACTGGCGGGCCCTCGAAGTCGCGGACAACGCCGAGGTGGGATGTATCCCCGGCGAACGCGTGATGACCGCCGCCCGGTCCCTCGAACTGGACGGTGTCGACGCGCTGGTGTTGTCCTGCTGTGTCCAGATGCCGTCGCTGGATCTGATCGACGACGCCGAGCGTGAGTTCGGTCTGCCCGTGCTGTCGGCTGCCACGGCCGGCGCCTACAGCATTCTGCGCGGACTCGGCCTTCCGGCCTCCATCGAGGGCGCGGGCAGCCTGCTGCGCGCCGACATCGCCACCGTCCCCGCCTGATCACCCATCCCGACCCTTCCTGGAGTCCTCATGAGTTCACTGCCCCACAAGGTCCGCGGCGTCGATCACGTCGCCTATCCCACCTTCGACCCGGCGGCCACGGTTCACTTCTACCGCGACGTCCTCGGCTTCCCGGTCGTGCACTCGATCTGCGCGGCCGGCTGGGGACCCGACAGGCATCCCGATTTCATCCACTTCTTCTTCGACATCGGCAACGACGACCGGCTCGCGTTCTTCTACTACTTCGGACTGGAGCCGTTCGACGGTGGCCCGCAGGGGGATTCGTACTCACGCTTCGCCGAGGACGTACCGATCTGGTTCATCCGCTCGCGTCACCTGGCCATACACGTCGACGACGAAGCCGATCTGCTGGAGTACCGGCGACGCCTGGATGCCAGCGAGTGGCCGGTCGAGATGCAGATTCAACACGAGACGATCGAGTCGATCTACACCCACGACCCGAACGGGTACATGATCGAGATCACGCGTGCGATGCGGGCCGTCACGCCGCAGGAGGACCTCGACGCCAATCTGACCATCGAGGCTCTCATCGACGTGGTGTCGCAACCGAATCCGAGCATCGACGCGCTTCTCATGCGCAAGGCCGAGCGGATCGTCGAACGGGCTGCGGCCTGGCAGGACGAGCAATCCGCCGGTGACGTACTCGCCGCCGAGGAGGCGACCGTCCGATGACCACCCTGTTCGTACTCGACGTCCCGGAGAACAAGGCCGTCGCGGCGGTCGCCGGCGAAGCGCCGGGTGTTTCGGTTGATCATGTCGGACCCTATTTCCGGATCACCGCCGACGACACCATCGTCATCGACCGGCGGGCCACCGGGTGTCGCCATGCCGTCTGGTACAGCAGCGTCGCCGGGCTCCTCGATTCGCGAATAGTGCAGTGGGACAAGGACGCACTGAAGGTCGTACCGCGATGACCGCCCCCACCGCCGCGGGCACGAGCCGACTGGGAGCGGGTCGTTACATCGACGCCGCCGAGCAACCGGCGAACACCACGACCTCCGTGCACGAGCTGACCACCGCCGACGGCGCCAAGGTCACCGGGGTTCTGCGCACCGTCCCCGGCGCGACCGTCGTCGTCGCCCTCATGCATCCGCGGCAGGACCTGACACACCATGTACTCGTCCCCGAACTGCTCGCCCGCGGGTTCGCGGTGTGGACGCAGGGCACGCGCTCGGTCAACAACGACCTCACCCTCGTCCACGAGCAGGCCATCCTCGACGCCGCGGCGGGACAGGTCTTCCTGCGCGAACGCGACTTCGGATCTGTGCTCACACTGGGCCACTCGGGTGGCGGCGCCCTGTTCGCCTTCTACCACGAGCAGGCCGGACTGGCGCCCGGCGATCGGCTGACCACGACTCCCGCCGGCCGACCCGTGGACCTGGCCGGTGCCGACATGCCGGTTCCCGACGGCGCCGTCTTCCTCGCGCCTCATCCCGGTCAAGGCGAACTGCTGCTGCGCCTCATCGACCCGTCGGTCACCGACGAGGCCGACCCGCTCGCTGCCGACCCCTCGCTGAATCCGTTCGAGCCCGCCAACGGTTACGCGGAGCCTCCGGAGAGCTCCTCGTACGCACCGGATTTCGTCGAGCGGTACCGCGCCGCCCAACGCGCCCGGGTCGAACGACTCGACACCGTCGCGCAGGATCTGGTCGCCGAAACCGCGCGCGCACGAGCACGTTTCGCAGAAAGCGACGACCCGGACGACCGTCGGGCCTCGCTCGCCCCGCGCATCATGACTATCTACCGGACCGACGCCGACCTGCGGTTCCTCGATCAGTCCCTGAGCCCCAACGACCGGCCCTACGGGTCGCTGTTCGGCCGGCGTCCCGATCTCACGGATTACGGCCTGGTCGGGTTCGGTCGGCTGGCGACCCCCGACGCGTGGCTGTCCACCTGGTCTGGTCTGTCGACCAACGCCGGATTCCTCCGATGCGCGCCCGGTGTCCGGGTTCCCGCGCTCTTCGTCGAGCTCACCGGCGACCAAGCGTGCTTCCCCGAGGATGCGGTGGCGATGGTGAACGCCCTCGGCGCGGACGATGTCACGCACGTCCGCGTCGAGGGAACCCACTTCGGCGGTCCGATCCGCCGAGGTGCTCCGACCGGCGCGAGCCTGGCCGCCGCCGAGATCGGGGGGTGGCTCGCGCAGCGGTTCTCGTGAGGCCGACCTGCTCCCTGATCCGAAAGAACGACCTGCCCCCTGGTTCCTAGCCCAAGAGGTGCCGTGCCGTCCCCTCTGCTCCCTGAGGTGCGAGGAGCGCAAGCCGCCCGGCCGAGCAAGCGACGAAGGAGCGCGTCGAGGTCGACGAGCCACGAAGGGCCTGGTGAAACGCCTTGCGAGACCCTTCGTGACGCGCCCTCCGCAAGCTCCGGGCGCTCCTCAGGGAGCAGTGGTCAGGTCAATCTTTCGGATTGAGGAGCAAAGGATCACTTCTTCGCGAGAGCCGCCCGGTAACCGAGGAACCCGACGTAGCCGGCCAGCCCGGCCAGGCCCAGCCGGCGGGTCCGCGGCGACACCAGTGCGAGGCCGATGGCGGTCTCGCAGGCACCGTTGCGGTAGGTCCAGGTGGTGGTGTCGTCGGGGAACACCGGCTCGGTGATCGGGGCGAAGATCTCGGGCTTGATGAAGTGCGCAACCCCGGTGGCGGCCAGTCCCCCGCCCAGCAGCGAAACAGCGTCGAGTGATCCCTTGCGAGTTGCCATCGTAGTGTTCCCCTTCGTCGTCGTCGACTCTCCCCGGTGATCGTAGGCGTCGTTCCATTCCGGTTCGACGTCGACGGGCCGCTATCTCGCCGTCGGGACGGTGAGCCCGCGTTCTGCCTCGTCGAGATCACCGGTGTCGCCGTACTCGTACGCGCGGCGACCGGCGACGAAGACGTACGCCATGAACAGCGACCAGGCCGTCACACCGATCCCGATGCGGGCCCAGGTCGGCAGTGGGGACGGGGTGACGAACGCTTCGATCACCCCGCACAGCAGCAGCACGACCACCAGGCCAAGCGCCACGCCGACTGCGGCCCGCCCCTCCTCGCCGAGAGCTGTTGCACGAGTTCGATTCCCCGGGGACACCCAGGCCCAGAAGATCCGCAGGCCCACGCCCGCGGCGACGAACAGGCAGGTCAGCTCGAGCATGCCGTGCGGCAGGATCAGTCCGAAGAACAGGTCACCACGACCGTGCCGGATCATGATCGACGCCACGACCACCAGATTGAGGATATTCGTGTAGAGCATCCAGATCACGGGGAACCCGAAGACCCCCAACGCGATACACAGCGCGGCCAGCCAGAAGTTGTTGGTCCACACGCGAGCGGCGAACGACGTCGCCTCGTATTCGCTGTAGTAGTTCTCGAAGTCGTTGGTGACGAGACGCTCAATCTCCGCGGGCGATGCGAACGAACTCTCGATCCGCGGGTGGGCCAGCACCCACCACGTCATGATCACGGCCGCACCGAGGGACCCGCCCATCACCGAGAGCCACCACCAGCGCATCCGGTACAGGGCCGCGGGGAACGATCGGGTGAAGAACTCGATCACCGTCGCCGGCGTGCTGACCCGGGTTCCGGTTGCGCGACCGCGGGCGCGGGCCAGGAGGCCCGACAGGTATGCCACCAGCGAGGCATCGGGCGCCGTCGAGCGGATGACCGACAGGTGGGTGGCCACCCGCTGGTAGGTGTCGATCATCTCGTCGGCCTCGGCGCCGGTGAGTCGGCGGCGCCGCGAGAGCGCATCGAGCCGCTCCCACGTCGCGCGGTGCGCGGACACATAGGCGTCGAGATCCACTCGGCCAGCGTATCGGGCATTCTCACCTCCGCGGCACGTGTCATTCAGCGGACGTCGGGGCTGTGAGTTCCCGATGCGCTGTCGACGAATTGCGTCGTAGGGTGAGGCGTGATGTCTCGTCCATTGCCGCCTCGGCCCCCCGCGGGCCCGGGCGCACCCGTCGCCGGCCGGCCCGGTCCGGTCGCATGGGGCGCGGGCGCCACGACGACGGTCGGAGTTGGACGCAACGACCTCGTCTCCGGCGAGGCGGTCGCTCTCGCACTCCCGCCGGCGAACCTCGGCTACCGGATTCTCTCCGGCATCATCGACGTCCTGCTGGGGTTCGGACTGTGGTTGTTCCTGTGGTGGATGTCGTTCAAGGTCGCCGGCGAGGCGAGCGAGGCGTGGCGGGGAACCATCAACACCCTGATCCCGATCGTCGCCGTCGTCGCACTCCCGACGCTGCTGGAGACCGTGACCCCGGGGAAGACCGTGGGACACCTCGTCCTGGGCCTCCGAACAGTCCGCGATGACGCGGGCCCGACCGGGTTCCGCCACTCCCTGACCCGAGCACTAGTCGGCTTCGTCGAACTGTATGCGTGCCTGGGACTCCCAGCGCTGATCTCGGCGGCGATCTCGCGCAAGAGCAAGCGCCTGGGCGACCTGCTCGCCGGGACCTACGTCATCCGCGACCGCCACCGGCTCGTCGAGCAGGCACCCATCGAGATGCCACCCGGCCTGCACTCGTGGGCCGTGTCCGCCGACATGGCCGCCCTCCCCGACCCACTCGCGGTGATCATCCGCCAGTTCCTCAACGGCCGCCACGGCATGAAGCCCGAGCCGAGAGCCCATGCCGCCCGGAGGATCGTGTTCGACGTCGCGCCGTTCGTCGCACCCGCTCCCCCGCCCGGCGCCCCGTTCGAAGACGTGTTGTCGGCGATCATGGCCGAGCGTCGCCGCCGGGACACCGAACGGCTCGCGCGCGAAGCCGTACTGCGCCAACGTCTCCTGCGCTGATCTGTGCTGCGACCCGCCGAGGCGGCGCGGCGCACCCGAATCCCGGTTACTCTGCTACGGGTGACGTTGCCCACCCTGCTTGCGAAGGACACGAGATCGATCGGCGGCCGACGGCTTCTCGCCGCAGTCGTCGGAGTCGCGTTGACCTTCACCACGGTGCTGACCGTGCAGGCTCCCGCCAGGGCGGGAGGTCCAGGGCCGGATTCGGCGGCCGGTGTTCACGTGGTCCCGCGCATCGTCGACTCCGAAACCGTAACGGATCCGATCGTCGCACTTCCCCAGGCGGGCTCGACGATCCGCGTGCGATACAGCTCGACCTCCGTCCGCGGTCTCCCGACGGAGATGACCGGCACGCTGCTCACACCGTCGACGCCACCGCCCGCCGGGGGCTGGCCGCTCGCTGTCTGGAATCACATGACGGTCGGCGCCGCGGACCGGTGCGCGCCGTCGCGAGCCCGGGCCGGTCATTCCGAACTGCCCCGCATGACGTCAGGTGACGGCATCGTCGGCCGGCTGCTCGACGCCGGATTCGCCGTGGCACGGCCCGACTTCGAGGGCATCGGCGGGCCCGGGCCGCACCCGTACCTCATCAGCGACTCGCTGGCGCGATCGACGGTCGACATGGCGCTGGCCGTCGCGGATCACGACCGACGGATCGGCCGCGACGTCGTCGTGGCCGGGCATTCCGAGGGCGCCGTCGCCGCCTTGGCCGCGGCGGCGCGGCCGTCATCGGAATGGGGTGACCTCCGACTACGCGCGGTGTCGGCACTCGCGCCGCCGACACAGGTGGCCGCGCTCCTCGACGGGGCGTCCTACGTCCCGTTGTCCGGTCCCGCGATCAACGAACTGATGGGATTGGCCGCCCTCATCGGATATGGCGCGGCCGCAGCCGATCCCGAGTTCGACGAGCTGATGTCCAACGGCGGGCTCAGCGCGGCGGCGAGCAGGCTCCGTCCGCAGGTCGAGACCCGCTGCTACGCCGACCTGACCTCACCGGACTCGTTCGGCGGCCTCGCACCGGCCCAGCTCCTGGGCGCGCGCGGCGACGAGATGAAGGCCGCATTGTTGAAAGTGCTGCGCGACAACGACGTCGACCGGCTGCGTTTTGCTCGGGGGCTACCGGTCCGCATCGACTCGGGCACCGTCGACACCGTGTCGCCGCAACCGATGGTGTCCGGTCTGGTGCAGACCTATCGGCGCGCCGGGGTGCGCGTCACGTACTCCGACCGGTTCACCGGGCATGCGGGCGTGGCCACCGACCGCGCCAACGCCGCGACGATCGCGGCGTGGCTCATCGCGCAGGTCTGAGGACGTTCGACGACACCCGGACTACGTCAGATCGGTCGAGCTCTTCCCGAGTACGCGCCGGGCGATGATGAGCTGTTGGATCTGCTGCGTACCTTCGAAAATGTCGAGGATCTTCGAATCACGCGCCCACTTCTCCACCAGTGACGTCTCGGAATAGCCTGCCGTGGAACCGATCTCGACAGTCTTGTTGGTGATGTCGGTGACGGTCCGACCGGCCTTCGCCTTCGACATCGACGCCTCGGTCGAGTTGGGCTGCTTGTTGTCGGCCATCCACGCCGCCCGGACCGTGTGCAACCACGATGCCTCCCAGTCGGATTCGAGGCGGATGAACTCGGCGACGGTGGCGTGCTGCGACGACGCCGGACGGTCGTAATCGACCTCGTGACCCGCCTCCTCCAGCATCCGACGCAACTCCTCCAGGGAGGCGCGACCGAGCCCGATGGCCATCGCGGCGACCACCGGCCGGGTGTTGTCGAAGGTCTGCATGACCCCGCCGAAGGCCTTCTTGGTGTCGATCTCCGGCGAGCCGAGCAGGTTCTCGGCGGGGACCCGCGCGTTCTCGAACCGGATGACCGCCGTGTCGGAGGCCTTGATGCCCAGCTTGTGCTCGAGGCGGGCCACGGTGACGCCCTCGGTGGTCATCGGCACGACGAAGCTCTTGATGGCCGCGCGTCCGACGCTCTTGTCGATCGTCGCCCACACGACGACGTGGTCGGCGCGCGATCCCGCGGTCACGAAGATCTTCTCGCCGTTCAGGATGTACTCGTCGCCATCCAGGGTCGCGGTCGTGGAGACCGCCGCCGAATCGGATCCGAAGCTCGGCTCGGTGATGGCCATCGCCGCCCACACGTCTCCGAAGCGCTCGAGCTGCTCGGGGTTCGCCACGGCCGCGATCGCAGCATTGCCCAGGCCCTGACCGGGAATGGAGAGCAGCAGGCCCACGTCGCCCCAGCTCATCTCCAGAGCCGACAGGAGGCCGCGCATGTTCGCGCCGTTCACCGACGGAGCGTCGGAGGCGGACTTCTCGGAGTCGGCGGACTTCTCCGCCGATCGATTCTGCTTGGCGAGCTTCGCCAGCTCGTCGAGTTCGACCGGGTACTCGTGCTCGGCCTGGTCGTACTTGCGCGAGATCGGCCGGAAGAGGTGCTCGGCAGCCATGTGGGTGCGCTCGACCGTCGAATCGAACTTCTTCGGGAGCTCCAGGTTGATCGCCATGGCAGTACCTTACTGCGCGGTAAGTTCGTTGCCAAGTCCCGGTTCGTGACCGAAGCCGAATAATGTGGACCGGTGGCGTACGACGAGGAACTGGCCTACCGCATCCGTGCTCTGCTGGCGACCGAGTGCGGCCTCGACGAGAAGCGCATGTTCGGCGGGCTGGCCTTTCTGATCAACGGCAACATGGCCGTAGCCGCCAGCGGCAAGGGCGGGATCATGGTGCGCGTCGCACCCGAGGAGACCGAGAGCCTCCTCGAGTACCCGCACACCCGGCCGATGGTGATGTCGGAACGCGAGCTCCGGGGATGGCTACGCGTCGACGACGCCGGCATAGCCACCGACCGTCAGCTCTCCCGCTGGATCGCCATCGGTTCCGACTTCGCGCGGAAGCTGCCGCCGAAGTAGGTGGTGGGTGCTCTGCCTAGGGGACGATGTTCACCATCCGGCCGGGCACCACGATGACCTTGCGGGGTTCGGCGCCGTCCAGGAGGGCGACGATCTTGTCGTCGGCGAGAGCGGTGGCGCGCAGAGTGTCCTCGTCGGCGTCGGCGGGGACGGTGATCCGGCTACGGACCTTGCCCTTCACCTGCACCGGGATCTCGACGGTGTCCTCGACCAGCCACTGCGGGTCGGGGTTGGGGAAGGGGCTGCGGACAACGAGACCACCACGACCCAACCGATGCCACAGCTCCTCGGCGATGTGCGGGGCCAGGGGAGCGAGCATGGTCACCAGCGGCTCGACGGCCTCCCGGGGCGCACCCGTCTTCTCGAAATTCTTGGTGAGATGGTTGGTCAGCACCGTGAGCTTGGCGACCGCGGTGTTGTTTCGCAGCGCGTCGTAGTCCTCACGGACACCCGCGATCGTCTTGTGCAACAACCGCTTCGTCTCGTCGTCGAGTTCGGTGTCGGCGACGCGCAGCGAGCCCGACTCCTCGTCGACGACGAGTCGCCAGATGCGCTGCAGGAACCGCTGCGAGCCGACCACGTCCTTGGTGGCCCACGGCCGCGACTGGTCGAGCGGGCCCATGAACATCTCGTAGACGCGCAGGGTGTCGGCACCGTAGTCACGGCAGATGTCGTCGGGCGCCACCGAGTTCTTCAGCGACTTGCCCATCTTGCCGTACTCCTGGCGAACCTTCTCGCCGTTGTAGAAGAACTCGCCGTTCTCCTCGACGACCTCCTCGGCAGGCACGTAGATCCCGCGCGAATCGGTGTAGGCGTAGGCCTGGATCATGCCCTGGTTGAACAGCTTTCGGTACGGCTCGCGACTGGTGACGTGACCGAGATCGAACAGGACCTTGTGCCAGAAGCGCGAGTACAGCAGGTGCAGCACCGCGTGCTCGACACCACCGATGTAGAGGTCGAGGCCACCCGGGTCGTTCGCGCCGTGCAGTGCCGGGCGCGGACCCATCCAGTACGCCTCGTTCTCCTTGGCGCACAGGGTCTCCGAGTTGGTCGGGTCGATGTAGCGCAGCTGGTACCACGAACTGCCGGCCCATTGCGGCATGACGTTCGCGTCCCGGGTGTAGGTCTGCACGCCGTCACCCAGATCGAGTTCCACCGTCATCCACTCGGCGGCCTTGGCCAACGGGGGCGACGGTTCGCTGTCCGCGTCGTCGGGGTCGAACGACACCGGCGCGTAGTCGTCGACCTCCGGAAGCTGCACCGGCAGCATGGATTCGGGCAGCGCATGCGGCTGACCGGCGGCGTCGTAGATGATCGGGAAGGGCTCGCCCCAGTACCGCTGGCGCGCGAACAGCCAGTCCCGCAACTTGTATTGGATTCGCCCGGTGCCCACGCCGTCGGCCTCGAGCCGTTCGACGATCGCCACCTTCGCGTCCTCGACGTTGCGACCGTCGAGGAAACCGGAGTTCACCAGCGGACCGTCGCCCACGTACGCCTCGGTGGCGATGTCGGTGTCGGAGCCGATCACCTCGCGGATCGGCAGTCCGAACACCGTCGCGAACTCATGGTCGCGGGCGTCGTGGGCCGGGACCGCCATGATCGCGCCGGTGCCGTAACCCATGAGGACGTAGTCGGCGACGAAGACCGGAACCTGCTCGCCGTTCACGGGATTGACGGCGAAGCTGCCGGTGAAGACGCCCGTCTTCTCCTTGTTCTCCTGGCGCTCGAGGTCGGACTTCGCCGCGATCGACGCGCGGTACTCCGCGATCGCTGCTGCGGGGTCGGCCCCGCCGCGGGTCCAGCGATCATCGGTGCCCTCGGGCCATGCTCCGGTGACGAGGTCGCCGACGAGCGGATGCTCGGGCGCGAGAACCATGTAGGTGGCGCCGAACAGGGTGTCGGGACGGGTGGTGAACACCTCGATGCCGCCGACGCCGGGCACGTCGAAGCGCACCTGGGCCCCGCGCGAGCGTCCGATCCAGTTGCGCTGCATGGTCTTGACCTTGTCCGGCCAGTCCAGCAGATCCAGGTCGTCGAGCAACCGGTCGGAGTACGCGGTGATCCGCATCATCCACTGCCGCAGATGCTTCCGGAACACCGGGAAGTTGCCGCGGTCACTGCGGCCGTCGGCGGTGACCTCCTCGTTGGCCAGCACGGTTCCCAGCCCCGGGCACCAGTTCACCAGCGAATCACTCAGGTACACCAGGCGATGGTCGTCGAGGATCTCGGTACGCTCGGCGGGGGAGAGGTCGGCCCAGCTGCGCCCCTCGTGTCTTCCACCCAATGCTCGTGCACCCGAGGCGAATTCGTCGACCAGCTCGGAGATGCGCCGGGCCTTGCCCTGGTCGGTGTCGTACCACGCGTTGTAGATCTGCAGGAAGATCCACTGGGTCCAGCGGTAGAAGTCGACATCGGTGGTGGCCACCCGACGGCGCTCGTCGTGGCCCAGCCCGAGCCGTCGGATCTGGCCCAGGTAGCGCTCGATGTTCTGCTCGGTGGTGGTGCGCGGATGGGTGCCGGTCTGCACCGCGTACTGCTCGGCGGGCAGCCCGAACGAGTCGAAGCCCATCGTGTGCAGCACGTTCTTGCCGGTCATCCGCTGGTAGCGGGCGAAGACATCGCTCGCGATGAAGCCGAGCGGGTGGCCGACGTGCAGGCCCGCCCCGGACGGATAGGGGAACATGTCCTGCACGAAGAGCTTGTTGGCAGCGTCGGCGCCGCCGCCGCCGAAGGCGGACAGGTCACCGGCGAGCGGCCCGACGGGATTCGGCGCCTCGTAGGCGTGCTCGTCGGACCAGGTCTGCTGCCAGCGCTGCTCGATCTCGCCGGCGACCGCCGCCGTGTAGCGGTGGGCGGTCGTGCCGGCGGTGTCGCCGCTCGTCTTCTCGGCTGAAGTCACGCGACCAGGGTAAATCCTGTCCGTCGCCGCCCCCAATCCGGTCGCCTCCGCCGTGGGCGGCGCCGGCTCGTCAGATGCCGATTCACCTTGGTACGACGCACGGTCGTATGCTGTGGGTCGTGAATGCCGTGTCCGTCGCCGTTGCCGTACTGCTCTTCGTGCTGGCCGGACTCTGGGCGGTGGTAGGGATCCGCGGACTCCGCGGCACCCTCCCGCGCAATCGTTGGATCGGCGTTCGCTCCGCGGAGACCATGCGATCCGACGAGGCTTTCCGCATCGCGAACCGCATCGCCGGACCGGGCACCCTCGGCGCGTCGGTGATCCTCACGCTGGGGGCCCTCGCGACCCTTGCCGTCCCGGGCGGGTGGGCACTGGCCTTCGGACTGGTCGCGCTGGTAGCCGCGCTCGTGGTGGTCGGACTGGTCAGCGGCATCGGGGTACGCGCCGCTGCCGCCGTACCCGCCGACGACGAGGGCTGTTCCTGCTGTTCCGGCGGCGACGCCCACAGCCATGCCGCCGACGAGAACGCCTCGGACCCGGCGGCCGACTGCGGCACCAGCAGCTGCGGTGCCTGCTCGTTGCGCGGCGTCTGCGCAGGCGACTCGGCCCAGGCCTGAGCCGGCCGGCGTCGTCTCACACCACTGATCTCGGGGCACATCCATGCGTACTCTCAAGAATCTCCTCGATCGTTCTCCGATCGACGGCTTCATCCTGGCCATCTGCATCGCCGTCGCGGTGGCCGCATTCCTGCCGGCTCGCGGCGCGGCGGCGGAGGCACTCGACTGGGTGGTGATCGTCGCGATCGCCGCACTGTTCTTCCTCTACGGCACTCGACTTCATCCACGCGAGGCGCTCGAAGGTCTCCGGCACTGGCGGCTGCACGTCACGATCCTCGCGTTCACGTTCATCGTCTTCCCGATCGTGGGACTGGCGCTCAAACCGGTTGTCGAGCCGTTGATCGGCGAGGACCTCTATGCCGGACTGCTCTTTCTATGCCTGGTCCCATCGACGGTGCAGTCCTCGATCGCTTTCACCTCGATGGCCAGGGGCAACATCGCCGGGGCGATCGTCAGCGCATCCACGTCGAACATCCTCGGCGTCTTCCTGACCCCGCTGCTGGTGGTCGCGCTGATGCAGAACGCCGGCGACATCAGCATCGACGCGACGTCGGTCCTGAAGATCGTCGCGCAGATCCTGGTGCCGTTCCTACTGGGGCAGCTCGCCCGCCGGTGGGTCGGCCCGTTCTTCACCCGGCACGCGAAGATCACCAAGCTCGCCGACCGCGGCGCCATCGTGCTCGTCGTCTACGTGGCGTTCAGCGAGGGGGTCGTCCAGGGCATCTGGTCGTCGGTGGAGGTGGGTCAGGTGATCGCCGTGACCGTCATCTCGCTGCTGCTCGTCATCGTGATGCTCGCGATCACCGGCTGGCTCCCGAAGCGGCTCGGCTTCGACCGCGCCGACACGATCGCCATCCAGTTCTGCGGCACCAAGAAGAGCCTGGCCACCGGCCTGCCCATGGCGACCGTCCTGTTCACCGGCACCACCGTCGGCCTCATCGTGCTGCCGCTGATGATCTTCCACCAGATCCAACTCATGATCTGTTCGTGGCTGGCGACCCGGTACGGACGCGAGGCGGACGACGCCGAAGCGGCCGGGGCGCCCACTCCGGCTCCCTGAGGAGCAAGGGGGTCCCGACTTTCGGATCACCGAGCGAAGGGCGGTTATCCGGTTGTTTCGGGTTGAGGGACAGAGGTTGTCTGATCAGCCGACAGGCCGACCCACCGGGGTCGACAACGGTAGGTTCACGAAGCTCGGCCGGTTCGGGTCGAGCTGGATGTGTTGCGGCCGGAGTCCGGACTCGTTCAACAGCGGACGCAACGGCAGACCGCGCGGGAAGTTCATCGCGAACACGTCGATCCGCAGGCGGTGGCCCGGTTTGATGAGTGCCTCAGTCGGCAGCAGGCCGATGTCGACACTCACCGGGCGGCCAGGCGTGACGCGTTGGCGTGACGCCAACGTGAGCTCGTAGAACGGATCGATGACGTCGCCGTTGGGCGCGAACTGCGACCTCGCGTCGTCGTATCCGCGCAGCGACGCCATCACCTGCCCGGAGGTCAGGACCTTCGACGTCCCGTCGGGAGCGACATCGTTGAGGGTGGCGGTCCAGTACCCGTCGGTGGCGTCGAGCACGGTGTTCAACCGCACGTTGGAGTACCCGGACACGCTGCGCGTGGTCGTCATCGGGGGAGTGGTGAAGGACAACGCGGCGCGCTCGGAGATGCGGGCGTCGTCGGCGCAGAAGGGGAAGATCGCGAGTGCACCGGCCAGTTGCTGCGCGGCGTCGCGCGAACACATCGGCGCCAGACCGGGCGCGATGGTCATCCGGGCACGAGATGCGGGAGCGGCCGGGGTCAGGCTGCCGTCACGGACCGCATGTGCCGCGGTACCGCTGCGCCGGTCGCTGAGGTAGAGCCGCTGGCGTTCCATCCCGGCGCGCGGGAACTGCTGCGCGGTGATCCACGAGTCGCCGACCTGCTTGAGGTTGACGGGCCCGTAGGCGTCGACACCGTTGTCGATTCCCTTGAGCCACTTGTCGAACCACGCCTTCTGCAAGACATCCAACCGGGGTGGGGTGTTGCGCCTGCCCTCCTGGCCGCCGCCGATCGTCAGGTGATAACCGTCGCCCATGATGAGTTGCTTCTGGCCCGGCGGCAGCGGGATCTTGTTGTACATCCGGACTTCACTGTTGGTGAAGAGGTCGAACCACCCGCCGTAGATGAACGTCGGCGTGGTGATGCGGTCGGCGTGGTCGAGCCACGACGACCTCGGCTCGGAATCGTTGTCCAGCAACGCCTTCAGGTTCGGCGGCACCGACGGGATGTCGGGGGTGAGCAGTGCGGCGAACAGCTGCGGGTAGAAGGTGAACGGGTCGGAGATCCGGTCCGCCAACCACTTCCAGTCGAAGGTGCCGTTCAGCATCGACGCGACGTTCGGGATCATCTTGGTGGTGTTGACCAGCGTCAGCCACAGCGGGAGGAAGCCGACACCCAGAGCGCCGCCAGGCGCGACGATGTCGCGGATGAGGTCGCCGCCCGGCTCGACCGGGAAGATCGCCTTGAGTGCCTTCGGGTTCTTGTTCGCGGCCTGGATCTGGTTGATCGCCGAGTACGACACACCCGACATCCCGACCTTGCCGTTGGACCACCGCTGCTTCGACGCCCAGTCGATGACCTCGATGGTGTCGCGCTGTTCCCGCGACTGGAAGACGTCCCAGACTCCCTGCGAGAAACCGGTGCCGCGCACATCCACGACGACCTGCGTGTAGCCGCTGCGCACGAGATCGAAGTCGACGAGGAAGGTCTTCGCGCCGCCGTCGCGGATGGTGTGCGCGATGTCGTTGATGCCGTCGATGGGGGTGCCGGACAGGTTGATCGACCGCGCGATCTGCAGCAGGTAGGGCTCGAGCACCGGGTTCTGCATCACCGCGGAACCGACGGTGGTGATGAGCTTGGTGTAGGGCGTCATGTTGACGATGACCGGCGTCTTCGTCGACGTGGGACGCTCGCGAGCGTCGGCCGGGCGGTACACGTTGGCCCGGAGAACCGTGCCGTCGCTCATCCGGATCGGCACATCCCAGGTGACGTTGACGCCGGCATAGGGTTGCGGGCCGTCGTGGCTCGCCGCCCATCGCGCCCCGTCGGCGCCGCCGGTGGGTCCGACCGGGGCAGCGCCCGCCACCGCGATGGGCGCCACCAGCGCGACCACCGCGAGGATCACCCCGACAAGAACCCGCGCACTCTTCGACCCACTCATGCACACCCCCGCATGTCATGCGCTGGAGCAATCCACGATTTGTCCAGCGAAAATTGATCAAGCGTCCACAACCTAACACCCCGCGGGTGACGTGGATCACCGGGTGTCTCAGGCAATGCTCAGCATCACCGTCCGGACGGACGGACTCAGTTCACGCTGAGATCGATCGGGTGAGTCGCGAGGAGGGGCTTCGGCCAGGCCTGCCTGCGCAGGACGTCGAACCACACGTCCGACGCCGGCGGCGCGAGCAGGTCGCGGGGGAGTGCCGAGGCGACCATCCAGCTGAACTGGTCGAGCTCGTCGTCGAGTTGCCCGATGCCCCATCCGCTGTAGCCCGCGAAGATCCGGACGCCCTCGAGGATCTCGGCGAGGGGCTCGGGGTCGGCGTCGAGATCGACCAGGACGACCCGGCCGTCGACCGGACGCAGGGCGGGCACGTCGTCGATGTCGGTGCCGGGTTTCACCACCCCCAGGCACAGCGCCGCCTCCTGGTTCACCGGCCCGCCCACATAGAGGGCGCGCGGCGAGGCCGCGATGTCGGTCCACTGCGGCAGGAGGTTGTGCACGGCGGTCTGGCTCATCCGGTTGAGGATGACCCCGAGACTGCCCGACTCGTTGTGCTCGATGACGTAGATGACGGTCCGGGCAAAGGTGGGTTCGATGAGATCGGTCGAGGCGATCAGCGCGGTGCCCGGACGCACCCGCGGCGTGGGGTCGGCATCCCAGGGGACGCCGGGCATACGCGCACCACCACCGCTGTCCGCCGAGTGTTCTCCGGGGCGGGATTCCGGTGTGGGATCGTCTGCGTCTTCACCTCCGGCCACCCGACCATCATCGCACGTCCGTGGCCGACGACGTCCATCGTCAGCTCGGTAGGCTGGATCGGTGAGCAGCACCCAGGCGACCCGTGACCAACGCGGGTGGTCGGTGTTCGTCCACTCCCTCCGTTCGTCGCCGGGACTCGGCCGGTTGTTGTCGGTCCGGTTGTCCAGTCAGATCACCGACGGGATCTTTCAGGCCGCGCTGGTCGGCAGCATCCTGTTCAACCCCGAGCGCCATGCGGATCCGCTCGCGGTGGCCGGTGGCCTCGCGGTGCTGCTGCTGCCGTATTCGCTCATCGGCCCGTTCGCGGGCGCGTTGCTCGACCACTGGGATCGACGCAACGTCCTCCTGTACGCGAACCTGCTGCGCGGGCTGATCATCGGGCTCGTCGCACTGGCCGTCGCCTCCGGCGCACCCGATGTCGTGGTGCTGATCTCCGCCCTCGCCGCGACGGGTGCGAGCCGGTTCGTGGCGGCCGGACTGTCGGCCGGACTGCCGCACGTCGCGCGGCGTGAGGTGCTGGTCGCCACCAATGCGTTGTTCACCACGTTGGGCGGCGCGATGCTCACGGTCGGTCTCGGCATCACCCTGGGACTCCGCGCGATCTTCGGCGACGACAACGTGGGCAGTGCACTCACGATGATCGCCGGGATCGTGCTGGCCGTCGTCTCGGGCGGGCTGGCGCATCGGTTCCGACCGCTGCAACTCGGTCCCGACGAGCCCGACGACCCGGGTCGTTCGGCCGTGCACGCGGTCTCGGTCGGCCTCTGGCACGGTGCCCGCGCCGTCGTCCACCACAAGACCGTGGCCGCCGCGTTGTCGGCGATCGGGGCCCACCGGCTGGTCTTCGGGATGAACACGCTGATGATCCTGGTGCTGACGCGCCAGATGGGCCCCGGCGACGGGGTCGACCGCGTCAGCGTGGTCATCGGTTTCACCGGCGCGGGGGCGCTTCTCGCCGCGGTCATCACACCGATCGCGGTGGCACGGGTGGGCCGGTACGT
This sequence comes from Gordonia sp. NPDC057258, assembly GCF_042668985.1. Taxonomy (NCBI): domain Bacteria; kingdom Bacillati; phylum Actinomycetota; class Actinomycetes; order Mycobacteriales; family Gordoniaceae; genus Gordonia; species Gordonia sp. NPDC057258. The sequence goes on from NZ_JBHUXZ010000001.1 coordinate 355,948, forward strand.
GACGCTGCTCGCCGCACTGGCCGTCGGTGCGTTCGCCGAGCTGTCCGTACTCAGCTTCGAATTCGCGGTGATCTGCGGGTCGGCGTTCGTACTCGGACTCATCGGCCAGATCGCCAAGCTGTGTGGCGACGTGGCGATGCAGGTCGACGTGGATGACGCGGTGCGCGGACAGGTGTTCTCGGTGCAGGACGCGGTGTTCAACATCGCCTACGTGGGTGCGGTGACCGTCGCGGCCCTCGCGATCCCCGACGACGGCCGGGCGGTCGGGCTCGTCGTGCTCGGGGTGGTGCTGTACCTGCTCGGCATGCTCGTGGTGCGCCTTCTGCATCCGCGTGGGCACTGGTCCGCCGAGCCCACGACGGTGCGGCACACCGTCACCGACCCCGCCGCGTGAACCGCGGGTCCCGGTTGTCGTAGGCGGCGTCGGCCACGCCGTTCGCATCCAGGTCCACCAGCATCAGATCGTGGCTGCCGTCCCCGTCGGAGTCGACGTAGAGTCGTTCGCCGACGATCCGGCCGCCCCGGTCGGCGCCGACGATCTCGACGTCGGGGTCGCCGTCGTCGTCGAGGTCGACCCGGGTGACCTGCGCCGGCGGGGGTTGCGGAGTCCGCTCGGGGACGTCGCGCCGCGGCAGTTGTTCGCCGACGAGGTCGGCTCGCGCGACGGGCCGGTCCCACAGACCGGCACCGGAGTCGCGGTAGAAGGCGTCGGGCTCGCCGTCGTCGTCGGTGTCGAGCGCGGCGACGTCGGCGACACCGTCGGCGTCGGTGTCCCACATCGCGTCATCGCGACGGCCGTCGCCGTCGAAGTCGAGCCCGATCGCGTCCAGGACATCGGACCGCGGATCCCCGAGCGCGAGGTCGGCGGCCCCGGACCAGCGCGTCGTCGGACCGTCGCCGGTCCCGAAGAAGTACTCGATCGCCGGGTCCATGAGGTCTTGGACGCAACGGGGCCCAATCCGGTTCCCATCGATCGGTTCCCAGCGCCCGGGTTCCCGCTGTGCGGTTCCCGATGGATGTGGACACCTCGACCACCCGGTAGGTTGTGGCCCATGTACGTCAGCGATCTCGGCGAGCAGTGGCATGCGGCCCGGCTCGAACCAGCCCTGGCACATCTCGACTCTGCTTCGGCGGGCCGCTCGTCCTACGCACTGATCGGCGCGATGACCGCGCATCTCTGGCGGGAGACCGAACGCGGGTCGTATGTCGCCGCCGACGACCGCGCCGAGGAGATCGCGCGCGACACAAGGAATCTCGCTGCCCTGATCGGACACACCGGCGACGAGGTGGTCTTCCGTGAGAGCGCCCGCGCCGCTCTGCGCGCCCTCCTCACCAACTGGAGCCTGCCCGTCACATCGACCGTGTGGGTGGCGAAGAACGAATTCGGCCCCAACCTCGAGGAGTTCGAGCGCCGCGGGTACGCGGTACGGACCATGCCCGACGGGGACGTCTACGGTCACGTCGACACCGACGCGCTCGAGAACATGCTGCAGTTCGAGCAGCCCGATTTCATCCACGTCTGTCACATCGGCTCGATGTCCGGTGTGGTGCAGCCGGTCACGCGGATCGTCGAACTCGCGCACCGCGCCGGTGTGCCCGTCGTGGTGGACATGGCGCAGTCGGTCGGTCACGTCCCCACCGTCACCGGCGCCGACGTCGTCTACGGCACCAGCCGCAAGTGGCTCACCGGCCCGCGTGGCGTCGGGTTCGTCGCGGTGCGGCGAGACTCGTTGCGGCCGGTACGAATCGACGGTTCCGAGGCCTTCATCGCCGGTCGCCTCGGACTCGGTGTCGCGGTCCGCGAGTTGCTCGAGATAGGCCAGCAGCGTGTCTTCCGCGAACTCGCGACGATCGGCCGGGTCACCCGCGAACGACTCCACGGCATCGCGAGCTGGGAGGTCCTCGAACCGATCGACGAGCCGTCGGCGATCATCACTCTCGCACCACCGCCCGGATGGCAGTTCGACGACGTCGCCGCGGCCCGCGACAAATTGCTGTCACTCGGTGTCCTGGTCACCGCCGCGGACACCTGGCGCGCCCCGCTGGCGACCGAGCATCCGGTGCTCCGGATCAGCCCGCACCTCGACGTACGCCGGTCCGAACTCGACCGCGTCGCAGACGCCCTGCGCACCATGGGGTACTGACCAGGCCGCCTCACCCCAGGAGTTCGCCGACGATCGCCTCGATCTCCGGCCGTGCCGCGTCGGCGTCGACCTGCACGAGGCCGATCCGCGTGCGCCGGTGCAGGATGTCGTCGGCGTCGAGGGCACCCTCGTGCGTGATCGCGAACTCGACTTCGGCGCGGGTGACGTCGATGCCGGGAACGATCGGATCCAGGGGACCGGGGAGAACGGCGGCGTCCACCACCGCCGGCGCCTCCCCGCCGAACCGCTGGACGAGCGAAGCCGGCAGGCCCTGCTCGCGCGGATTTCGCAGGGCTCCGACCAGCGGGGTCGTGGTCGTGACACAGTCCCCGGCGGTGAGGTCGGTGGTCGCGAGTGCGGCGTCGACGGCATCCTGGGCCATGCGCCGGTAGGTGGTGAGCTTGCCGCCGAGGACGCTGACGAGACCGTCGCCGCGGACGCCGACGTGGTGTTGCCGCGAGACGTCGGCGAGGGCCTCGGAGTCGCGGCCGCCGCCGCGGGTGTCGACCAGAGGTCGCAGACCCGCGAACGTGCCGATGATGTCCGAGCGATCCAACGGCCGTGCGAGAGCGGGATTCACGGCGTCGAGCAGGAAGTCGATCTCCGACTCGTCCGGCATCGGGACGTCGGGGATCGGCCCCGGCGCCGCGACATCGGTGAGGCCGACGTAGACGCGCCCCAGCTGCGCCGGGATCACGAAGACGAACCGCGACACCGAGGTGCCCAGCGGCGTCATCAGCGCGGCGTCGGGGAATCCCAACCGCGCCGCGTCGACGACGAGATGCGTTCCGCGACTGGGATGTACGGCGAGCGCATCGTCGATGCCGCCGGACCAGACGCCGGTGGCGTTGACGACCATCCGCGCGCCGACGTCGAAGCTCTCACCGGTCAACTGATCGGTGAGGGTGGCCCCGCGGCCGTCCACGCGCTCGGCCCGCACCCGGGTGCAGACGGATGCGCCGTAACCGGCCGCCGTACGCGCGAGGGCGACGACGAGCCGAGCGTCGTCGACGAGCTGACCGTCGGCGGTGGAGATACCGCCGCGCAGACCGTGGGGCGACACCGCCGGGAAGCGGGCGAGGGTCTCCAGCGCCGACACCCGGGTCGGCGGCGGCAACAGCGAGTCGGGGGTACCGGCGTTGCGTCGGAGCACATCTCCCGCGCGGAGGCCCAATCGGATGATCGAGGTCTGCCTGCCGCCACGGTCGGGGATGATCTGGCGGAGGGGAGCGATCAGATGCGGAGCGATGGCGGTCATCAGATGATGACGTTCGACGGCACTTTCGCGCGCGATCCGCAGATCACCCCTGGCCAGGTATCGGAGACCACCGTGGACGAGTTTGCTGCTCCAGCGCGAGGTTCCGGCCGCGAGGTCGTCCTTCTCGACGAGCGCGACGCGCAGGCCACGGGTCGCGGCGTCGAGCGCCACTCCGGCGCCGGTCACACCGCCGCCGATGACCAGCAGATCCAGGGGATCGCCGGACGTCAGACGGTCGAGCGCACGACGACGGGTGTCGGCGGACAGGGTCGCCATCAGAGTCGCACCGCGGGACCGGCGCTCACGACGTCATCGGTCGACGCCCGCACCGGCCGGACGCAGATACCCGGCCAGCATCTCGTGCAACTCGGTGCTCCAGCCCTCGGCGATGATGTCGGAGACCAGCGCCCCGGACTGGAGGAACGACTGCGCGATCAGCAGCACCATCGCCGCCATCCGTTTGGCGTCACCCGCCCGGACGTGGCGCCGTTCCTGGGCCTGCGACAGCATGTCCGAGAGAATCGCGAGCGCCCCTTGCTGACTCGTACCGAGACGCTCGAAGACGTACGGCGCCATGAAGTCTCGCTGCTCGCGCCACAGCGAGGCGATCAGTTCGTCGTCGCGGAGCGCGCCGACGACCGCGACCACCCGATCGACCAGCGCATCCAGATCGGCGGGTTCGCCTCGTCCGCCGATGGCGTCCTCGACGACTCCCAGGACCTCGCGGGTCAACAGCCCGCGGATGATCTCGTTGATGTCGGGCCACCGGCGGTACACCGTCGGTCGACTGACACCTGCTTGTCGGGCCACCTCGGAGACAGTCACCTTGCGTCCGCCGCTACGCAGCAGACAGCTCCGTGCCGCATCCAGAACGAGATCCCCGATCTCCTCGTTACGGATTGCCATGATGTGTAACACTGTAACGGATCACTTGAACGGCGGGGGGCCGACTCATATGACTATCGAACACGCCACACTCGTGGCCAGTCCGTACGCACGGCACGGAACGGGCCTGCGCGTCGCCCACGACGCCGCAGAACTGCTGCGTGCCCGCGGCGTGGAGGTGGAGATCATCGTCGGCGAGGACATCGCCGACGCCGCCGATCTCGCCGGCAAGGCTGCCCGGGGGGACACCGACGTCCTCGTCGTCGTGGGGGGCGACGGCACGGTGCGTCTGACGGTGGAGGCCACGATCGGGTCGGGCAAGCCGCTGGCCGTCGTCCCGGCCGGGAGCGGGAACGACTTCGCCCGCAACCTCGGCATCCCACTGGATCCGGCCGACGCCGTCGAGGTCATCCTGGCCGGCCACCGGCGACCCATCGACCTCGGCCGGGTCAGCTTCCCGGACGGGCAGACCGCGCTGTTCAGCACGGTCGCCGCCACCGGGTTCGACGCCGCGGTCACCGCGCGGGCCATCGACATGCGCCGGCCGCGCGGACAGTCCCGGTACACGATCGCGGCGCTCCTCGAACTACTCGCTCTGCGGTCGCGTCACTACCAGGTCCGCGTCGACGACCAGGCCGTCGAATCCGACCTCATCTTCGCCGCGATCGGCAACACCACGTCGTACGGCGGTGGCATGAAGATCACGCCGCAGGCGTCGATCACCGACGGCCGGCTCGACGTGACCCTCGCGCTCAACCCACCGCGGCTGGCACGTTGGACGATTGCGCGTGTCTTCCCGAAGGTGTTCTCCGGCAAGCACATCGACAGTCCGAACGTCCGGACCATGCGCGGTGCGGAGGTCGAGCTGTACTGCGATCCGCCCGCCCTCGTATCGGTCGACGGTGACCTCGTCGGCGAGCTGCCGGCAGTCTTCGAGGCGGTACCGCACGCGATCGAGGTGTTCGCGCCCGCGAGCTGAACGCTCGGGGCGTCTCGCAGTCCTCACTGACCGCTGCGCGCCGCCCACCATTCGCGAAGGGCATCCTCGGCTTCGTCGCGGCTGAGCGGTCCACGGTCCAGGCGTAGCTCCTTCAGATGACGCCACGCCTGTCCGACGATCGGACCGGGCGGTACGCCGAGGAGTTCCATGATGGCGTTGCCGTCGAGGTCGGGCCGGACCTTCTCGAGATCCTCGGCCGCCTGTAGGTCGGCGATCCGCTGCTCGAGACTGTCGTAGTTCTGCTGCAGCCGCCGGGCGCGCCGCTTGTTACGGGTGGTGCAGTCGGCGCGCACCAGGTTGTTCAGCTTGTCGAGCAGGGGACCGGCATCGGTGACGTACCGACGGACGGCCGAGTCGGTCCACGCGCCGTCTCCGTAACCGTGGAAGCGCAGGTGAAGGAAGACCAGCTGCGCGACGTCGGACACCACCGCCTTCGGATACTTCAGCGCCCGCATCCGTTTGCGCACCATCTTCGCGCCCACGACCTCGTGATGATGGAAGCTGACGCCGCCTCCCGGTTCGTGCCGGCGCGTCGCGGGTTTGCCGATGTCGTGCAACAGGGCCGCCCAGCGCAGCACCAGGTCCGGATCGCCGTCCTCGAGATCGATGGCCTGGCGGAGCACGGTCAGGGAGTGCTGGTAGACGTCCTTGTGCTGGTGGTGCTCGTCGATGGTGAGCTTCATGCCGGGCACCTCGGGCAGCACCCGCTCGGCCAGACCGGTCTCGACCATGGCGTCGATCGCCTCGATCGGGAACTCGCCGCAGATCAGTTTGTCCAGCTCGGTGCGGATGCGTTCGACGGTGATGCGTTCGATCTCGCCGTTCATGTCGGTGATCGCCTGCCACACGCGCGGCGCGAGCCGGAATCCCAGCTGGGAGACGAACCGCACGGCGCGCAGCATGCGCAGGGGGTCGTCGCCGAAGGACTGTGCAGGCGTGGCGGGGGTGTCGATGACCCCGGCCAGCAGGGCGGTCATCCCGTCGAGCGGGTCCCGGAAGTCCTGGGCGCCCGCCGAGCCGATCCGGACCGCCATCGCGTTGACGGTGAAGTCGCGTCGGATCAGGTCGTCGTCGAGGGTCTTGCCGAAGGTGACCTCGGGATTGCGGCTGACCTGGTCATACGAGTCCGCGCGGAACGTCGTGATCTCGATCAGGTGGTCGCCCTTGCGGACCCCGACCGTGCCGAACTCGATGCCGACGTCCCAGAACGCGTCGGCCCAGCCGCGGAGGAGCTGCGACACCGTCTCCGGGCGCGCATCGGTCGTGAAGTCGAGGTCGTTGCCCAGGCGCCCGAGAACCGCGTCGCGCACCGAGCCGCCCACCAGGTACAGCTCGTGGCCGGCGGTCTCGAACAGCTTGCCGAGGGGCACGAGGACGTCGTCGAGGTCGCGCAGTGCGATCGCCGCGGCGGCGAGCAGGCGGGTGCGCCGTTCCGGGTCCGCCGAGTGCATCTGGTCCGGCTGGGCTGCCCCATTCCGGAATGGCCCAGACGCCGCCGCACCGGACGAGGAAGTGTCGTTCACGGCTTGCCACCCTACCGTCGTGACCCGCGACGACGACGCCGCACAGCTCGTCGGCGACGACTCATACACGCCCGGCGCACTCGCGACACTGCGAATCCACAACCTACGCGCCCTCGGAGGCGTCCGGACAAACTGCAGGTGACCAGCCGCTAGCATCGTGGAGTGTCCACCGATTCCTCGACCAACCCTTCAGACGTCAGCGGCGTCTCGTCGGGTGCGCACGGCGAGGGTGGCGGACAAGGCGAGCAGAATGCCTCCGGCCAGGGGCGTCGTGCCCGGCGCGGCCGACGCCGCCGGGGCCGGCGCAAGTCCGAGAACCGAGGTGCGGCGCCCGCGCACACCCCGACGGCGCACAGTCCGCACGGGCACAAACAGAGCGGTCATGCCCAACCCAAGAACAAACAGCCGACTCCCGGCCAGGCGGGCTCGCGGCCGGGCCACAAACCCGGCTCGCCCAACCCGGCCTCCGAACCGGCACCCAGCACTCATCACCCGACTCCCAATGACCTCGCCCGCGCCCGGGCCGCCGATCCCGCGTGCCCGGATCCGGTCGAGGCCGAGCCCGTCGACAAGCTCCCGGTCGATCCCGATCGTGCGCGACCCCGCGTCACCCCGCCGAAGCCGTCGGACATGGTCGCCGTCAGCGCCAAGCTGACCAAGACCGGTTTGACCCAGGCCGGCGGCAAGGCGTCGAAGGGTCGACGGCGCGCGGCTCGGGCCGACCGTGCGTCCGAACGCCCGGCTGCCGAGCGCGCCCACCCCGACCGCGCGGGCAACGAGAAACTCCGCACCGTGCGCGAGACCTCGGCAGGGGGGCTCGTCATCTCCGACCTCGACCTCCCCGTCGACCAGCTGTCGGCCGCGCTCATCGGTCGCGTCGACCGTCGCGGCCGCACCATGTGGTCGCTGCCCAAGGGACACATCGAAACCGGCGAGACCGCCGAGCAGACCGCCATCCGCGAGGTCGAGGAGGAGACCGGGATCCAGGGCACGGTGGTGGCCCCGCTCGGCAAGATCGACTACTGGTTCGTCAGCGAAGGTCGTCGGATCCACAAGACCGTGCATCATTACCTGCTGCGGTGCACGGGCGGCGAGCTGTCCGACGCCGACTACGAGGTGTCCGAGGTGGCCTGGGTGCCGTTACACGAGCTCCCGCGTCGGCTCACGTACTCTGACGAGCGGCGACTCGCCCGGATGGCCCGGGGTGTGATCGCCGAACTCGCCGCCGACCCCACCCGGCTGGCCCAGTCCGAGGCCAACAGCATCCGCACCGAACCCAACGCCTATGAGAAAGCCGCCGCCGCGCGCAACCAGCGCCGCAACGAGCCACCGCCCCCGGTTCGTCCGCGCCGGCGCCGGCGCCGTCCACGACGGCCCGCGGCCGGCGATGGCTGAGCCGCGCCCGTCCGCCGCCGAGCCCCGTTCGTCTCGTTCTCTCGCCTTCTCGCATGCGCTGCGGTCCGGCGCGCTCGCGACGCTGGCCTCCGCCGTGGTCCTGGCCGTTCTCGGTCTGATGGTCCTGTCCGGCGCGGTGGGACCGGCGTCGGCGGCGCCGGAGACGGCCACCAGCGATTCCGACGCCGGATCCGGCGCGTCGGACCGGTCACCGAGCCGCTTCGCCCGCATCGTCATCGATTCGATGACCCCGAACATCGTGACCACGACCAGCCGGCCGGTGGTCACCGTCAGCGGACGCGTCGACAACGTCGGCGACCGGTCCATCACCGACCTGACCATCCGGCTCGAGCGCGGCGATCCGGTGGCGTCGGCCGCGGGCCTGCGCACCGACCTCGCCGACGACGATCCGGCCGTCGCCGTGGCCGGCCCCTTCGAAGCGCTGTCCGACTCGCTCGCCCCTGGCGAGAGCGTCGGCTTCCGCATGTCGATGGCACTCTCGGCCAACAACGGTCCCGACGGCCAGGGCCTGGCCATCTCCCAGCCCGGCGTGTACCCGATGCAGGTCAACGTCAACGGCACCCCGGAGTACGGCAACACCGCGCAGGTCGCGGGATCGCGGATGCTGCTGCCGGTGTTGTCCCTGCCACCCGACGACACCCGGTCCGCCGGTTACGTCGACCCGTCCACCGAGTACTCCGACGCCGACCCGGTCGTCGGGCTCGGGCCGGACGGGTCGGTGTCGGCGAACCTGTCCAGTCCGGCACGCATGACGATGGTGTGGCCGTTGGCCGCCCCGCCGCAGCTCGCGCCGGGTGTGCTGGGCGGCAACACCGAACCGGTCCGGTTGATCAACGAGAACATGGCGCGGTCGCTCGCCGACGGCGGCAGACTCGCCGAGCTACTCGCCGCGCTGCAGCGGGTCGTCGGGGAACCCCCACCCGCACAATCGGATTCGGTGACATCGGACACGCCGCCATCCGAGACACCGGAGAACCCGGAACCGAGCGCACTGCCCGGTTCGGAGAAGCTCGCCGACAGCATGTGCCTGGCGATCGACCCCGACCTCGTCGTCACGGTGCGCGCGATGTCGCTGGGGTACGAGGTGTCCGACAATCCCGCCGATCCGAGGTCGACGACCCGGCCCGGTAGCGGCGTGGACGCCGCCGGTCGCTGGCTCACCGGCCTGCGATGGATCGCGCAGCGGATGTGCGTGGTGGCCCTGCCGTACGCGCAGGCCGATCTGACCTCCCTGACCCGGATCGGCAACACCGGCCTCACCGAGGCCGCGCTGCGGTCACCGGCCGACATCATCGACACCGTGCTCGGCGTCCGGAGCGTGCGCGGTCTCTCGATCCCCGCCCTGGGGGCGATCGACGCCGACGGCGCCGCCGCCCTCACCGAGGCCGAGATGACCGCGACCGCGGTGTCGTCGAACTCCGTCGCGCCGGTCGGTCGCCGCGACGCCGCCGGCCGCTACCGGATCGGTGACCTCGCCGCCCAGACCTACGACGCACCTGTGACCGCCTCGTTCGCCGCGCTCGGTACGGCGCCGTCCACCCCCGCTCTGACGCCTCCGAGTCAGCGCGTCGACCTGTCCGACGAGTCCGAGGGAAGCAGGCGCCAGAGCGCGATCGGTGCCCTCGCCTATCCCGCGATCGCCGCGCCGGAACCCGGTCCGACCGCACCCGGGGCACGCCCGTCGCCCGACCCGGTCGTCGGCAGATCGGCGTTCCTGATGCCCCCGACGTACTGGTCGCCCACGTCCGCCGACGCCGAGGCCCTGTTCACCACCGCACGGCTGCTCCTCGAATCGGGTGCCGCGACACCGGCTCCGCTGTCGACGCTGGCCGCCGACCTCGGTTCCGCGCCCGAGCAGGCGCGGCTGATCGACCCGCCCGGGGTCGGTCCGGTGGGCGAGGTGGGCTCGGTGCTGACGAGCGACGCGACCGGATCGATACGACGCAATGTCGAGGACAGCTGGCAATTCGAGGGCGCCCTGGTGCGCTCGGCGGATGTCGCCGCCACCCCCGAGCGGTACATGTCGCCGCTGCGCGAGGACCAGCTCCGGGCGATCCGCTCCCCGGATGCCCAGGGGTCGGCCGTCTACACCCACCTGCGGCGCGCGCAGACCGAACGCATCGACGCCGTCGCGTCGACCCTGTACCGGATGTCGCAGTCGGTCACCATCCTCGATCCCGGCGGTCGTTACACGCTGGCTTCCGAGCGGAGTCCGCTGCTGCTGGTCGTGAGCAACGACCTCGCGCTCCCGGTGCGTGCCCGGATCACCACGTCCGAGCCGGCGGGCATCGAGATCGGCGACCTCGGGGTGATCGAGATCCCGGCGCGCGGAACCCGGCAGATCCAACTGCCCACCCAGGGCGACGCCTCCGAGGCGATCAGTGTGCAGATCCGGTTGTCGACGGTCACCGGCGTGCCACTGGGCCAGCCGATCAGCCTGTCGGTGCACACCAACGCGTACGGCAAGCCGCTGTTCTACATCACGATCATCGCTGCGGCAGCGCTGGTCCTGCTCACCGCGCGTCGCCTCTGGCATCGTTTCCGCGGCCAGCCCGATCCCGCCGACGCCGACCGTCCCGAACCCGACGAACTCGAGCGAATGCTTGCCGGAAGCGGATATCAGGAGCGACGCCGTACCCTGCAGAGCGAGGGTCGGACATACGGCGAGGAACCGGGCGATGACCCTCCATGACCGACATCACCACGACCCGAGGACGGCGGCAGAAGCGACGTGACCTGGAACGATGAGCCGCGTGTACCGCGGTCGGGGACACCCGGCCCGGTGCCGCCCCAGCGTCCCGAGCGCGCCGCACCCCGGCGGATTCCGCCGAACCGGGTTCCGGGTGGCCGGGTCCCTCCGACGCGGATCCCGCCCGGGTCCCCGGATCCGGGACCCACTGCGCCACGGCCTGCCGCACCACGATCGCCCGACGCGCGGTCTGCGGCCCCACGACCCGCGCCGCCGCGGCCGGGCGGGCCGGCACCCTCGGCCCCGCGTCCGCCCGCGCCATCGGCACCTACTCCACCGGCCCCCACGCCGGCCCGGCCGGACGTGTCACCGGCCCAGAACAACACGCGGGTCATGACCGCGTCCGACCCCCGCGGACCGTCGAACGGTCCGGTGGCCGCCGGCGCGGTGTCCGTCCAGAAGGCACCCGACGAGAAAGCGCCCGAGGGGAAGGCGTCCGACGGGAAAGCGTCGTCGACCGGTCTGGCGCGGGACTCGGACTCGAGCATCCTGCGCACCAGCGGGTCGATCGCGATCGCCACCCTGTTCAGTCGCATCACCGGCTTCCTGCGGACCGTGCTCATCCTCGCGATGCTCGGCCCTGCCATCGCCTCGGCGTTCCAGGCGGCCGACGTGCTGCCGAACATGATCGCCGAGGTCGTCCTCGGCGCCGTGCTGACCGCGATCGTCATCCCGCTGCTCGCCCGGGCCGAGGCCGAGGACGACGACGGCGGCGAGGGTTTCATCAACCGGATCTTCACCATCACCGTCGTCGTCCTCGGGACCGCGACGGTCGTGGCGGTGATCGCGGCGCCGCTGCTCACCTATCTGAACCTGGGGGACGGGCAAGTCAATCGCGAGCTGTCGACCGCGCTCGCCTACCTGCTGCTGCCGGAGATCCTGTTCTACGGCCTGTCCGCGTTGTTCATCGCGATCCTCAACCTGCGCGGCTACTTCAAGCCGGGTGCGTGGGCGCCCGTCCTGAACAACGTCGTGCAGATCACCACTCTCGTGCTCTACGCGGTGGTGCCCGGCGAGATCACCCTCAACCCCGTCCGGATGTCCGATCCGCAGCTCCTGGTGCTCGGCATCGGTTGCACGACCGGTGTCGTGCTCCAGGCGCTGATACTGGTGCCGTTCCTCCGCAAGTCGGGGGTGCGGCTGCGCCTGCAGTGGGGCATCGACGCGCGCCTGCGCCAGTTCGGGAACATGGCCGTCGCGATCGTCGCCTACGTCGCGCTGCTCCAGGTCGGCCTGATCGTCACCTACCGGATCGCATCGTCGGCCGACGCGTCGGGCGTCAGCATCTACTTCACCCACTGGCAGTTGTTGCAGCTTCCGTACGGCGTGCTGGGCGTGACCATCCTGACCGCGATCATGCCGCGACTGTCGCGCAACGCCACCGCCGACGACACCAAGGCGGTCGTCGACGATCTGTCCCTGGCGACGCGACTGACGATGGTCGCCCTCGTGCCGGTCGTGTCGTTCATGACGTTCTTCGGACCGGCCATCGCCATCGCCGTGTTCAACTTCGGCAAGTTCGACGCCGCCTCCGCGTCGCAGCTGGGTTCGGTGCTGTCGTGGGGTGCGTTCACCCTCATCCCGTACTCGATGACCCTCGTCCAGCTGCGCGTGTTCTACGCCCGCGAGGACGCGTGGACCCCGACGTTCATCGCCCTGGGCATCACCGTGGTGAAGGTGGTGTCGTCGTACCTGGGGCCGGTGCTCTTCGACGATCCCGAACTCGTCGTGCGCTGGCTCGCGCTGTCCAACGGGTTGGGCTATCTGGTCGGTGCCGTCGTCGGTCACTTCCTGCTCCGCAGCCGTCTTCGCGGGGCCCGGCTCTCGGATGTGGCACGCACGTCCGTCGTGACCCTTGCTGTCTCGATCGGGGTCTCCGCCACCGTGTGGGCGGTCGCGAAACTCACCGGCCTCGACGACATGATCGGCTGGCTGGGCAAGGTGGGGTCGGCCCTCTACCTCGGGCTGACCGCCGCGGTGGTGCTCGCGGTGACCTACGCCGGTCTCGCCGCGGCCCGCGTACCGGATGTCGTCGCGATCGGGCTGTCCGTACGCCGTCTGCTCGGCCGGTTCATCCCGGCGCTCGCCCCGCCGCCGCAACCCGAACGTGAACAGTCACCGGCGATCACAGTTCAGTTTCCGCGCGTCACAGGCGACGAATCGCTCCCGTACTCTGGTCAGGTACAGGTGCTGCGCCGCTTCGACAGAGGTACCGCGACGTGGCAGTCGTACTCCGTACACTCCGGTGGCGCGATCGGCGCGACCCGGGATGTGCGCCCCATCCCCGAACGCGCGCCGGTACCGCGCGACATCAGATACCGCAGGAGAGGAGTCCGTCGCGTGAGTGACAGTGAGGTCGACACCACTGCTGCCACCGGGCCGCCCGCCGCGCCCAGAGCCGGCGACGCACCCACTCCACCGACCCCGACTCCCGCCGCCGAGACCGGTGCGGCCGACAGCGCGGCGAGCCCACGCCGGCGCGGACCACGCCTCATCCCCGGTGCTGCGGTCGCCGGCGGCCGGTACCGACTGCTCGAGCAGCACGGCGGCACCCGCGGTCTGCAGTTCTGGCGGGCCCAGGACATCAACCTCGACCGTGAGGTCGCGCTGACCTTCGTCGACGCCGAGCAGCTCGCACCGCCGCCCGAGCGTGGTCAGGCCGCCAAGATGTCCGATCAGGGACCGCAGGCCGTGCTGTCGCGCACCCTGCGCCTGGGCCAGATCAACTCCGACGGGGTGGCACGGGTCCTCGACGTCGTCCGCGGATCGTCGGGCGGCATCGTCGTCGCCGAATGGGTGCCCGGATCGTCCCTGGCGGATGTCGCCGGGTCGGGACCGTCGCCGATCGGCGCCGCGCGGGCGGTGCGTTCACTCGCCGCGGCCGCCGAGATCGCCCACCGCTCCGGTGGCGCGCTGTCCATCGACCATCCCGACCGCATCCGCATCAGCCACGACGGCAATGCCGTGCTGGCGTTCCCCGGCACCCTCGCCGGGGACGACAAGGCGTCCGATGTTCGCGGCCTCGGTGCCGTGCTGTACGCGCTCCTGCTCAACCGCTGGGCGCTCGATCCCGCGGACGGGTCCCGGCTGATCACCACCGCCGACTCCACCGAGCCCGTGGGTGGGATCCCCGTGGCCACGCCCGGTGAGGACGGACAACCGGTCGAGCCGCGGCTCAGCAAGCCCGACATCCCGTTCGAGATCTCGGCGGTCGCGGCGCGCGCGCTCGACGGTTCCCGCGGGATCCGTACCGCGGCCACGGTCCAGCACGTCCTCGATCAGGCCACGGTCGTCGACCTGAACACCGACATGTTGCCCGCCATCACCGACGCCGACGCCCCGCCGCCGGTGAGCGTGGCGCCCCGACTGGGTGCCGGCGGCGACGAGAAGCCACCGCGCCGCAACCTGGCGTTGCTCATCGGCGCCGGACTCCTCGCGCTGTTCATCGTCATCGCGCTGATCGTGGGTGCCACCAACATCTTCGGCGGCAGCAGCGGCTCGAGCGACATCGACTCGATCCTCACCACGACCGAGCCCTCGCCTCCGCCCGGCGCCCAGCCGCCGCCGACGCCCGCGGCCCCGGCGGCCCCGCAACCCATTGCGCTGCAGTCGGTCTCGGTCGTCGACTTCTCCGCGCAAACGCCGGACAACTCGGCGAACGTACGCAACGTGATCACCGGCGCCGCCCCGCCGTGGCAGACCGACAACTATCGCGGGCGTCCGGACTTCGGCGGGCTCAAGCCGGGGCTTGGCCTCATGTTCGACCTCGGAGCGGAACGCCCGGTGCGGTCGGTCACCATCGAGAGTCCGACGCCCGGGATCAGCGTCGAGATCCGTACGTCGCCGTCGGCGCGTCCGGCGTTCGCCCGGACGACGACGGTGGCGTCGGGTCAGGTGGACCAGGCGTCCACCACGATTCCGATCGCCCAGCCGCCGACCACCCGCTACGTCATGGTCTGGCTCACGAGCCTGCCGAGTTCGGGAAGCGGCTATCAGGCCGAGATCGCGCGCGTCACGATGGCCGGCTGACGCACCGGTCGAGCACCTGACCGCGCCCCGCGATTATCGGCGCGTGCAACTCGAGGTCCGAGTTACGACCAACGAGTATGAACGACGACGGCACTCGGGTACGAGCGGGCCATGACGCGGAACCATCGGCGCGGTCTCCTGTACCGCTGCCCTCGACACCAGTGTCGAAATCCGCAGACACCGCGAGTGCGAAGAGCGCTCGACTGCCCGAACTCCGGCTCGAACACCTGGTCCGAGAGGCGACACGCCTGTTTCAGGAGTTCGGCTATCGCAACGTGAGCATGGAACAGATCGGTGCGACGGTCGGACTGACCGGGCCTGCGTTGTACCGACATTTCCCGTCCAAGCAGGACATCCTCGCGCAGGCGTTGACCGCGCAGGTGCGGACCGTCAGCCGGTTCATGGCCGATGCGCAGGAGCGCGGTGGCACTCCCGAGGAGCAAATCGGGTTGTTCTTCGACGCATTGGGTGACATGACCGCTCATCGAGATGTCTCCATCCTCTGGAACCGCGAACGCTTGCACCTGGAGCGATCGGGCCTGTCCGAGCTGAATCGCTCCTTCGGGAGACTCGTGGACACGCTGGCGGCGAAGATCAGCGCCGCCCGACCCGCGGTCGACCCGGCGGGCGCGGAGCTACTCGCGACCGCTGTCCTCAGTGTGTACTCGAGCACGGCCCGGATGCGCGGCTCACTGTCGGCCAAGCGCCTCATGCAGGTCCAGCGAGCGCTCACGGACTCGATTCTCGACTGTGACCTGGCCACGGCTCCCGTTGTGGTGGGGACAGATGACGCACGATCACGCCGAAGTCCGATCGCCCGACGCGAACGAATCCTCGACGTCGCGACCGAGTTGTTCTTCGTACGCGGCTTCCGGAACGTTCGTATCGACGAGATCGCCGCCCACGCGGGCGTCTCGGTGGCGACCGTCTATCACGAGCACGCAGGGAAGACCGAGATCTTGTGGACGGTCATCCGTCGAGGCATCGAAGGCTTGTTGGGGACGTCGATCGCGGCACTCGACCGAGCCGCCGTCGGTGACACGCTCGACGTGCTCCTGCTGGAGCAGGCTCTGGCCGGGTTCGCCGGCCACGTGATCTCGTCCCCCGAGCTCCGCTCGCGGCCGGGCATCGACGGGCAATTGAAGAAACTGGCATATGCCATCCTGATACCGCGCGCTCGTATCTGACCGTGACGGTTCCCTCGGCCGACCCGCGGTACTCACGCGACAGCCTGACACGCGAGAAGGGTAGGACCGACCCGGGGGCCTCGGGCGCTTCGCCGTTCTCGGGGCGACGGTGGTGGCAGCAGGGCTCGGATACCTGTTCGCGGCAAGCTCAGATGCACGAACCAGGTTGCGTGAGTTGAGGTCTGGTTCATGAGCTTGGCGATCAGCCCGGCGGTGCTCGGCATCCAGACCGCGCTCATCTCACTCGTCACGACGATCGGCACAGTGACCGCATATGGCGCCCGACCGACCTCGCCCTTGAGGTCGCTCCGTCAGATGCGTTCCGAGGATGCGCCAGTCGTCCCCGCCACCTGCTCTCCGACCAGGTCGCGTGGCGTCCATCCCGGCGGCCCGAAGACATAGCCGAGGCGGGCGCGCCACGTCGACGCACCGCGCACATCCCGCGCGATCGCCGCATATTCGTGCGTCTGCAGTCGCAGGATGTTGTATGTGTCCACCGGTTTGGTCAGGCCGTAACGGGGCCGGCGGATCTCCGGCGCGAACGTGCCGAACATCCGGTCCCACAGGATGAAGACCCCGCCGTAGTTGCGGTCGAGGTACTCGGGGTCGCAGCCATGGTGTACCCGATGATGCGACGGTGTGTTGAGCACGAATTCGACGGGTGCCCACAGTTTTCCGATCCGTTCGGTGTGAATCCAAAACTGGTAGATGAGATTCAGCGAGTAGGCGGCGAACACCAGGGCGGGCGGGATGCCGAGGAGCGGTAGGGGGATCCACATCAGCACCGCGGCGCTGATGTTCCACTTCTGCCGCAGCGCCGTCGCGAAGTTGAAGTACTCGCTGGAGTGATGGGCCTGATGGGTCGCCCACACCAGGCGGACCCGATGCGAGACGCGATGACTCCAGTAGAAGAGGAAGTCCACGCCCAGGAAGGCGATCATCCACGTGTACCACTCGTCCGCGGGCAGCTGCCACGGGGCGACATAGGCGAACAGCACGCTGTACAGCAGGAGTCCGAGGAATTTCCAGAAGGCGCTGGTCGCGATCGACACCAGTCCCATCGAGACGCTCGAACGCGCGTCCCGCGAGTCGTAGGCGCCCGGCGGCGCCGTCTCGGTGTCATCGTGCTCGAGTTTGGCCGCGGCGAACCACTCGATGGCCAGCAGGGTGACGAAGAACGGGATCGCGAGCACGGTCGGCTCACGCATCGGCTCCGGCAAGAACTCCAGCACGATTGTCCCCTCACAGCGATATCTGACACGACGCCATGTCACTTACTTCTGACAAGGTAACGTGTCAGAAGATCTGATGTAAAGACCCGGGAGGGAGCTCGCGTGACAGCCGTGCCGGACCCGACCCCGTCGACGGAAACCCCGCCCGGGCGACGCTATGGCGGGGCCGATCCGACGCAGCGGAGAGAACGCCGTCGAGCCGCTCTGATCGCGGCCGGGCTCGATGCCTTCGGAACCGACGGATACGCGAACGTGTCGGTGAAGGGGATCTGCGACCTCGCCGGGCTGACGCAGCGATACTTCTACGAGTCCTTCACCGACCGCGCCGCCCTGCTCGTCGCCGTGTACGACGACTGCGTCAACTTCGTCCGGGCGGCGACCGTCGATGCCGCGGCGGAGATCGCCGGCGCCGTCCCCGGATCATCGGATTCGGCGGAAGGCTTTGCCGCCGAGCATGTTCCGGAGGTCACCCGGGCGGCTCTCGGCGCGTTCATGTCCTGCCTCGCCGACGATCCCCGGCGCGCACGCGTGATGCTCGTCGAAGTGGTGGGGGTGTCCCCGGAGATCGAGCGGGTCCGCATGCGCGCCATCCACGACTGGGCCGCGCTCATCCTGGCACTCGCTCGTGGCTCGCGACCGACGTCGGACCGCGAACGGCTGGCGTCGGTGGGCCTGGTCGGAGCAGTCACCCAGCTTCTCGTCGACTGGTACGTCGCCGGTGCGGGGGAGGCCGACGCGGAGCGCTATGCGCTCGACGAGATCCTCGACGTTTGTGTGGAGCTTTTCGTCGCCGCCTACGGCCGGCTTCTGACCTGACCCTTCGAGGCTGCTCCCATATCCGCAAGAACTACAGAACCGCTGCTGTGTGGGGTCAAGACGATGCCCTCCCTCTGCTCCCTGAGGTGCGAGGAGCGCAAGCGACGAGCCACGAAGGGTTGATGCGCCCGCGGCTGTCGTTCGTTCGGATCGGGGAGCAAGGGCGTGCCGAAAACGCTCCTGAACCCCGTGGTCGGCGTGTAAGTTCTTCTGCAACTGCGCTGCAACCGTCGGACAAAGGTCCGGGAGGTGTCCGGTGAGCACTGCCGAAGAACGTGCGAGACAACTCGAACTCGTTGCGCGACTGCACTCCTCGTATCCCGAGCTGCCGGATGCCCCGACGCCCGATCTTCTCGACCACGATCGCTTCGTCGCCTACATGAAGCCGGTGCACGACGTCGGGGGTGAGCCCGACGCACCGATCACCTACGAGGGCAAGGCGTACGAGGAATGGGAGCACATGACCTATGTCATGTGTGAGGTGCTCGCCTGGCGCGGAATCTGGTTGTCCGAAGAGCGGCGTCGGATCGGCAACGTCGACGTCGGTCGCGCGGTCTACCTCGGAATCCCGTATTACGGACGCTGGTTGCTGGCGGCCGCCAGAATTCTCGTCGAGAAGCACCACATGGCGCTCGGCGAGCTCAGTGAACGCATGCTCGAGGTCCGGGAGCGATACGCGGGCGGCCTGGACGGCCGGCGTCTCGAGGCCCGCCCGCGCAGCGTCGGAGACGGATCCGATGTCCCGCGGAACACACACCATCGGCACGCGATCGGAATCGGCGACCCGCAGATCTACGCCGGGCGGGCGGGCGACGCCGCATTCGGCATCGGGGACCGGGTCCGGGTCCGCGAGCTGCCCGTCCTGTTGTACACGCGGACACCGGAATACGTCCGGGGCGCGGTCGGCGAGGTCGCGGCCGTCGCCTACGAGAGCCCAGCGCCCGAGGACGAGACCTGGGGTCTCTCCGACGCCCAACCGGAGTGGTTCTACGTGGTCCGGTTCACCATGGGCGACCTCTGGCACGGCTACACCGGGCCCGCCGACGACACCCTGCAGACCGAGATCCCCGAACGCTGGCTCGAATCCGCCGGCGGAGAGGACGACCGCCGATGAGCGACGATCACCACGACCACGATCACGACCACGACCGGACGGTCAAGCCGATGGTCGACGAGATCACCGACTTCGAGGTACTCGAGATCGCGCTGCGTGAGCTGTGCATCGAAAAGGGACTCTTCACCGCCGAGGAGCACCGCCGCTTCACCGAGTTCGCCGAACAGATCGGGCCGACGCCCGCGGCGACGCTCGTCGCCCGGGCCTGGCTCGACCCCGAGTTCGAGCGGTTGGCACTCGACGACCCGATGGCCGCCAGCAAAGAGGTCGGCGTCGACTGGCTCGAACCGACCGGTTTCGGAACACCCAGCGATTTCACGGCTTTCGAGATCCTCGCCGACACCCCCACGATCCATCACGTGATCGTGTGTGCGCTGTGCTCGTGCTATCCGCGCCCGATCCTGGGGAACTCGCCCGAGTGGTACCGAACGCCGAACTACCGTCGCCGGATGGTGCGGTGGCCGCGACAGGTGCTGTCCGAGTTCGGACTCCAGCTCCCGGAGGGTGTCTCCGTACGCGTGCAGGACTCCAATCAGAAGCACCGCTTCATGGTGATGCCGCAGCGCCCGGCAGGCACCGACGGATGGACCGAGCAGCAGCTGTCGGAGATCATCACCCGCGACTGCCTCATCGGAGTCGCGCTCCCCAGACCGGGTGTCACCACCAACGTCGTCTCGACCATCCGTCCGGCCGTCCACCCGGCGGGGGAGTAGCCGATGACCGAGGACGGACGCACCGGATCATCCCACGGACCACTCGAGGAGATCGTCGACCGGAACCAGGTGTGGCACCGGATGGCCGCGAAATACGGTGTGGAGAACCCTGTTCCACCGTGGAAGACGAGCCTCGACGGTCTCTGCGATGCGCTCGACCGGGTCGCCGATGCCACCGCGGTGAACGCGGGTACCCCCGGCGTCGTCGAACGACGCGACGAGGAGGACCGGCTGTCGGCGACCATCTACGCCGACCTGCCCTACCCTGAGAACCAACTGGTCGCCCTGGCACACACACTGCTCGACCGCGGGGTCATCGACGAGAGTGAGTTGCGGACGCGGATGGCTGCGGTGCGCGCCCGCCTGGAGTCCTGACCGGCCGGCCTGAGGACAGATCCGTCATCCGGCGACAGCTGTGCACAGCCGTCGCTCCAACGGATGACGCGGTGTCGGCTCCACTACTCTCAGCCCATGCCCGGGGGGAACGACGCGATCGACACGCGTAGCGACGAGCAGCTTCTGCACGCTCACCTCGCCGGCGACCCACACGCCTTCTCCGATCTCATCAGCCGCCATCTCGATTACCTGTGGTCGGTGGCGCTGCGGACCAGCCAGAATCCCGAGGATGCCGCAGACGCGTTGCAGGACGCCCTCTTCGCCGCGCATCGGACCGCACACGACTTCCGGTCCGATGCCAAGGTGACGAGTTGGCTGCACCGGATCGTCGTGAACGCCGGCCTCGATCGCATCCGACGGAACAAGGTCCGCAGAACCGTGCCGCTGCCGGAATGGGACGTGGTCTCCATCGCCGACACCACCGACGACATCGCCGCCGTCGACCTGTCGGTGTCGATCGGGCGTGCATTGCACGTCCTCCCCGAAGGGCAACGAGCGGCCATCGTCGCCGTCGACATCGAGGGTTACACGGTCGCCGAAGCGGCCGAGATCCTCGGTGTCGCCGAGGGCACGATCAAGAGTCGATGCGCTCGCGGCCGCCTCAAACTCGCCCAGGTCCTCGGACATCTGCGGAGCGGCTGACCCGTCATCACCCCGACTGGTCCATCCCGTTCCCGACAGATCGCGGCCGGGGGGAACCGAACCGGGGCGGGCCGCGTCCAAGTATCCGACGGATCGCGACCAGGAGGCCACCTCCTCTGACCCGACTCCGCTCGTGAACCACGCCGAACCGAGCCGAACTCAACGAACGCCCGCCATCCCCCGGAATGGAAGACTGACACCATGACCCCTCGGGGACCAGACGACCACGAGACCGGCGATCTACCGGACCCGCCGTATTCGGCGGAGATCCTCGCCGACCTGCACGCCGGTGCACTGCCCGACCGGACAGCCGCACACATCCGTTCCCGCATCGTCGATGATGTTGCCGCGCAATCGATCCTGGCCGCGCTGGATCACACCTCCGACGATCTGCGCTCCGCCCGTCCGGCGCCCGCGCCCGTTCCCGACCAGGTCCGCGCCGACGTCGCGACCACCCTCGCCGCGCTCGGCCGGGATCCCGCACCGGTCGACATCTCGGCCGCACGCCGCGGGCGTCGACCCGCCCGCTCCCGATCGCGCGACGACCGTCGAATGGCCGGCCGTCTGTTACTGGCTGCCGCCGCGGTCATCATCGTCGCGGTCGGAACGGTCGGAATACTGCGGCTGGTGTCGACGCCCGACGCGACCAATCCCGGGCAGACACCGCGCGCCCAGTCGTCGTCGGTCCCGACCCCGGCGGGTCCCGCGGGCATCGCGACCGCACTCTCGGTCCTCGGGCGTACCGACGGAGCACCCTTCGGTTCCGTGGAGGCGCTCCGCCGCTGCACCGCCGCGCACCTGGTACCGGTCGAGGTGGTGATCGTCGGGTCCGGTCGAATCCTCGTCGACGGCACCGGAGCCGCCGCCATTCTCTTGTCGACGGGCGTGGCAGGACGTTTCGACGCGCTGATCGTCGGCCTCGACTGTGACCTGGGAAATCCGGCGCTGATCTCACGGGGCATCGTCGGCGGGTGACCGGCACCTCGCGATGCCCGGGTCTGCGCCGACCGGCCGGGGCACGCGTCGCGTCCGCGGGAACATCTCCGCCTACCCTGGTGTTGAAGCAGCCGTGACCCGCCTGGACTGGGCGGGTCTCGCTAAACCCACAGCACGGAGGACAAGTGAGCCAGCCAGAGACCCAGCAGATCCACGAGTTGATCATCATCGGATCTGGTCCTGCCGGGTACACCGCAGCGATCTACGCCGCGCGCGCCGAGCTATCTCCCATCGTCTTCGAGGGCACCCAGTTCGGTGGCGCCCTGATGACGACCACCGAGGTGGAGAACTTCCCCGGTTTCCAGACCGGTATCCAGGGTCCGGCGTTGATGGACGAGATGCGCGAGCAGGCCATCCGCTTCGGCGCCGACCTGCGCATGGAGGACGTGGACACCGTTCGGCTGACCGGCCGGATCAAGGAGGTCGAGGTCGGCGGGGAGATCTACCGGGCCCGCGCCGTCATCCTCGCCATGGGCGCGGCGGCGCGCTATCTCGGCATCGAGGGGGAGCAGCAGCTCCTCGGCCGCGGTGTGTCGGCCTGTGCCACCTGTGACGGTTTCTTCTTCAAGGACCAGGACATCGCCGTCATCGGCGGCGGCGACTCCGCGATGGAAGAGGCCACGTTCCTGACCAAGTTCGCGCGAAGTGTCACGCTGGTCCACCGTCGTGACGAGTTCCGGGCGTCGAAGATCATGCTCGAGCGCGCACGTGCCAACGACAAGATCCGTTTCGTCACCAATGCCGCGGTGCAGTCCGTGGTCGGCGACGGTTCGGTGTCGGGCCTGAAGGTCGAGGACACGCGCACCGGCGAGGTCAGCACCCTCGATGTGACCGGCATGTTCGTCGCGATCGGCCACGATCCGCGCAGCGAGCTGGTCCGCGGGCAGGTCGACCTGGATCCCGAGGGTTACGTCCTGGTTCAGGGACGTACGACCCTCACTTCTCTTCCCGGCGTGTTCGCCGCCGGGGACCTCGTGGACCACACCTACCGACAGGCCATCACCGCCGCGGGCAGTGGTTGTTCGGCGGCCATCGACGCCGAGCGCTGGCTGGCCGAGCAGGGTGAGGCAGCCGACCTCAGCGTGGACGATGCCGAGGCGGCCTCCGTTTCCGAGATCGACGCTGTTCAGGCACCCGCCTGAACCGTCAACCACTTACCACCTGGGCCACCCGGCCCGGTCCGACCAAGGAGATCAGATCATGGGTACACACACCGTTGCCGTCACCGACACCACGTTCAAGGACGCCGTTCTCGGCGCCGACAAGCCGGTTCTGGTGGACTTCTGGGCCACCTGGTGCGGTCCCTGCCGCATGGTCGCTCCGGTTCTCGAGGAGATCGCTCGCGACCACGGCGACAAGCTGACGGTCGCCAAGCTCGATGTCGACGAGAGCCCGTCGACCGCGCGTGACTTCCAGATCATGTCCATCCCGACGATGATCCTGTTCGACAAGGGTCAGCCGGTGAAGACGATCGTCGGCGCCAAGGGCAAGGCCGCCCTGCTTCGTGAGCTCGACTCGGTCGTCGGCCAGTCGGCCTGACGACCTGCGATTCTCCGCACATCGACGCGACAGTCCGACGGGTGAACGACGTTGCCGTTCCACCCGCGGACTGTTTGCGTTGGTAGTGTCGGCCGTGGTCTCGACCGGAGACCCCTGCACGCGGGATCACACCGATTCGGCTCCGTGCAGTTTGGTGTAGTGAAGTCCAGCTGCGAGAATGCAGGCTGACGTTTCACCGGTGTACCACTTGGCTACATCGGACATCGCGCAGAGCCGCACCTGCCGCGATTCGTACGAGGGGTGACCAGATGCCATTGTTCCGACTTGGTGATCACGGCTCGGCGGTGGCCGAGATCCGCGCCATCCTCGTCGGACGTGGTCTGTTGCCCGACGATGGATCCTCCAGCGCCACACACGGTGGGCCGGCGAACGGGTGGAATCCACCCGAAGCCGTCTTCGACGAGGCGTGTGACCGGGCCGTCCGTGCGTTTCAGCAGGAGCGCGGACTGATCGTCGACGGCATCGTCGGTCCGGCTACCTACCGCGTCCTGCGCGAGGCGTCCTACCGGCTCGGCGCTCGAGTGCTCTCGTATCAGCTGTCGGCGCCCATGGTCGGCGACGATGTCGCGACCCTGCAGAGCCGGCTGCAGAACCTCGGCTACTTCACGTCGCTGGTCGACGGCGTCTTCGGCCTCACCACTCATAACGCAGTGTGCCTTTACCAGAGTGAATACGGTCTCGCTTCCGACGGCATCTGCGGTCCGGCCACCCTGCGTTCACTGGAACGCCTCGGCACGAGAGTGACCGGCGGCTCGCCGTACGCGATCCGCGAAGAAGAGCACGTCCGTCGTTCCGGACCGCAGTTGTCCGGAAAGCGGATCCTCATCGACCCCGGCTCCGGTGGACTCCATGCCCTGTCGACGAGTGAGGTCGCCGATCGCGAGTCGGAACTGCTGTGGGACCTCGGTGCTCGTCTCGAAGGCCGGATGGCGGCCGCCGGAATGCAGACGTTCCTGTCGCATGACGGTCGGGGACGTCCCGGGGACGACGAGCGCGCTCGCGTCGCGAATCTGATGGACGCCGACCTCATGATCTCGCTCCGCTGCGGCCATTACCGGAACGCGCGCGCCAATGGTGTCGCGTCGTTCTACTTCGGCAACAACGACTCGTACTCGACGATCGGGCGCAACCTCGCCGGCTTCATCCAGCGGGAGATCGCGGCACGCACGCCATTGTCGGACTGCCGGACCCACGAGCGCACATGGGACGTTCTCCGGCTCACCAAGATGCCCGTGGCCCTCATCGACGTCGGTTACATCACGAACCCGAACGACGCTGCAGTGCTTGCTGATTCGGATTGGCGCAACGTCATCGCCGACGCCATCGTGGTGGCGGTGAAGCGACTGTACCTGCTCGATCAGGACGGTCGTCCTACGGGCACTTATACTTTCGCGGATCTGCTGGCCGCGGAGAACAGCTCCCGCTGATCCGCTGCGGCCCGGTTCCCACCGGGACCGCCGTCCGCTGCCGACCGGCCAGATCCATCTCGGCCATCACCACCAGTTTCTGCAGCGCACTCTCCACCTCGACCTTCCAGCCGAGCCCTTCGTCGAGCTCCAGTCGGAAACGCGGGAACCTCTGGTGCGACGACACGACGTCGAACCCGGAATCTTTCAGAAACGACGCGTCATTCATACAGTTCGTGCAGAGATCGGCCTGGGGGTCGTCGAGGATCTCACGCGCGACTTCGACGATCGCCTCATCCGACCAGAGCTCGAGATCGTCGGCCACCCCGCCCGCGCTCCCGGCGAGCACAAAGGGATCCGCGCCGGACCCGTTCCGTACCAGACCGAACGATTCGACCGCCCGGACGCCTCGCCGGATCAGGTCGCCCAGCACCGCGTCCAGCAGGATGGTGGCGACTTCGTCGTGGCCGGGCTCGGTACGGATGCTGGTGAGCAGCACGGCGTCGTGGCTGACCGGCGACGTAGGGAAGTGCTGCGACCGCGGAACACGATTGGGCGGCGCGTAGAAGGCTGTACCGATGACAGTGTTCGTGCTCGACTCGATCGCGACCTGCCCGCACGCACCCCAATCGAGGAGAAGACCCGAGATCCACGCCTCCTTGTCGAACTCGCTTTCGTAGGGTTCGAGATCGCCGGGGCCCGGTACCGTGCCGCGGCTTGTCTGCGCCACGGGCTCGACTTCCCAGAAGACGCAATTGCGGGTGTGGCGGGGGAGCGACGCGAAGGATCCCAGTTCCAACCGAGTGACGGACACACTCATGTCGGTGCGCCCCGGTCGAGAATTCCACGGATGCCGAATGTAGCAGCGAAACAACAGCTTTCGCTGTACAAGCGCCCGCTGGCTACGTCAATCGTCACTGTGACATTACTTCCGCGTCTAGGTGGTACCGGAAATCCCGCGTCGAAATTCACTTCTTCGGATCGATGAACTCGACAATGCGTTCCAGGTCGTCGACCGAGCCGAACTCCACCACGATCTTGCCTTTTCTTTTCCCTAGACTGACTGTAACCCTGGTGTCCAGACTGTCGGACAGTCTCTCCGCGAGATCCTGGAGGCCTGGCATCTGCATCGGACGGCGTTTCGGTGCCGACGGAGATTTCGCTTCCGGACCGTCGCCACGATTGGCGAGCGTGACAGCTTCTTCAGTCGCCCGCACCGACAACCCTTCGGCGACGATCCGCGCCGCGAGAGCTTCCTGAGCGTCGCTTCCGGTCTCGAGGGACAGGAGAGCGCGGGCATGGCCGGCCGACAGCACCCCCGCCGCGACCCGGCGTTGCACCGGAATCGGGAGTTTGAGCAACCGGATCATGTTGCTGATCAGCGGGCGAGAACGGCCGAGGCGAGAGGCGAGCTCCTCGTGCGTCACACCGAACTCCTCGAGCAGCTGCTGATAGGCCGCCGCTTCTTCGAGTGGGTTGAGCTGCGCACGGTGGATGTTCTCCAACAACGCATCGCGCAGCATGTCACCGTCAGGCGTCTCCCGCACGATCGCGGGGATGGCCTCGAGCCCTGCCTCCTGGCTTGCCCGCCACCGGCGCTCACCCATGACGATCTGATAGGCGATCCCATCCGCGGTGGGCTGCTTGAGTCGGCGCACCACGATGGGCTGCATCAGCCCGAACTCTCGAATCGAGTGCACGAGCTCCGCCATCGCCTCGTCATCGAAGACGGTTCTGGGCTGACTGGGATTCGGCTGGATCTCCTTCGGGGGCAACTCGCGGTACACCGCGCCCGCCTCTTCCGGGCTGAGAGGTTGCGTCCCGGTCGCCTGCGTAGCGGCAGTCGACGAGGTCTTGACGCCATCATCAGCTGTCGTCGGACCCTTGCCGATGACGACATCCGCCGCGGCGTTGCCGAGGCGCGGGGCGCCCGATTGGTCGTCGGCAGGCCCCGTCGGAATCAGCGCCGCGAGCCCTCGTCCGAGTCCACCCCGGCGCTGAGCGGCGTCTCGTTGACTCATTGGTGCTCCCTTTCGCGATGATGGTCGTGAGTCGGCGTGTCACGTGAACCGAGGCGATACCGGATCACGCCGGCGCCCCCTCGGCAGCCCGCAACGCCAGTTCGCGTGCAGCATCGAGGTAACTCATTGCGCCGCGAGAGCCGGGGTCGTACTCGATGATCGTCATCCCGTATCCGGGGGCCTCGGAGACCTTGACGCTCCGCGGGATGATCGTGCTCAGCACCTTGTCGCCGAAGTGACGCCGCACTTCTTCGGCCACCTGATCGGCCAATTTTGTTCGGCCGTCGTACATCGTCAGCACGATCGTGGAGACGTGGAGCTCACGGTTGAGGTGCGCCTGTACGAGTTCGATATTGCGCAGCAACTGTCCGACGCCCTCGAGTGCGTAATACTCGCACTGGATCGGGATGAGAACCTCACGGGCTGCCACCATCGCGTTGACGGTCAGCAGACCCAGTGACGGGGGACAGTCGATGAACACGTAGTCGATCTGGTACTTGGCAAGCACGTCGTCGGCGAGCGCATTGCGCAACCGATTCTCGCGGGCCACCAGCGACACGAGTTCGATCTCGGCGCCGGCCAGATCGAGAGTCGCAGGCACGCAGAACAGACCGCGCTGGCTGGGCGATTCCTGGATCGCTTCCTCGAGGGTCACTTCACCGAGCAACAGCTCGTACACCGATGCGATGTCCTGCGCACGATGATCGATGCCGAGCGCGGTACTGGCGTTGCCCTGGGGGTCGAGATCGACGACCAGAACGCGAAGACCGCGCAGCGCGAGTCCCGCCGCAAGGTTGACGGTCGTCGTGGTCTTCCCGACGCCGCCCTTCTGATTGGCGACGGTCATGATCCGTGTATGCGGCGGTTTGGGTAGTTGCCCCGCACCCCCGGGAGTCAGTACCTGACTCGCGCGCTCGGCGGCCATGGCGATTGGGGTGTCGGCGAAGGGCTGGCCGTCAACTCCAGGGTGACCCCCTGCCGCAGTTTCACGTGAAACACTCGGGTCTTGATCGACCACGCGTGGACTCCTTTGACCGACCTCGTACGGACTCGCGTCCGTACCGCCGGCGGCTGTAGCTGCCGACCCTACGGTCGCGGAAGCGTCCATTGCAGCACCTTCGGGGGTGCCGACAGAACGCTTTCTATTCTGCGCCCTCCGCGGACTCCACACCAATCCGATCGCCTCCTCAGCGCCGTCCGGAACGGCCACCGCGCGACCGCTCGGTCTTCGTTCCCACGATCACGGTCGTCGGCGTCTCGAGAACGCGATCGCCACACGTGTGAACCGTCAGTTCTGTGATCCCAGAGCGCCCGACCACCGCCCGATCGCGTTCGATCTCTTCGGCGGCTGACGACCCCTTGATCGCGATCATCTGGCCTCCGGGGCGGACCAGGGGAGCGGACCATTTCGCCAACCGTTCGAGCGGCGCGACTGCTCGCGACGTCACCACATCGGCGGGCTCCACGACGGCGCGTACCGCCTTCTCTTCAGCTCGCCCTCGGATCACGATCACGTTGTCCAACGAGAGCGCGGCAGCAGCACGGTCCAGGAAGGTACTGCGCCGGAGTAGCGGTTCGATGAGCGTGATCGAGAGATCCGGGCGTGCAATGGCGAGGGGGATGCCGGGGAGGCCGGCACCGCTGCCGATGTCGATCACGCGCGATCCGTCGGAGATGAGCTCACCGAGTACGCCGCAGTTGAGGATGTGACGATCCCACAGTCGCGGGACCTCTCGCGGCCCCATGAGTCCGTGGTCGATCCCGTCGGTGGCGAGGATGCGCCAGTAGTCCACCGCCAGCGCCACCCGCTCACCGAAGACATCAGTCGCGATGTCTGGCGGAACCGCCAACGCATCAAGATCGTGCTCGTGCCCGGGTTGTGCGTCAGACGGCACTTCGCCTCCGTTCGAGTGGGATACCTAGACAGTGTTTCACGTGAAACCCAACCCTCTGCCAGGTCGGTGCACATCGGGTCCTAACGCGATGTTTCACGTGAAACACATCGATGGGATTCGACGACAAACCGGCGGAACTGAGCGCAACGTCCCGTCGAACCCGCGATCGACATCTGCGTCGCTTACGCCCCTCGCTTCCTAGTCCGAGAGATCCGCTAGATCTCTGGCCCTGGGGCCAGAAGCACAAGCCGCCAGGCCCAACAAGCGACGAAGAAACGTGGTCGAGGTCGACGAGCCTCGGTAGATTCGCGACGCATCTCGCCAGGACCCTTCGTGACGGCCTCCGCAAGCTCCGACCTCCTCAGGGAGCGGTGGTTCCCTCGTAGCCCACGACGGCCGGCCAGGTCGCAGATACCGAGGAGCGAGCTCGGGAGCGATACCACCTGCTCCCTGAGGAGTGACCTCGCGAGCGTCATCCTGCTCCCTGAGGAACGACTCGCGAGCGGCACCGCCTGCACCCTGAGGAGCGACCTGGCGAGCGGCACCACCCGCTCCCTGAGGAGCGACCTGGCCAGCGGCACCACCCGCTCCCTGAGGAGCGAGCCTGCGAGCGTCACGAAGGGGCTTGGTGGGCCGGGTTGCGAAGACCCTTCGTGACGGCCTCCGCAAGCTCCGGCCTCCTCAGGGAGCAGGGGGTGACGCGCCCTCCGCAAGCTCCGGACGCTCCTCAGGGCACGGGAGGCGACGCGCCCTCCGCAAGCTCCGGGCCCTCCTCAAGGAGCGCAGGTTTGCCGCGCCCTCCGCAAGCTCCGGACACTCCGTAGGGGCGGAACTAGACGCGCCCTCCGCAAGCTCCGGACGCCCTCAGGGAGCAGGTCGTTCATTCGGACCAGGGGAGCACGGACTCGGATGTTCACGAGTGTTCTTCCATGGTCCACAACAGTCGCCAGGCTGAAGATAGTGACGTGCGAGCCCTGCGCAACCCAGCTCCCTGAGGTGCGAGCGAAGCGAGCCTCGAAGGGTCTGATGACGACCGTTTCGATTGACACTCCGGTCCCGGAAGGAAGCGTCACGTGACAATTCGACCAGTTTGCGTCCGGACCGAGCAGCGAGCGGTGTCGTTGGCCAGTGGCGACGCGTGGCGCGGGTATCCCAACCCGCCGGAGAGTCACTGCCGCGGTCCGCGCTGCCAACACCCGGAACTGCCCTAGCGTCACAGCGGCTGCCGAGACTGCAACTCGGCAGCCGCTCGACCCGGGCCGGACAATGAACGGCTTTGGGCTCTCTCGTCGCGTCCGACACGTGGCCATCCACCGCGCTACGAGGACGTCCACGGTGCGAGTTGGCGCTACCGCCATGTGCAGCAACGTCGCCGACTGAGTCGGCCAGCGGGCGCGGGGGATCGAGGCATCCGAAGGTGACGGTTACGCAGTCCGCCGGCGACATCCCGGGACGTTCCACCGCAACCCGAGATGCAAGGGGCGGCCGTCGACTCGATCGTTCGACAGCACCCCGGCGCGCATCCGTTCCGCTGGCCGCCTCCACGGACAAGGCTCGTGTTTCACGTGAAACAACAACCGTGTAAGTAGCCCACAGCGCGCAACGCCGACGAAGAGCCACCCGCTATCGCGGCACACAACCCAAGCAGTACCCGGAGACGAAGCAGGCCCCGACCGAGACGGTCGGGGCCTGTTCACCTCCGTGGGGGAGGGGAGTACTTGCTACGAGGGGAGGACCACCACGCGACGTTTCGGCTCTGCACCCTCGCTCTCGCTGACGACGCCGTCGACGACCGCGACCGCGTCGTGCACGATCTTCCGCTCGAACGGCGTCATCGGATCCAGCGCTTCGCGCTCGCCGGACGACAGAACCCGCTCGGCGACCTCACGACCGAGGCGTGCCAGCCGATCGCGGCGATCAGCCCGCCAGCGGGCGATGTCGAGCATCAGGCGGCTGCGTTCACCTGTCGCCTGCTGGACCGCAAGGCGGGTCAGCTCCTGGAGCGCGTCGAGGACCTCGCCCTTGCGCCCGACGAGCTTCGTCAGGTCGTCGCCGCCATCGATGCTGACGACTGCTCGGTCGCCATCCACATCCAGGTCGATGTCGCCATCGAAGTCGAGGACGTCGAGCAACTGCTCGAGGTAGTCGCCGGCGATCTCGCCTTCTTCGACCAGACGGTCTTCGTCGTCTTCGTCCTCATCCGAGTCGTCGTCATCGGTCTCGTCGTCGACGTCGGTCGCGGCCGCCTCGTCATCGTCGGCGTCGCCATCCGCCGCTTCCGTGACGGCGTTGTCCGCCACCGCACCGTCGTCGCCGACAGCCGACGAAGACGTATCGGCCTGGTCCTCGGTCTGGGGTCCCGCCGTGGTCTCGGCGTCCGTACCGGCTTGAGTTGCAGTCTCTGCTGTCATCTCATTCACCTAACTTCTGTGCTTCATCGAACAAGTCTGGGGCGGTCATCGTTTGCCACCGCGTTTGTTTCCGCGTTTGGCTGTCGAACGGCTTCCGCGGTTGTGGTTCTGCTTCTTGCCCGGTGCGGCGCCGGCGCCGGGACGTGTGGGCTTCTGACCCGGCTTGGGTTTGGCTCCCGCCCCGGTGTCCGCTGCGGCGGTCGTCGACTCGTCGGGCGATGCATCTGCGTCGACACCGTCGGTCCCGGCCTTGTCCGACGATCCGTCCTTCGAGAGGTAGACGTTCGTCGAGTCGGCGCCGTTGGTGTTCGTCGCGGCGGGCTTCTTCTTTCGGTCGGGTCGCGCGCCCGGCTTCGGCGCATTGGCCTTCAGCTTCTCCTGCTTGAGGAGCTTGGCCTCTTCCTCTTCCTTGGCGATGTGCCCGAAGACGATGTGCTGCTGACCGTAGGTCCAGATGTTGTTGCTCATCCAGTACAGGAGGATGGCGACCGGGAAG
The DNA here is from genome assembly GCF_042668985.1 of Gordonia sp. NPDC057258. NCBI lineage: Bacteria > Bacillati > Actinomycetota > Actinomycetes > Mycobacteriales > Gordoniaceae > Gordonia > Gordonia sp. NPDC057258. The sequence goes on from NZ_JBHUXZ010000001.1 coordinate 387,837, forward strand.
AACGGACCGGTCACGAGGATGCCGATCGGGAAGACGTACAGCGCGAGGTTGTTCATCATCCGGGTCTGCGGATTCTCCAGCGCCGCTTCGGGCTGACGGGCAACCGACGCACGCGAGTTCAGGTGCGTCGCGATGGAGGCGACGATCATCATGGGGATGACGACGAACGCGATCTGCGGGCGCGTGAAGTCGATGGGGGAGCCGGGCTCGACGAAGGCCTGGAACTCGGTCGCCGGCTCGACGAGGTAGGACGACAGCGGGACACCGAAGAGGCGGGCGTCGAGGAAGTTCTGCACCTGTTCGGCGCTGAACACGTAGTTGCCCTGGGACCGGGTCTCTGCCGCACTCATGCCGAGCTGACCCATGCCGGTGCCCATACGGTTGAACGAGCGCAGCACGTGGAACAGACCGATGAAGACCGGGATCTGGAGCAGCATCGGCAGGCAGCCGAGCATCGGGTTGAACCCGTGCTCCTTCTGCAGCTTCTGCATCTCCTCGGTCATCTTGACCCGATCCTTGGCGTACTTCTTACGGATCGCCTGGAGCTGCGGGTTGATCTCCTGCATCTTCTTCGTGGTGCGGATCTGCTTCACGAAGGGCTTGTAGAGAATCGCACGCAGGGTGAACACGAGGAACACCACCGACAGGGCCCAGGCGATGCCGTCGCCACCGGGGGAGTTCGGTGTGACATGGCTGAAGAGCCAATGCCAGACCCACATGATCCCGGAGACCGGGTAATAGATGAAGTCGAGCACGGGTCAGTTACCCCTCACTTGTTGTACTCACAGAGCACGCGTCTCGCCGGACGCGTGCTGATGGTTTCGAGGTCGGTGTGTGCCGGTCGCTGAGCGCCACAGGTCGCGGCACAGTTCGCCGAAGCCGCGTTCGGGAACCGGGTCGTAACCGGGTTTGTGCCAGGGCCCGCACTTCGCGAGCCGGATGACCGACAGCACCGAGCCGTAGAGGAAGCCGTGCCGGTCCAGTGCCTCGACCGCATATCCCGAGCAGGTGGGTTCGAACCGGCAGGACGGCAGACGCATCGGCGACACCCAGGTGCGGTACAGCTCGATGAGGAAGATGACGGTGCGGCGGGGGAAGAGGCGGAGTCCGCGCCACAGGCGCGCGCCGGTTCCGCTCGAGGCCGCGTGCGGAGTCGTCGAATCCGCCTCGGTCTCAGGTGACGGCGTGGTGTCGGTGTTGCCCATCACCGCGGTCCCGCTCCGTCGGCCGACGCCGCGACGGCCTCGGACAGGGCGAGGACACGACGACTGGTGAACGCGTCGCGGAGCTGGTCGGCGAGCTCGTCGCTGGATCGCTCGGCCGCGCTTCGGCGGGCACGGACGACAACATAGGTCTCGTCGGGGAGCAGATGCGATTCGCCGGCAAATGCCGCGCGAAGTCGGCGGGCGACGAGATGGCGCGTCACCGCATTGCCGACGGATTTGCTGACCAAGAGACCGAACCAGGGACCACCGGACATCGCCACGTCCCGTCGAAGGCCGCGGGGGTCGGGCCATTCACGACCGACCACCGCGAGATGGACGACGAAGTCACGACTGTTCACCCGCGCACCGGACTTGAGGGTGCGAGAGAAGTCGGATCCCCGTGAGATCCGATGAAGGGGCGCAGTCATCGAACAGCTGACCGGGCCCCGTGCGGGACCCGGTGAGAGCCGACGATCAGGCGGTGAGCTTCGCGCGGCCCTTGGAACGACGGCCGCTGACGATCGCACGTCCGGCGCGGGTCCGCATGCGCAGACGGAATCCGTGCACGCGCGCGCGACGACGATTGTTCGGCTGGAAAGTACGCTTGCCCTTGGCCACGGTGACTCCTTGTGCTCCCTGTGGGCACGCCGGTTACCCGGGCATGACCCACATGTTGTCGTTGGTCTGTTGATCCAGGACGGTGCCGAACTGGTGTCGGTGATGACTCGGCGAACACGGAAGTTCGCCGCGCAAATCCGCAACCTGGATGACCAGTCGAGACTACTGACACCGGGCGTCCAAATCAAACGACGACGTCCGTTCTCCGGGACCGTTCGCGACCAGTGTGTTCTGGGCCACGAAAGCAAGATTGTCAGCAGAATCGAGTCAAACGTCCCGATCGCTTTGTGGCCCTCCCCGACCTCTGTTACGTTCACTCACAGCGTCGGCCACCCCTCCCGTCGAGGTAGATCCTCGAGGACCTGGCTCCGACCGAAGTCCCCAGTTCGTCACCTTTGTACACAGGTGTGGATAACCCTGTGGAGAGACGGGGACTCCGGCGCAGATGCCACCGCTCTCGTGAACGCTGGTAGTTTTCCGGACCAGGAGGCCAGCCCCGTGACTTCAGACCGAGACACTTTCGGCGAGGTGTGGCAACAGGTCGTCGCCGAACTCAACGACGACGAAGCCGCACGCGACCATGAACCACTGACACGCCAGCAGAAGGCGTGGCTGTCACTGGTTCGACCCCTGACCCTCACCGAAGGCTTCGCCCTGCTGACCGTGCCGACGGCGCTGGTCCAGGAACAGATCGAGCGCAATCTCCGGGAGACCATCCGCTCGGTCCTCAGCCGCCACCTCGACGAACCCGTCGATCTCGGCGTCCGTATCGCCACCCCGCGTAACGACGAGCCGGTGGCGGAAGCACCGGTTCCCGACGTACGGCCCATCGCCGGAGCGGCCGCAGCGGTCGACTACACGGCCGCCCCCGTGGGCGCGGGCCGCGCGCCGTCCCCGATGCCGGAGTCGACGCGCCCGTCCGGCGACTGGGCGTCGTACTTCGCCGAGCGGCCCACCTCGACGCCGCCGGCCACCGGCGCAAACCTCAACCCCAAGTACACCTTTGACACCTTCGTCATCGGCGCGTCGAACCGATTCGCGCATGCCTCGGCGGTGGCGGTCTCGGAAGCCCCCGCCCGGGCCTACAACCCACTGTTCATCTGGGGAGAGTCCGGCCTCGGCAAGACGCACCTGCTGCACGCCGCGGGCCATTACGCGCAGCGCCTCTTCCCGGGCATGCGGGTCAAGTACGTGTCCACCGAGGAATTCACCAACGACTTCATCAACTCGCTCCGCGACGACCGGCGGGTGGCGTTCAAGCGCCGGTATCGCGACGTCGATGTGCTGCTTGTCGACGACATCCAGTTCCTCGTGGGCAAAGAAGGTATCCAGGAAGAGTTCTTCCACACCTTCAACACCCTGCACAACGCGAGCAAGCAGATCGTCATCTCCTCTGATCGACCGCCGAAACAGCTTGCGACACTGGAAGACCGGCTTCGTACGCGGTTCGAGTGGGGCTTGATCACCGATGTCCAGCCGCCCGATCTGGAGACCCGGATCGCGATTCTGCGCAAGAAGGCGCAGATGGACAACATCGCGGTTCCCGACGATGTCCTCGAACTCATCGCGTCGAAGATCGAGCGCAACATCCGCGAGCTCGAGGGTGCACTCATCCGCGTGACGGCGTTCGCGTCGCTCAACGACGCTGCTCTCGACAAGTCTCTGGCCGACGTCGTCCTGCAGGCCCTGCTGCCCAACTCGGGGACCCTGGAGGTCAGCGCGGCGAGCATCCTCGCGATCACCGCCGAGTACTTCGACATCTCTGTCGAGGAACTACGAGGTCCCGGTAAGACACGGTCGATCGCCCAGGCCCGCCAGATCTCCATGTACCTGTGTCGTGAGCTCACCGACCTCTCGCTGCCGAAGATCGGCGAGACCTTCGACCGCGATCACACGACGGTCATGTACGCCGAACGGAAGATCCGCAAGGAGATGGCCGAGCGCCGCCGGGTGTACGACCACGTCCAGGAGCTCACCGCCCGCATCAAGCAGCGCGCCGTGGGCTGACACGCGCACACCTACAGCTCTCCGCACCCCCGAAGCCACGACGGCCCGGGGGTGCGGTCGTCCGGGGGTGTTCCGCCGCCCGCAGTGGCATCCGATGGCGACTGCGATGGCCCCTCCGAATGCCAAGTCTTGTTCTCGGGTCGAGAGTCTGCGACACCGTGGACCGCCTTCCCGCAGCCGGATTCGGCCGACATCGACCCTGCTCACGATCGATCACCAGCTGTGCACAATCCTTGGGATAACCGGGGTCGGCATGTGCACCGCCGGTGGACGCCGCGCGAACAACATGAGAACTCCACATCCCCGGACGGATCCGCTCGACGTTGCTCCACCGGTCATGCACACGTCCACACCCGCCCGGACTGGCCCGATGTCGTGGTTGTCCACAGAGTGCACAACTCCTATTACTGAGATGGATCCCTCTAGAAAGAGGATCTTTTGTAAGAAGGTCTGTGCACAGACTGTCGCCGATCGGGTCGCCCGCACCCGGCTCCGACGACGGTCTGACTTGGCCCCAACCACTCCGGCTCGGGCGGCGGCGTTCTACAGTGGGATTCCCGGATGCGGGATCCCACTCCAGGCCGGCCGACCCACTGCGGCGCCGACCCGGCGATCCAGGCGGGAACGAGAACGAGAGAAGGGCAACCTCCCAGCATGAAGTTTCGTGTCGCGCGTGACGAGTTCGCTGATTCCGTCGCCTGGGTCGCCCGCAGTCTCCCGTCTCGTCCGCCCGTCCCGGTTCTCGGCTGCGTGGTGCTCAACGTCGGCGAAACCGGCCTGACCGTCTCGGGTTTCGACTACGAGGTCTCGGCCCAGGAGAATCTGGGCGCGGAGGTCGCCGAGCCCGGACAGGTCCTGGTCTCCGGTAGGCTCCTCGCCGACATCACCAAGGCCCTGCCGAACAAGCCGGTCGACGTGACCCTCGACGGTGCACGCGTCGCGATCACCTGTGGCAGCGCGAAGTTCTCGCTCCCGACGATGCCGGTCGAGGACTACCCGCAGTTGCCCGACGTTCCCTCCGTCACCGGAACGATCCCGTCGCAGCTCTTCGCCGAGGCGATCTCGCAGGTGGCCGTGGCGGCCGGCAAGGACGACACCCTGCCCATGCTCACCGGTGTCCGCGTCGAGATCGAGGGCAACTCCGTCGTCCTCGCCGCGACCGACCGTTTCCGGCTCGCTGTGCGTGAATTGCAGTGGGAGCCTTCCGATCCCGACACCAAGGGAGCCGTCCTGGTGCCCGCCAAGACGCTCTCGGAGAGCGCCAAGACCGCGGGTGCCGAGGGCACCGGCGTCGTCTCGCTGGCGTTCGGTGGTGGCGCGGCCATCGGATCCGACGGCATCCTCGGCATCCTCGGCGAGACCAAGAAGACCACCACCCGCCTGCTCGACGCGGAGTTCCCGAAGTTCCGTCAGCTGCTCCCGGCCAGCCACACCGCGGTCGCCACCATCGACAGCGGCCCGCTGATCGAGGCGATCCGCCGTGTGGCCCTGGTCGCCGAGCGCGGCGCGCAGGTCCGGATGGAGTTCTCCGAGGGATCCGTGCTGCTCACCGCGGGCGGCGACGAGGCCGGCAAGGCCGAGGAAGAGCTGCCCGTGTCGTTCCAGGGTGAGCCCCTCACGATCGCGTTCAACCCCGGGTACCTGCAGGACGGATTGTCGGCGATCAACGCCGACGCGGTGGACTTCGGATTCACCACCCCCAGCCGGCCTGCCGTCCTCCGCCCGGCCAGCGGAGAGGATCCGGTCGCGGACGAGTCCGGCGCCTTCGTCGCTCCCGAGAGCGCATTCAGCTACCTGTTGATGCCCGTCCGCCTCCCGGGCTGACGGCCGCCACGGCCCCACCGTCCTCAGGATCGACGCCGACTCGTGTTCGTCCGTGAGCTGCATCTGCGCGATTTCCGATCGTGGCGGGCCGTCGACCTCGATCTGGCACCCGGGCCGACGGTCTTCACCGGCCGCAATGGCTTCGGCAAGACCAATCTGCTCGAGGCGCTGTTCTATCTCTCGACGCTGCGCTCACACCGGGTGAGTTCCGATGCACCGCTCGTACACGCGGGCTCCGCGTCGGCGTCGGTCACCGCGACGGTTGAGAACGACGGCCGTGAGCTGACCGCCGAGCTGCGGATCAATGCCGAGGGCGCCAACAAGGCGACCATCAACCGGAGCCCGGCGCGGCGGCCCCGCGACCTGCTCGGCATCCTCCGTACGGTGCTGTTCGCGCCCGAGGACCTGTCCCTGGTGCGTGGTGACCCGAGCGACCGCCGACGCTTCGTCGACGAACTGGTCGCCCAGCGGGGTCCCCGTTACGCCGCCGCCCGCGCGGACTACGACCGGGTCCTGCGTCAGCGGTCGGCCTTGCTCAAGACTGCCGCCGCGGCGCTGAGACGTGGTGGGCAACAGGCAGATTCGGTGGTCAGCACACTTGATGTCTGGGATGGTCAGCTCGCGGATCTCGGCGGTCAGGTGATCGCCGCACGGTTGTCGGTGCTCGCCGAGCTCGAGCCGCACTTCACCGGCTCATACGCCTCGATCGCGCCGCATTCACGGCCGGCCGTGCTCCGGTATCGTCCCGCCGGCGGTGTGGAGATCGAGGAGCACACACCCGAGGCGATCGCCGACGTGCTGGCACTACGCCTGACGGAGTTGCGCGACAAGGAGATCGAGCGGGGCCTGTGTCTCGTCGGTCCGCATCGCGACGACATCGACATCGTGCTCGGCAGCGATATCGCGAAAGGCTTTGCCTCACACGGGGAATCCTGGTCGTTGGCACTGGCTCTGCGCCTCGGCTCCGTCGAGCTCACCCGCGCCGAAGGTGTCGAGCCGGTGATCATGCTCGATGACGTGTTCGCCGAACTCGACGCCAAGCGGCGCGCGCAACTCGTCGATTTCACCGCCGACGCCGAGCAACTCCTCATCACCGCCGCCGTCGCCGAGGACATCCCCGGGCGGATCGGTGGCCGGCGGATCGGCGTCGATGTGGTCGACGACGACGCGGGCCGGCGGTCGCACATCGTCGACGAAGCGCTCGACGATGTGACGGCAGCGGGGGGAGGACACCCATGAGTGACGATCGCCCGTCCGGGTCCCCGGATCCCGCCGACCCCGCACCACGGCCGACACCGCCCGGCGAACTCGGCGGGTACGAGCGTGCCCGCAAGGCGCTCGAGGAGGCCCGGGCACAGGCCCGTGCCGCGGGTAAGTCGGTCGGCCGGGGCCGGGCGTCGCCCGTCCGTCGGGTCCCGCGCGGATCCCAGGGGCGTCGACGCTGGTCCGGCTCCGGTCCGGATCCGCGGGATCCGCAGCCGTTCGGCCGGCTCGTCGGAGGTCTGGCGAAGGATCGCGGGTGGCAGGAGAAGATCGGCGAAGGCACGCTGTTCGGGATGTGGGAGCAGATCGTGGGTTCGGACATCGCCGCTCATGCGAAGCCGGTTGCGTTGCGCGACAACGTCCTCCACGTGCAGGCCGAGTCGACGGCGTGGGCGACGCAACTTCGCTACATCCAGTCCCAGATCCTCGCCAAGATCGCGGCCGCCATCGGCAACGGCCAGGTCACCTCGTTGCGGATCAGTGGTCCGAAGGGCCCGTCGTGGCGTAAGGGTGAACGGCACGTGCGCGGGCGCGGCCCACGCGACACCTACGGCTGACGCGCCGCTAGCAGACTCGACCGCACTTTACTAGTTGCAGAGCCTCGTGGGCCGTTTTCCATCCCCAAGCCACGATCGAACCGGGATCGAGGCAAAAAAATCGTTCTGAGGGCCTGTTAGCGGCCCCGGATGCGCGTTCCAGGGCGAGTCAGGCAGTACACTGTGGAGAGTTGTCCCGACAGGGGTGCACAGCAGCAGACAGACAGCGCCTCCAGGCTACCCGGATGTACCCACCGGGTATTCCTGTGCGCGCAACCGCCGTGTGCCCCGTCGAGAAGGATCGACGACGGATCCGGAGACCACCTGATCCGTCGATGAGCAGAACAGGAGCGGACGCACCTCGTGGCCGACACCAACGACACCGGACCGAAGAAGAACAAGAAGAAGCCGTCAGAGTATGGCGCCGATTCGATCAACATCCTCGAAGGTCTGGAGGCCGTCCGCAAACGGCCCGGCATGTACATCGGATCCACCGGTGAGCGAGGCCTGCACCACCTGATCTGGGAGGTCGTCGACAACTCGGTCGACGAGGCGATGGCCGGCTTCGCCTCGCGCGTCGACGTGACCCTCCTGGCCGACGGCGGTGTCCAGGTCGTCGACGACGGCCGCGGCATCCCGACCGGCATGCACCGCACGGGCGTGCCGACCGTCGAGGTCGTCATGACCCAGCTGCACGCCGGCGGCAAGTTCGACTCCGACGCCTACGCGGTGTCCGGTGGTCTGCACGGCGTCGGCATCTCGGTGGTCAACGCGTTGTCCACCAAGGTGGAGCTGGAGATCCAGAACGACGGATACAACTGGGAGCAGACCTACACCTACGCGACACCCGGCGCCCTCGAGAAGGGGACCCCGACGCGCAAGACCGGCACCACGGTGCGGTTCTGGCCGGACCCCGAGATATTCACCGAGACCACACGATTCAACGCCGAGACCGTGGCGCGTCGTCTGCAGGAGATGGCCTTCCTGAACAAGGGCCTCACCATCACGCTGACCGATCAGCGTCCACAGGCCATCGAGCCGCCGGGTGACGCCGACGGTGACGAGGAGAGCGGCACCACCGAGGCCGCCGAGGCGGTGAAGTCCCAGGAGGAGAAGGCCGCCGCCGCGGCCAAGCCGAAGACTCGGACCTATCACTACCCCGACGGGCTCGTCGACTACATCAAGCACCTCAACCGGACCAAGCAGTCGATCCACACCACCGTCGTCGGCTTCACCGGCCAGGGCACCGGCCACGAGGTCGAGGTCGCGATGCAGTGGAACGCAGGCTATTCCGAATCGGTCCACACCTTCGCCAACACCATCAACACTCACGAGGGCGGTACTCACGAAGAGGGTTTCCGCGCCGCGCTGACCCTCACCGTGAACAAGTACGCGGTGGACAAGAAGCTCATCAAGGACAAGAAGGAAGACCGCCTCTCGGGTGACGACATCCGCGAGGGCCTCGCCGCGGTGATCTCGGTGAAGGTCGGGGACCCGCAGTTCGAGGGCCAGACCAAGACCAAGCTGGGCAACACCGAGGTCAAGGGATTCGTCCAGCGGGTCTGCAGTGAACACCTCGGGCACTGGCTGGAGGCCAACCCGGCCGAGGCGAAGACGATCATCAAGAAGATCGTCGAGTCGCAGCGGGCCCGGATGGCAGCGCGCAATGCCCGCGATCTGGTGCGCCGCAAGACCGCCACCGACATCGGTGGTCTCCCCGGCAAGCTCGCCGACTGCCGCAGCAACGATCCCGGCAAGTGCGAGGTCTACATCGTGGAGGGCGACTCGGCCGGCGGCAGCGCCAAGTCGGGCCGTGACTCGATGTATCAGGCGATCCTGCCGTTGCGCGGCAAGATCATCAACGTCGAGAAGGCGCGAATCGACCGGGTGCTCAAGAACACCGAGGTCCAGTCGATCATCACCGCCTTCGGCACGGGCATCCACGACGAGTTCGACATCAGCAAGCTCCGGTATCACAAGATCGTGCTGATGGCCGACGCCGACGTCGACGGTCAGCACATCTCGACCCTCCTGCTCACCTTGCTGTTCCGCTTCATGCGGCCGCTCATCGAGCACGGTCACGTGTTCCTCGCGATGCCGCCGCTGTACAAGCTCAAGTGGCAGAAGTCGGCTCCGGAGTTCGCCTATTCCGACCGCGAGCGGGACGGACTGCTCGAGGCCGGTCGTGCGGCGGGCAAGAAGATCAACCCGGACGACGGCATCCAGCGGTACAAGGGTCTCGGTGAGATGAACGCCAAGGAACTGTGGGAGACCACGATGGACCCGGCCGTGCGTGTCCTGCGCCAGGTCACCCTCGACGACGCCGCGGCCGCCGACGAACTGTTCTCCATCCTGATGGGTGAGGACGTCGCCGCCCGACGCAGCTTCATCGCCCGCAACGCGAAAGACGTTCGCTTCCTCGATGTCTGATCGCGGGTTCCTGCGATTCCGCTCCGATCGGAGAAAGTACACACATGACTGACACCACCCTGCCGCCCGCCGGCGGTGAAGGCGATCGCATCGAGCCCGTCGATCTCGGGCAGGAGATGCAGAAGAGCTACATCGACTACGCGATGAGCGTCATCGTGGGTCGCGCTCTTCCCGAGGTCCGCGACGGTCTCAAGCCGGTGCACCGCCGCCTCCTCTACGCGTCCTTCGACGCGGGGTTCCGCCCGGACCGCAGCTACGTCAAATCGGCGAAACCCGTTGCGGAGACGATGGGTAACTACCATCCGCACGGCGACACCGCGATCTACGACGCCCTGGTGCGCCTCGCCCAGCCGTGGTCGATGCGGTACCCGCTCATCGACGGTCAGGGCAACTTCGGCTCGCGGGGCAACGACGGCGCCGCGGCGATGCGTTACACCGAGGCCCGGCTCACCCCGCTGGCCATGGAGATGCTGCGCGACATCGGCGAGGAGACAGTCGATTTCGTCCCCAACTACGATGGCAAGACGAATGAACCGACGGTCCTGCCGTCGCGTATCCCGAACCTGCTGATCAATGGTTCCGGCGGTATCGCCGTCGGTATGGCGACGAACATGCCCCCGCACAACCTCAACGAGGTTGCCGATGCGGTGTTCTGGGCGCTGGAGAACCACGACGCCGACGACGAGACCACCCTCGCCGCGTGCATGGAGTGCATCAAGGGCCCCGACTTCCCCACGGCCGGACTGATCGTCGGCAACCAGGGGATCAAGGACGCCTACACCACCGGGCGCGGCAGCATCCGGATGCGCAGTGTCGTCGACATCGAGGAGAACAAGGGATCCACCACGCTGGTGGTCACCGAGTTGCCCTACCAGGTCAACCCGGACAACCTGATCCAGTCGATCGCCGAGCAGGTCAACGAGGGAAAGCTGAAGGGCATCAGCCGGATCGAGGATCAGTCCTCGGACCGCGTCGGCATGCGGATCGTGGTGACGCTGCGTCGCGACGCCGTCGCCAAGGTCGTCCTGAACAACCTGTACAAGCACAGCCAGTTGCAGACCAGCTTCGGTGCGAACATGCTGTCCATCGTCGACGGCGTGCCCCGCACGCTGCGTCTGGACCAGATGATCCGCTACTACGTGGCGCATCAGATCGACGTCATCGTGCGACGGACGCGGTACCGGTTGCGCAAGGCCGAGGAGCGCGCCCACATCCTGCGCGGTCTGGTGAAAGCCCTTGACGCGCTTGACGAAGTGATCGCGCTGATCCGCCGCTCGGCCAACACCGAGACCGCGCGTACCGGCCTGATCGACCTCCTCGACATCGACGAGATCCAGGCCGATGCCATCCTCGCGATGCAGTTGCGCCGTCTGTCGGCCCTGGAACGTCAGAAGATCGTCGATGAACTCGCCGAGATCGAACTCGAGATCGCCGATTACAAAGACATCCTCGACCGGCCCGAGCGTCAGCGCGCCATCGTGCGCGACGAGCTCAAGGAGGTCGTCGAGAAGTACGGTGACGAGCGTCGGACCAAGATCATCGCGGCCGACGGCGATGTGAGCGACGAGGATCTGATCGCCCGCGAGGACGTCGTCGTCACGATCACCGAAACCGGATACGCCAAACGCACGAAGACCGACCTGTACCGCAGCCAGCGTCGCGGCGGCAAGGGTGTGCAGGGTGCCGGGCTCAAGCAGGACGACATCGTCAAACACTTCTTCGTGTGCTCGACCCACGACTGGATCCTGTTCTTCACCACCAAGGGTCGCGTCTACCGCGCCAAGGCCTACGAGCTGCCCGAGGCGAACCGCACCGCCCGTGGTCAGCATGTCGCCAACCTCCTGGCCTTCCAGCCGGAGGAGCGGATCGCCCAGGTCATCCAGCTGAAGACCTACGAGGATGCGCCGTATCTGGTGCTCGCCACCCGCAACGGCCTGGTGAAGAAGTCGCGACTGGTCGACTTCGACTCCAACCGCTCCGGCGGCATCGCGGCGATCAACCTGCGTGGCGAGGACGAATTGGTCGGCGCCCAATTGTGCAGCGCCGACGATGATCTGCTCCTGGTGTCGCAGAAGGGACAGTCGATCCGGTTCCACGCCGACGACGAAGCCCTGCGGCCGATGGGCCGGCAGACCTCCGGCGTCCAGGGCATGCGGTTCAACACCGACGACACGCTGTTGTCACTGAACGTCGTCCGCGAGGGCACCTACCTGCTGGTCGCCACCTCCGGCGGGTACGCCAAGCGGACCGGTATGGACGACTACCCGGTGCAGGGTCGCGGCGGCAAGGGTGTGCTGACGATCGCCCACGATCGTCGACGCGGTGAGCTGATCGGCGCGCTCATCGTCGACGACGACTCCGAGCTCTACGCCATCACCTCGGGGGGCGGCGTCATCCGCACCACGGCGAAATCGGTGCGCAAGGCCGGACGCCAGACCAAGGGTGTCCGTCTGATGAACATCGACGAGGGCACCACGGTCATCGCCATCGCCCGCAACGCCGACGAGCCGGACGAGACAGAGGTCTCTTCCTAGGCGTTAGGGTGAAGGCCACTGTTGCTCGACCCGTCGCGAGTCGACGGGTCGGGAACGGTGGGTTCGGACCCGGCGCCGAGCGAGCAACGTCAGGAACGCCTGAGTGAGGGAATGTCTGTGAGCACACCGAACGAGCCGCATCAGGACCAGAACGGGCGCCCCGCCGGGGGACCGGCGGGACCCGGAACGGGAACCCCGACCGGGGGACTGGTGCCGCCGTGGCAGCGGGGGCCGGCCGACGATCCGTCAGCCGCCCCGACCGAGACGTTCAACCGCGACGCCGCCCAGCGTCCGAACACCGGTGAGGGCCCTGCCGGCCCGCCGCTGAACAACCCGGGCGGCCCGCCGCCGCGTGGCGTCGTGACGAACAGCGGCACCGCTGCCGCCAGCATGAGCGGCCAGCAGGCCCCGGTGACCAAGCTGGAGAGTCCGCGCCGATCGGGTACGGCGACGGCGACCGAGGAACCCGGCTTCGTCGAGTCACCCACCAGCACGATCGACCGCGGACACCTTCCGGAGAACGATCTGCCCGACCTCGATCAGATCCACCACACGGCGGACCTGAAGCGACCCGAGACGGCACAGGCGCCGGGATCCAAGCCCTCCGCACCGCGGTCGGCGCCTCGCCAGGTACTCGCCGCCGGGACCGCGCTGCGCGCCTCGGTGCAGGTGCGTCGGATCGACCCGTGGGCGACGTTCAAGGTCGCAGCCGTGCTGTCGGTGGTCGGGTTCTTCATCTGGATGATTTCCGTCGCCGTGCTGTACCTCATCCTCGACGGCATGGGCGTGTGGGATCAGGTGAACAACAGCTTCGGAACGCTCATGGCGGAGGAATCGGCCGCGAGTAACGACGTGATCGGGGCGGGCACCGTCTTCGGCGCCGCGGCGCTCCTGGGCGCCATAAACGCGATCCTGCTGACCGCGCTCGCGACGATCGGCAGCTACATCTACAACATCTGTGCCGACCTCGTCGGCGGCGCCGAGGTGACTCTCGCCGACCTCGATTGAGCGAGCCCCTGACCAGCCGTTTTGTTTGTTGGGGCATCGGTCGGGTAATCTCACTCCTCGGTTCAAGGGCCTATAGCTCAGGCGGTTAGAGCGCTTCGCTGATAACGAAGAGGTCGGAGGTTCAAGTCCTCCTAGGCCCACTGCGACAGATGTTTTCGGACATCGGAATCTCGCATCCCGCCGAACCGATCGGTACGGCACGGGGCCTTAGCTCAGTTGGTAGAGCGCTGCCTTTGCAAGGCAGATGTCAGGAGTTCGAATCTCCTAGGCTCCACAAATGCTGGCCCGCGGAGTTATCGCTCATTCAGTCTGGTAGCACATAGCGTGAACCGCGACGTTGCCCTACCAGAATCAGTCGGCCGTCTTCCACCAGCCGCTTCAGTACCGAGCGGGCTTGAGGCGGGATGGTCTGGCAGAGCTCGGCGGCCTGACTACGGGTTATCGAACCGTACGCGGCCACATAGTCTAGGATCATTCGTTCCTGCTGGAGCGGATCGACGCCTTTCACACGCACGTAGGCGTTGCGATCTTGCGCAAGATCGTAGAAGCGCGCGGTCAGGTGGTATTTCCGACTGCGACCGACACCGCGAGACTCGAGGATGCCCCTCTCGACGAGCTGCCCAAGGCTAGTCCTGGTGCTCGCAGGAATGAGATGCAACTCCTCAGCGACTTCGCTACTCGTCGCCGAGCCCGAAGTCTTCACCTCGTGGACAATCCGCAACTCGTCGAGGCTCAGTGGTTGCTGGTGTTCGTTCTCCCATGTGAGTAAGAAACGAACCAGATCCAGGTCTGCGTTTCCGAGGGGGACGGTGACCACAACCGAGTCGCTGGTGCTGTGTGAGTAGTCAGGGACGTCTCGTCCGGCCCTTAGCTGCTGTTCGAACATGTCATTGACACCCTTGCCCTTCCTCTCGACCAAGCCGGCGCGTTTGAACGCTCCAGCGAGAATCAGGCTTCGAGGTCTGGACTGGTCAAGAATGTTCTGCGTGGTGACGCCCGGTGGAAATCCGCCCGGACTGGAGACCACGAAACTGCCGTCCGTCAGCTGCAACCGTATGGGACCAACAGCGGTGTAGTCGCGGTGTACCAACGCATTCGCGACAGCTTCCCGACGAGTGATCGATGGGATGAGTGGAACTTCAACACGCAGGAGCCCAGCCATGACTTCCGTGACTGTGTTCTGTGCATCTACGAGGTCGCGCAGCTTCTCAGCCGTCTTTAGTAGTGGTTCCACCATTTGGATGTTTGTGGGTGGGTGCCCGCTGCGTACGTCTTGGAACAGCACTTCAGCGTTTGGGACCCATCGTTGCACCGCGGACCCAGTTCCGAAGAGAAGGACTGCCCCGATGCTGACCGGGGCGGACAAAGGTACGAGCCCGAGAGCCCGGAGTATATCTGGGTCGGAGAGGTCTGCAAGATCGTCTCCCGACGCAAGGCACATCCGACGAAAACGATTGAACTCAAACGGATCGAGGTCAGTCAGGGTTGCGTCCCACGCTGCAGAGGCTGCGAAATCCTGACCGCGGGTGATCATGCCCATGCTGACAATCTCATGCGCGGTCATAGGGGCGCATTCTGGCTCGCCCGTAGACTTGATCACGCGCTTGGTGAAGACTCCCAACTTCGTGCCGACGGGGCCAGGGTCGGCGCGGGGAACATCAATCCGGATGATCTCTTGACCGTCGACGCTCTCCAACCGAACGCCCACCGCGAGCGCAGGCTCGGTATTGGCTTGGATGTATGCACCAACCCGCGCCGGGTCGGTAGTCCGGCCGTGACGCGGTTGTGCACCAACCACGATGCCGTTGTCGTCTACGCCAACCAACAGAACGCCTCCGTCGCCGTTGGCGAGACAGGCGACAGCCTTCGTGAGCTCCTTGTCGTTGATATCCGAACGCTTGAACTCAGTGGTGAAGTTCTCGCCGTCGGCTATGAGAGCGCGCGTGTCCATAAGAAGATTATGCATAAGTATGACATGGGAGAGCCTGTACCTACTGGAGTCATAACTTTTAAACGCTATGGCGCGCCGTACAGACCGCCCTTCCGAAAGGACGACACCGTGCCGTTAGCTCTACTTCCATCGACAAAGCGCGACCCCGGCCGGTCGCGGTACGACCAAACAGATGCAGGATCTCGACCGGGTTGTCGTCAGCCGCTCCGTACCAGTAAGGAGTCGTCGGATCGAACTGGGCCGTCTCGTCGGGTCCTAGGACGTGCTCGGCGTCGAGCATGATTGTCAGGCAATCGCGAACTGGAAGTGGTGTCTATGAGCGAATCGAACAACCGTGAGGACCTGCGGGTCCTCCTGCTCGGCGGGCGCGGTGCGGTGGGCGCCGTCGTAAGACGCGAGCTCGAGGTGGATGGCCATCTCGTGACCACGACGAGCCGAGCAGCGAGCGCCGATGTTCGGCTCGATCTACGCGAGGATCTCGCGGCACTACGCGACCTCGCCGCTGGACATGACGTCGTCGTCAATGCGTCCGGCGTCGAACGCGCGGAACTCGGCACCGCGATCGGACCAACGCCGCTCGTGGACATCTCGGCGTCTGGCGCCTACCTCGATGCGTTGCGTGCGACCGCGGCCGGACCCATCGTCCTGGGGGCAGGCCTCGCGCCCGGGCTCAGCACGATCCTGACCGCCGCACTCGATTCTCGGCCCGGCGACGACCTCGACGTGCTCGTGATGCTGGGGGCGGGGGAGAAACATGGCCCGGCGGCGGTCGCCTGGACGGTCGGTCTGATCGGCACCGATGTCCACCGCCCGCCCGAAGGCGGGAAAGTCCGCAACCTCGGTGAGACCCGGCGCGCCACCGGACCCGACGGACATGGCAGACGATATCTGCGCGCGGACTTCCCCGACCATGTCCTTCTCGACAACCGGCCGGGTCACATCCGCTCGTATCTCACTCTCAGCTCGGCCCCGATGACCGCGGCGCTCGGCCTGATCGGGCGGGTGCCGGCGTTGCGCGGCACGCTGACGTGGGCGCCTCCCCTTGGTTCCGATGCCTGGCACGTCATCGCCGAGAATCGGCGCACCGGTGAGCGTCGGGAGGCCTCCGGGACGGGGCAGTCCGACGCCACGGGCCGACTGACGGCGCTGGCCGCCATCCGCGCCGCGACGGAACTCCATGGCGCCAAGAGAATAGTGACGATGGCCGACCTGGTCTCACTCGACGACGCGCTCTCGGTGCTGAGGTAGGTCCGCTCCTACGGTGCGGCGTATTCGACGATCGACACGCCGGTGTCGAAGTCGTGTGCGCTGACGCGTCGAAACCTCCTGGGCGCGTACCGGCCGGGCGCCATCAGCGGAATGCCGCTCCCGAACATCACCGGCTGACGCTTGAGGACAAACCGGTCGATCTCGTCGGCCAGCTGAGTCGCGAGATCGCCGCCTCCGCAGAGCCAGATGTCTTTTCCCTTGCGCTGTTTGAGCTCACGCACCACCTCGACCGGGTCGCGATCCGTGAACGTCACGCCGTCCACCGGGTCGCGTCGACGATGGGTGAAGACGTACTGGTCGAGGTGGCGATACGGACTCGTCACCTCTGGCAACCCGGCGGCATAGGTACCGGCTCCCATCAGGACGGTGTCGAAAATCCCTGTGCTCTGGTCGATCCCGAGTGCGGCGGCGTAGTCCGTCGGGATGGTGTCGGCAAACCGCTCGTTGATGCCGTCCATGTGATCGCCCTCCATCAGAAAGGCGTCGAACTGGCCGTCCGGTCCGGCGATGTACCCGTCGAGACTCACGGCCACGTAGTACACGAGTTCACGCATGCTGATCCCCAATCACTTCAGATGTAGTGGTTGAGAAACTACAGCACATGTAGTGGTTGCGCTATCGTCTTCTCATGGCCCGTAACGACGACCGTCGACGCGCCCTGGCCGATGCGGGTCTCGAAGTGCTCGCCGACGCCGGCGCGCGGGGGCTCACCCACCGCGCGGTGGACCGGGCGGCCGGCGTGCCCCTCGGTACGACGACGAATTACTTCCGTTCTCGCTCAGCACTTCTCACCGGATTGGTGGAGCGCATCTACGAGCGACTGGCACCGAGCGACGAGTTCATCGCTGAGCGGGCCGGACGCACACCGACGCGGGAGCTCTTCGCCGAGTATCTCCGCAACATCGTCGAGCGTCTGATGGCGAACCGGACTGTCACCATCGCACTGATCGAACTCCGGTTGGAAGGAATTCGACGCCCTGAGGTCGCGGAGATCATCGGCGAATGGCGTCGGACCGGTTTCGCCGGGGACGTGGCGTTCAACGAACAAGCGGGCTTACCGGGGTCGGCACGGGAGATCGCCCTCTTCCACTACGCCGTCGACGGCCTCCTGCTGGACCAGCTGACCGGTCCGCTGCTCCCGGATGTGCCTGTCGACGACATCGTCGACGCGCTGGTCGACGGGTTGCTGCCGGGCTGAGATCACGCCGTCCGACTCCGGCTCCGGGTCGACGATGGCCGGGAATGGCACCCGCTACCGTGAACAGGTGGACCGAGACCTGCTCGACGGACGCTACGAGATCCGGGGAGTTCTCGGACGCGGTGGCATGGCGGTGGTCCACGACGGGTGGGACCGGCGACTCCACCGGTCGGTCGCCATCAAGCTACTGCGCTCAGAGCCGGAGACCCCGACGGTCGCACGTGACCGGTTCATCGCAGAGGCGCGGGCGGCCGCCGCGCTCAACCACCCCAACATCGTCGCCGTCCACGATTTCGGCGAGCACGACGGAACGCCGTACATCGTGATGGAACGGCTGAGTGGCACAACGGTCGGCGATCTCATGGCCGGCGGGCCGTTGCCGCCCCACCGCGTCGCCGCGATCCTCGAGGACGTCCTGGCCGCCCTGTACGCCGCCCATTCCGCCGGGGTGCTGCACCGCGATATCAAACCCGCGAACTTGCTGATGTCCGGCGACCGGGTGAAGGTTGCCGATCTCGGCATCGCCAAGACGGCCGGGATGGCGCACACGGCGACGGGAGAAGTGGTCGGAACCATCTGTTACCTCAGTCCCGGTCGCGTGTTGGGCCGGGCGGCGACACCGGCCGACGATCTCTACGCGGCTGCGGTCGTCGCATATGAGGCTCTGACGGGTCGCCGCGCGTACGACCACGACAACCCTGCCGCCGTAGCGCACGCGATCCTGCACGCGCCGCCGCCACTGCTGGCCGACATCCGTCCGGATGTCGCGCCGGCACTGCGCGAGACGATCGACCGGGCCATGCGTCCGGGTGACACCGTGCCGTTTCCGAGTGCTGCGGCGATGAGCGCGGCGCTGGCCGGGCATGGCGACCACATGGGCCCGGACGGGACGAGTCGGCTCACGGCGCCGATGCCGCCACCGTCCCCGCCAACTCGCACCGCCTCGGGGACGGCTTCGCTTCCGGAAGGGCCGAACCGCTCCCGACGTCGAACGTCGATCGCGGTGCTGGGCGGCGCCGCCGCTCTTCTGACCGCCCTTCTCGTCGCCGTCGTCGTCATCGCCACCGGATCCGACGACGACACCCCAGTTCCGGCGACCCCGACCTCCCTGCCGGCCGCCGAGTCCTCGACCACCGAATCACGGCCGACTCCACCGCCGAGCACGATCGACGCGCCCGCGCCGATCCCTCTGCCGACCGGCGCGACGGAGATCGACACCCCCCAGACCGAGGAGGGACCGGCCGGAAGCGGCGGAAACGGGCGGGGCAACAGCGGTGGTGGCAACGGCGGTGGTGGCAAGAGCGAGAACAAGGGGAACGGGAAACCGAAGGACGACAAGAACTGACGTCGCCCATCGACGTCCCTCAGTCGTCCTTGTTCAGGTGCGCATAGCGCCGGCGGAACTTCTCGACCCGGCCGGCGACGTCGGGGATCGTGTTGACCCCGGTGTAGAACGGGTGCGAGTCGCTGGTGACGTCGACGGTGATGAGCGGGTACTCGTTGCCGTCGGACCAGGTGACGGTCGTCGACGATGTCGCCGTCGATCGGGTGAGGAACTCCTTGCCCGTCGAACCGTCGCGGATGACGACGGGGTGGTAATCGGGGTGGATGCCCTTCTTCATGTGGGTGCCTTCCGGTGAGATGCGGGTCGGTGCGGGTCAGTTGTCCCGGGGATCAGCGTCGACGCCGGGGAATGCGTCCACGGTCAACTCGCCGACGTCGAGGTCATCGCACGGGTCGGCGTGGAACTGCCCGAAGGGATCGTCGAAGGTCGACCAGAACTGTTGTCCGGCAGCGAATTCGACCTCGTTCAGGCAGGCGCCGCGGAGGGCCTCCTCGATCTCCGCGGGGTCGCCCTGATGGACGAGCGCGACGAGCGAGGTGTGCCGGTCGCCGAAGGTCTCGTCCCAGCGCAGTGCACCGAGAGCCCGACGCTCGTCGGGTACCTGCGCGAGTTCGTCGTCGGTCATCGAGGCGAGCCAGGGACCTCCGTGCGCGACGCGCAGTCCGCCGCCGGCCGACTCGAGCCAGAGCGCCTCGTCGGGCTGGGTGGCGATCCAGAGTCGCCCGCGGGCACAGACGACCCCGTCGAGGAGGGCGTCGATCGCCTCGTGAAAGCGACCCGGGTGCAGCGGTCGATCGCTGTGGAACTCGACCCACGTGACCCCGCAGTCGGATTCCAGTGGCGGCTCGCCCGCCAGGAGAGGGTCGTGCGGACCGTCGATGCGTCCGCGACGTGAACGGGGCGGTACCGCGGCGAGCAGTTGCTCGGCCAGGACGGGTGTGATCGGGCGCTGCGGCAACTCGAACATCATCGGGACGTTCGGCGCGAGCCGTTTGAGGACGGCGACGAGTCGCGCGGACGCCCAGGCGTCGCGGACGGTCGGGTCGCATGCTGCGACCACCAGTGCGTCGGCAAAAGCGACCTGACCGACCGCCACCTGGGCAAGGGTGCGGTCGTCGTCGAACGCGACATGCCCACCCTCGGCGAGTGACAGATCGCCGGTCGCCGACGTCAGCCAATCATCCTCGGCCACACAGGCAACGGTGAGATCGATGCGGACGTCGGCGGCCGCCGGGGCGTCGTCGAACCCCGGCATGTCCGAGACGATGACGTTCTCGATCGACCAGGCGACCTGCTCGGGTTCGAGGACGGGATCGAGGGTGAGGACGATCCGGTTCACCGACGGTCGACGATGCAGCCGCCGCAGCAGAGGGAGCAGGTCTTCGCGCAGGGTGCACGAGATGCAACCGTGGGCCAGTTCCACGATGCAGACGTCATGGTGGCTGCGACCGTCGGGACCCCGCCAGCTGAGGGTCCGGACGACGCGGCCGTCCTCGACCTGTGTCAGGTCGTGGTGGACCTGGACGCTGCCGACGCCGCCGCACTCCAACGCGTCGCCCACCCGGTGGATCGACGACGCGTCGAGCCCGGTGACCAGCACGATCGGGGTCCGTTGCTCGCCCGGGGTGTCCTGCGGGTGGTTCGCGGGTTGATCGTCGAGCACGACTCCACTCCGTTCTATTGAGAATGATTTCCATTTGTGCTTCGACGACGGTACCGTGGCCGCACACTTAATGCCAATCATTGTCGATAAGAACAGGAGGCAGCATGTCCAAGAGGTGCCAGGTCACGGGTCGGGTACCCGGCTTCGGCAAGCAGGTGTCGCATTCGCACAAACGGACGTCGCGCCGGTGGGACCCGAACATCCAGCGCCGCCGCTACTACGTGCCCAGCGAGGGGCGGTACGTGACGCTGCGCGTGAGCGCCAAGGGGATCTCGACGATCGACAAGCACGGCATCGAGTCGGTGCTGCGCAAGATTCGTGCCCGAGGGGAGAAGGTCTGATGGCGCGCAACGAGATCCGGCCCATCGTCAAACTGCGTTCCACCGCCGGGACCGGATACACCTATGTGACTCGGAAGAACCGCCGCAACGATCCCGACCGGATGGTGCTGCGCAAGTACGACCCCATCGCCCGCGCCCACGTCGACTTCCGAGAGGACCGCTGATGGCCAAGAAGTCCAAGATCGTCCGCAACGAACAGCGCCGCGAGGTCGTCGCGCGGTATGCCGACCTCCGCGCCGAACTGAAGCGCGCGAGCGTCGCAGCCAGTTCGACGCCCGAGGAGCGTTCGGAAGCGCTACGACGCCTACAACGGCTGCCGCGCAACGCCAGTCCGACTCGACTGCGCAACCGGGACGCCGTCGACGGCCGGCCCCGCGGGTACATCGGCAAGGCGGGCCTGTCGCGCGTGCGGTTCCGCGAACTCGCGCACCGCGGCGAACTACCCGGAATCCAGAAGTCCAGCTGGTGATCCGGACCCACGAGAACGAGGAACAGTGATGGCCAACAGAAGACAACGTCAGCGCGAGGAAGTGCCGGCGAAGCGCAAACGGAACCTGCTCATCGCACAGGGTGTGCGGGTCGACGGGCGGAATCCCGTGGACTACAAGGATGTCGCGTTGCTACGGCAGTTCTTGTCCGACAAGGGCCGAATCCGCAGCCGACGCCTCACGGGGCTGAGCCCGCAGGAGCAGCGCCAGGTCGCCACCGCGATCCGTAACGCGCGTGAGATGGCGTTGCTGCCGTACGACTCTCGGCACTGAGTACTGCTCTGAGGAGCGAGCGTGCGAGCCCACCCCTCCGCTCCCTGAGGAGCGAGCTTGCGAGCCCACCCCTCCGCTCCCTGAGGAGCGAGCGTGCGAGCGTCACGAAGGGTCCTGGTGAGACGCGGGGCAGACCCTTCGTGACGCGCCCTCCGCAAGCTCCGGGCGCTCCTCAGGGAGCGGAGGGTGGCCGTGCCCTCCGCAAGCTCCGGGCGCTCCTCAGGGAGCGGAGGGTGGCCGTGCCCTCCGCAGGCTCCGGGCGCTCCTCAGGGAGCAGGGGGTGGCCGTGCCCTCCGCAGGCTCCGGGCGCTCCTCGGGGAGCGGGGGTGCAGGTGCTACTTGGAACCCTGCGGCACGTTCTCGAGGCGATCCAACAGGGTGCGTGCCAAGGATTCCGACGACGCGGGATTCTGGCCGGTCAGCAGGTTGCCGTCGGTCTCGATGTGGACCGTCCACGGTTCGGCGAGGGTGACCTTGAACCCCGCCTGGGTGAGCCGATCCTGGAGGAGCCAGGGAGCCTTGTCGGCGAGCCCGGCCTGTTCCTCCTCGGCGTTGCTGAAGCCGGTCACCGTGCGGCCGGCGAACGCGTTGACGCCGTCGGAGTTGTTCGCCGCCAACAGGATCGCCGGACCGTGACAGACGATTCCGAGCGGCAGTTGCGCCTCGTCGGCCGCTATCAGCAGAGCTCCCGCGTCCGCGTCGACGGCCAGGTCCTCCATGGGTCCGTGGCCGCCCGGGACGAACACGGCGTCGTAGTCGGCGATGCGAACGTCGGTGAGCGCGATCGGCTTCTGTAGCTCCGGAGCGGTCTCCACGACGTGGCGGATCTCCGCGGCGCGCTCAGGTGTGCCGATGCTCTCGACCGAGAGGCTCGTCTCGTCGACGGGTGGTTTCGCGCCGTTCGGAGTGGCTACGGTCACCTTGTAGCCGGCTGCGCGGAACACTTCCAGCGGCGCGACGGCCTCCTCGGCCCAGAACCCGGTCTTGTGGCTCGAGCCGTCATTCAGCGTCCAGCTGCCGGCGCCGGTCATGATGAAGAGGATGTTGCGTGTCATCTGAACCTCCTGTGTCCAGGTAGACGGTGTCGGTCTCCGACCGCCAACGTAGAGAACAACCGCGGTCTCGGCCACGGCCCAGGTCAGGGCGGGGGAGACGGGTCAGGTCACGTCAAACCGGTGAGTTCCGCCGATCGCTGCCACAACCCGTCGATCAGCTTCTGGTCATGGGCCTGACGGTTCTCCCGACCATTGGCCTTGTGGCGATCGAAGTACACGCCGTTGACCGTCGGGTCGGCGCCGCGCTCGGCCAGGGCGATGAGCGGGGCGGCTCCCTGCTCGGGGGTGATGGTCACCAGGCGCGTCAGCGGAGACCGGTAGGCGAGCCCGACGAAGCGCGAGTCGCGGCCGAAGCTCGTCGCCGCCGGTCCGGGATGCACTGCGGCGGAATAGATCTTGTCACCGGTCCAGCGCTGCGCGATCCCGCGTGTGAACAGGATGTTCATCAGCTTGGCCGTACCGTAGGGCCGCATCGCGAGGGTCCGGCGCTTCTCGAAATCCAGGTCGTCGAGGTCGACCTTCCCGAAGAGGTTGCCGACGCTGGACGTGTTCAGGACGAGCGATTGCGGGGCCGCGGCCAGTCGATCCCGCAGGAGGTGGGTCAGCAGGAACGGCGCGAGGTGGTTGATCTGGAAGTTCGGTTCGTGTCCGTCGGAAGTCCGCTGCGACGCGTCGAACGTCCCGCCCGCGTTGTTCATCAGGACGTCGATGGTCCCGACGGCGGAATTGATCTCGGCGGCTAGATCCCGCACCTCCGAGAGCGCGGAGAAGTCGGCGGTGAACTGCCGCGCACCGGTCTCGGCGGCGATCGGCGCCAGCTTCTTCGCCGAGCGTCCGACGAGGACGAGGTCGGTGTCGGGTCCGGCCAGGGAACGCGCGGCGATCGCGCCGATCCCGTCGCTGGCGCCGGTGAGGACGATGGTGCGTTTCTGTCCGGAGGGGGTGTCACTGGCCATCGGTCGTGCCCTCCGATCCGCCGACCGCGTGACCCTCGTCAGTGTGGTCGGCCGGTGGCTGCGCGCCGTCGTAAGACGCCTTGTCTTCCCGGATTCGGTCGGTTTCGCCGATCTCCGTGTCCCCTGCGGTGGGCAGTGCCGAGGCCGGCCCGCCATTCTCGTCGGGGTCGCTCCGCATGTCGGGGTCGGCCTTCACTTCGTCGTCGGTCGTGGTCCATGTGGGCTTCTCGTTGTCCGGCATCTCTCCACCTTGCCCCAAGACGCGGGATTTCACACCGCCCTTGACTTCAACTGAACTTGAGGTTGTGTGCTCGTCGTCGTGACCACACTCGACCCGGCGAGCCGGCGCATCGGCCTCATCCTCGTCGTCCCGACCCTCATGGTGATGCTCGACGTGACGGTCGTGACCGTCGCGCTCCCGCAACTGACCGCCGAATTCGACGCGCCGCTGTCCAGCGTGCAGTGGGTGACCACCGCGTATGCACTGGCCCTTGTCGCGGTCATGCCGCTGTCGGCCTACGCCAGCAACCGCTTCGGCGGCCGACGGGTCTACTGCGCCGCCCTCCTGGTCTTCGTTCTCGGTTCGCTCCTCACCGCCCTGTCCTGGAACATCGGCAGCCTCATCGTCTTTCGTGCACTCCAGGGGCTCGGTGGTGGGATGCTGCAACCCGTCGGCATGGCCATTGCGCTGCAGGCCGTGCCGGAGGCGCTGCGCGGTCGGATGATGGCCATCCTGGGACTGCCCACCCTCGTCGGTCCCGTGCTCGGTCCGGTGCTGGGCGGCGTACTCGTCGACCACGGCAGCTGGCGTGTCGTCTTCGCGGTGAACGTGCCCCTCGGCCTGATCGCGGCGGCCCTGGCGTGGCGGTTCTTCCCCCGAACCGCCACGCGCGGCATGCCGCGAATCGACCTGCGAGCCGTGGCGGCGCTGTCACCGGGCGGGGCGTTCCTGGTTCTCGGCCTGTCCCGCGCCGGGGACACCGGGTCGCTGCTCGCGGCATCGATACTTGTCCCGGTCGGTATCGGACTGGTCTTGCTGGGATACGTCGTCCGACGATCGCTGCGCAGCCGCACGCCCGTCCTGGATCTCCGGTTGCTGGCGCACGCGCGTCTGCGCGGTGGCGTCGTGGTGATGATCTTCTTCGCCGGAGCGTACTTCGGATCGATGACGATCCTGCCCATCTACGTCCAGTCGGTCCGGTCCGATTCGGCCACGACCGCCGGCATGCTGTTCGTCCTCCCCGCGCTCCTGAGCGGCATCACTCTCCAGATCGCCACGCGGGTCGCCGATTCCGTGGACCCGCGACGGGTTGCGATGTGCGGCATCGTGCTGTCGACGACGGCGATGATTCTGATGGCCACGCTGCTCGACGAGTCGACCCCTTACCCGGCCGTCGTCGCGATCCTCGCTCTCATGGGGATCGGTGTCGGCGCGACGATGCTGCCCACCATGACGGCCGCCACCCGCGACCTCGAGGGCGCAGACACCCCGGGCGGCACGACCATCCTCACGACCTCGAACCAGTTCGCCGTCGCGCTGGCGTCGGCCGCGATCACGGCCATCATTGCGGCCCTGATGAATTCGCGCAGTACGGCGGTCGACGGTCGGGGAGTGGCGGGTGCGATGTCACTGAGTCCCGCCGAACGCATCGACGCTGCGCCCGAGTTGGCCTCGGCGATCGCCGACACGTACCTCCTCACGGCCGGTCTCCTCGTGTGTGCCCTCCTCGCGGCCGTGTTCGTGATGCCGGCGCGGGGGACCCTTCGAGACGCTCGCAAGCTCGCTCCTCAGGGAGCAGGGGTGACGTGTTCGCTCCTCAGGGGCCGGATGGGCGGCTCGCCGCTTGTGAGTCCGGCTCAGGCGATGAACAGAATCCACCCGTAGACGAGCAGCCCGAAGACGAAGACCCCGGCGTAGGCCCAGCCGACCCAGATGGCGGCGGTGGCGAAGGGGAGACCCACCTCGCGACGCTGCCGGATCTGGGTGCGCGCACGGTATCCGAGGACCAGTCCCACGATGAAGGTGATCCCGAGGATCGACAACGCCAGGGCCCACAACGCCATCCGATTGACGCGCGGACCGGCACCGGACTGGGGAGCCACGCTGTCCTCCGAACTTTTGGCGGGTTCGACTGCTGAGTAGGCCTGGGTCGCCGGGGAGGCAGGGCCCGAGGTCTCGGTGTCCGGGCGGTCGGCGACAGCGGGTGTGCCGGCCGCGGCGGGACCGTCCACGACGCGCGTGTCGGGAGACGGATCGCCGGACAGACCGACTGCCAGCCCGCCCGCACCCACCACCTGTGTCGCGTGATCGTCCCGGTCGGAATCCCGACCGGCGGAGTCGGGTCGTCCGCCCGGGGCTGCACCCGGCCGGGGCCCGGCGAAGGGTGGACGGGAGCCATCTGTGGGCCTATTGCCTTGTGGCGGAGCGCCTTTCGCGAACGGCACTCCTCCCGGGCCCGGGCGTTGACCGGGTGGGGGTCGGCGTCCGGGCGGACCGGATGGCATCGGCGGTCGCGGACCCGGGCCGGACGAATTGCCGCCTGGGCGCTGCACGGTGGGGTTGGCGCCCGCCACCGGCCCGGCCGGCACGGGCCCGGGGCCGCTCGGCCGCGGACGCGGCGCACCGGGCGGGTGCGGTCCCCCGGAGGGACCAGACGTCCCGAACGAGTCACCGCGCGGCGGGGCCGGTCGCCGGCCCGGCGGGGGCCCGGGTCTGGTGGGTGGTCGACCCCCCGGCGGCGGCGTGAAGCCACCGCGGGGCGCCGGCCGGCCGTCGGAACGGTCGGGAGCGTCGGCTCCCTGCGACGAGGTCGGCGAGCCCGCAGGTCGTGCGGGGGACCGTTCCCACGGCGCCGGGTTGCTCGTCGGTGCGGAGCTCTCGGGCGCCGACCAGGACTCGCGGGTCCGGTCGTCTGCGCCGCCGGACCCCGGCGGCGGGTTCGGGGAGCGCTCGTCGTCTGAGGTCACGAGACCAAATTACCCGTGCGTGGCGAGCGGCCCGGTGTCGCGTCGGCCGCGGCGGGTCACGAAGCCTGCGTCTCGGTGCTCTCGGCGAGCGCCTCGCGGACCTCCTCGATCCGCGGGACGGTCGGGGACACCGGGGCCACCACGCGTCGGGCGCGACGCAGCGAGCCGACGACGACGGCGGCGGTGACGGACGCGGCGACCACACCCAGCGCGGTCAAGAGGTAGTTCTTGGACATGGGCTCAAGAGTGCCAGCCGGTGTGCGCCGCTGCCACCCCGCCCGGTGCATCTGCGCACCTCGGGGCCGTGTTCCGACCAGCGGATCCGGGTGAGTGGTTGGATGGAGGGATGACTACACCGAAAAGCTCCGCAGTCATCCACACCAATCGCGGCGACATCAAGGTCGACCTGTTCCCGAACCACGCACCCAAGACGGTGGAGAACTTCGTCGGGCTGGCCGACGGCAGCAAGGAGTACAGCAAGCCCAACGCGTCCGGCGGCAACTCCGGCCCGTTCTTCGACGGCTCGGTCTTCCACCGCGTCATTTCCGGCTTCATGATCCAGGGCGGCGACCCGACCGGAACCGGCATGGGCGGCCCCGGCTACCAGTTCGGCGACGAGTTCCACCCGGAGCTGCAGTTCGACCGTCCGTACCTGCTCGCGATGGCCAACGCCGGCCCGGGTACCAACGGCTCGCAGTTCTTCATCACCGTCGGCCCGACCCCGCACCTCAACCGTCGCCACACCATCTTCGGTGAGGTCACCGATCCGGCTTCGCAGCAGGTCGTCGACGCGATCGCCACGACGTCGACCGACCGCAGCGACCGTCCGCTCGACGAGGTCGTCATCGAGAAGATCGAGGTCAACTGACCTCTCCGGAACACACCGCCCCGCAGCGGGCGGTGTGTTACCGGCATCCCGACCGTCCCACCGGCCTGTCCTGCAGCCGGTGCGGACGGCCGGCGTGTCCCGAGTGCCTGCGTCCGGCATCGGTCGGCCAGCACTGTCTCGAATGCCTCCGCAACGACGGAGTGCAACGGTCGCCGTCGCTCGGCGGCCCACGCCGCGGTGTCCCCGTGATGGCGCGCACCCGCACGGCCCCGACGCAGCCCTACGCCACGTACGCGCTCATGGCGGTCAACCTGCTGATCTTCGCGCTGTGCGTTCTCCAGGCCGGAGTGGGCGATCCAGGCGGTGCGGCGATCTTCGCCGCCGGCGACCTCCTCAAGAGCGACGTCGCAGCCGGTGAGTACTGGCGTCTCCTCACCGCGGGCTTCCTGCATTTCAGCGTCATGCACGTGGCCGTCAACATGCTGTCGCTCTACATCCTCGGCCGCGATCTCGAACTCGCCCTCGGCATCGGCCGATACCTGGCCGTCTACCTGATCGCACTGCTCGGCGGCAGCGCTGCCGTCATGCTCTTCGAGGACGACCGCGCCCTGACCGCCGGAGCCTCCGGAGCCATCTACGGACTCATGGGCGCGATGCTCGTGATCATCCTCAAGGCCCGCGTGTCCCCGGTCCCGGTTCTGCTCATCATCGGCTTCAACGTGGTGCTGTCGTTCTCCCTGCCCGGCATCTCGGTCCTCGGACATCTCGGCGGGCTCGCCTTCGGAGCGGCCGCCACCGCGGCCGTCGTGTACCTCCCCGACGCTGTGCTGCCCGCGGGTCGTCGGACTCCCCAGGCCGCGAGTCGTGTCGGCTGGATCGCGCTCGCCGCACTGTTCGTCGTGGCGCTGGGGCTCGGCATCGGCGCGGGCGTCGCGTACGACGGGCTCGTCTACATTCGCTGAGCTGCGGCGCGACCTATCCCTCGTCGACGACGAAGCCGGCGTCGCGCAGCGCGTCGACCACGGTCGGCAGGTCGGTCCCGAGGTCCCAGCGGCTGAAGACCACGAGTCGGGTGTCGTCGCGAGGGCCGACGCCGCGGTCGTGCGCGGTCGTGCCGGCTGCGTCGTCGTCGAGAACGTCGATCTCCAGCTGTCCGATTCGCCGGCCGACCCGACGGATCGACAGCGTCCGAATCCTCTCGATGCGTTCCGGGGGGTACGTCCGTTGGCCTCGCAAGGTCCCGAGGACCAGAGCGGGGGTCAGCCCCGATGTGATGGCCAGTCGGGGACGCACCAGCAGGGTGTAGGCGCCGAGCACGAGAAGAAGAATCCCGGCGACGCCCATCAGGACCATGCCGGCCGGATCGGCAGCGGCGACGACCGCCGCCACCACCAACGCGACGCCGCCGAGGCAGCCGGCCAGACCGGCGCCGACGGGGGTTGCCCACGCATGTGTGTAAGAGACCTCAGAGTTATCCACAGGAGTTACTCACAATGGGGATGACTTACACACATGTGATTTCCACAGTGTGGATAACTTACACGCGTGTGTTTCAGCAGCTCAGCGCATTCGACACGCGAACGACCGTCGGCTTCTACCGCCAACGCATCGTCATCAACAGGCCCGCCACCATCAGCGAGAAACCGATCAGGAAGTTCCACGAGTTGAGCTCGGCCATCCAGTGCAGGACCTGGCCCTCGCCGCCGTACGCGGTGGGCGTGGCGGCCAGGTAGTAGACGACGAGCCAGGCGAGACCCAGCACCATCAGGCCGAGCATGACGCCTACATAGATGGTGCTCGAAGGGCCGGCCTTGACCTTGACCGGCGTCCGGCTGGCCGGGTTGATGGTGTAATCGGTCTTCTTCCGGACTTTTGACTTCGGCATGACTTCCTCCGTTGTGCGGCACCGCCGGGGCGGTCGTACGCGGGCGGGAGAAGGTGAGCTCGTCCCCGCCACTGGCAAACACTCGAGATCTACGGTATCTCACCAGGTCGCCGACGCCGACCACCCGCTTCGGCGGTAGCCTTTCTCGCGTGAGTCGCATTCTGGTGGTCGACAACTACGACAGCTTCGTCTACAACCTGGTCCAGTACTTGGGCCAGCTGGGCGTCGAGGCCGTCGTGTGGCGCAACGACGACCCGCAACTCTCCCCGGCCGATCCCGACCATCTGCGCGAGGCCGTTGCCGGATTCGACGGCGTCCTGCTCAGCCCCGGTCCCGGCACGCCGCAGCGGGCCGGCGCGACGATGCCGATGGTCCGTGTCGCCGCCGAACGGGAACTGCCGCTGCTGGGTGTGTGCCTGGGACACCAGGCGATCGGTGCGGCGTTCGGCGGCACCGTCGACCGCGCACCGGAACTCCTGCACGGCAAGACCTCACTGGTCTTCCACGACGACGCGGGCGTGCTCGAAGGACTGCCGGATCCGTTCACCGCCACGCGCTATCACTCGCTGACGGTGCTCCCCGAGACGATCCCTGATGAACTCGTCGTCACCGGACGCACCGAGTCGGGCATCGTGATGGCGATGGCCCACCGTGAACTACCCATCCACGGCGTGCAGTTCCACCCGGAGAGCGTCCTGACCCAGGGCGGTCACCGGATGCTCGCCAACTGGCTCAAGACATGTGGGATCGAGATCGACGAGACCCGCGTGGCCGCCCTCGAAGCCGAGATGGCGACCGCGGTCGGCTGACTTCGGTGGCGAGGTCACCGAAGTGGTTTCGACTCGGTTCCTCGCTCCGCTCGGTGCCGGCTCAACCAGCAGAGACGATCAGTTGGGCAGCAGGCTCGCCTGGCCGACGATGATCGTGATCGAACCGCTCTTGCGGGCCTGGGACCCGGGATTCGGCTCCTGGCCGACGACGCGACCGTCGTCGGGGCTGCCGAGCGGCACGTTGCGGGTCTGCCGCGTCAGCGTCGACCGCTCCCAGCCGGCCCGCTCGAGATCGGCCTGGGCCTCGGCGGGCGTCTTGCCCCGGAGATTCGGGACGGTGAAGAGGTTGCCCCGCGACACGCTGATCTGCACGGTGCTGCCCTGCTCGGTGGTCGACCCGGGACCCGGTGAGGTGCTGATGACCTCTCCGGCCGGACGCTCGGAGTCGGCCGCGACCACGACGACCATCATCCCGAGCTCTTCCAGCACGGCTCGTGCCTGACTCTCGGACATGCCGACGACATCGCGGACCGTCACCTCGCGCGGGCCGTTGCCGACGTTGACGACGACCGCACCGTTGACCGGGACCTCGGCGCCGACGGCCGGTGCCGTCGAGACCACCTTGTCCTTCATCTCGGTCGTCGAGTCCACGCGGTCGGTTCGCACGTTGGTGAACCCGAGCACCTTGAGCTGATCCAACGCCTCGGCCGGCGTCTTGCCCACGAGATCCGACGGCAATCGAACACGCTGAGGACCCGTCGAGACATAGAGCGCGACCTCGGAGCCCTCGGCCGCCATCACGCCCTCACCCGGGGTCGACCGTGTGGCGAGACCGACACCGACGTCGAGGCTCGGTTCCTCCAGCACGCGGACCTCGAAGCCGGCCCGTTCCAGCGAGGCCTGCGCGTCGTCGGAGCTGAGTCCGGAGACCGCCGGCACCGACACCTGCGGCGCCGACCCCGAACGCCACGGTGACCACAGGAGCAGACCACCGACGAGCACCACGACGGCGAGCAGCGCGCCGGCCATGAGGAGCCGTGAGCGGCGTCGGGGTGTCTCCTCGGTGTCCTCGTCGCGCCGGTGGTTTCCGCCGTTGCCGTTCGAGGTGCGGCCCGCGATCGGCCGACGCGGACCGGTCGTCTCCGTCCGGGTGGGCCGGCGCGGTCCGGTGTCGATGAACTCGGTGCGTTCCTCGTCCGAGAGCAGCATCGGTGCCGACGGTTTGCCACCGGCGAGCACCCGGATCAGATCGGCGCGCAGGTCGGCCGCTGATTGATACCGGTTGTCCTTGTTCTTGCTCATCGCCTTGAGGACGACGGAATCGAGTTCGCGCGGGATCTCCGGCCGGACGTGCGACGGCCACGGGGGATCCTCGTGCACGTGCTGGTGTGCGACCGCCACCGGCGAGTCCCCGGTGAACGGCGGCTCGCCGGTGAGCAGCTCGAAGAGCACGCACCCCATCGAGTAGATGTCGCTGCGCGGGTCGACCTTGATGCCACGGGCCTGTTCGGGCGACAGGTACTGCGCCGTACCCATGACCGCGGACGTCTGGGTCATCGTCGACGTCGAGTCGCTCATCGCGCGGGCGATGCCGAAGTCCATGACCTTGACGGCGCCGGACTTGTCGATCATCACGTTCGCCGGCTTCATGTCTCGGTGGACGATCCCGTTGCGGTGCGAGAAGTCCATCGCCGCGGCGACATCGGCCATCCACGTCATCGCCTGTCGCGGCGAGATCGGGCCGTTGGCGCGCAACACATCTCGCAGGGTGTCACCGTCGACGTACTCCATCACGATGAACGGCAACGGGCCGTCCTCGGTTTCGGCCTCGCCGGTGTCGAAGACCTGCACGATCGTGGGGTGGTTCAGCTTCGCCGCGTTCTGGGCCTCGCGGCGGAACCGGAGATAGAACGACGGGTCACGGGCGAGGTCGGCACGCAGCACCTTCACCGCGACGTCGCGGTGCAGCAACAGGTCGCGCGCATAGTGCACCTCGGACATGCCACCGAAACCCAGCGTTTCGCCGAGTTCGTAGCGGTCGGAGAGGTGGTGTGGTGTCGACATCGGCCTCGGTGGTTCGCCCCTCAGGATCTGTGGTCAGAACGGGTCATTCGGAAACTATCGGCTCAAACGCATGGCTCGTACACACAGCACCATCAGCACAGCGGTGAGAACGGTACGCCGGGGAAACACGGGGTGCCGGTGGCGGCACCGGGGTCCGGCGGCGGCTCGGAGGTGTCGGTCTGCTGACGCGGCGTGGTCGTCTCCGTCGTCGTTTCTTCGCTGGACGTCTCTTCGCTGGTGGTCGTACGGGTCGTGCGTCGAGTCGTGGTCGGCTCGTCGGGCTCCTCCGTCGGTTCCACCGCGGTCGTGGTCTCGACGACCGTCGTCGACGGCGGCGGTGGTGTCGCCGCGTCCCCGTTCCCGCTGTTCACCAGATAGAACCCGATGAGCCCGATGGCACCGACGAGAAGGGCGGCCGCGATGCCGGCCAGGACCTTCTGACCGGTGGTCCAGCTGTTGTCCGGCGGTGGTGGCGCCACCGCGGTCCGCGACGTCGGCCGAGGGGTCACCGGCCGCGAGGCCGCACCCGTCGGGGTGGCCCCACGAGCGACTGCGGCGCCGAGCGCGGCGGCTCCCGCTGCGCCTGCCGCGGCACCGGCGATCGCGCCCGGTCGCGGCGGACGCCGCCCGGCACGCACGGCGGCGACCGCGTCGGCGAACTCACCACCGTTGGCGTAACGCTGCCGCGGCTCCTTGGCCATCGTGATCTCGATGAGCTCGCGGACCCCGGACGGCAGGTTCGTCGGCAGGGGTGGCGGTGCCTCCCGGATGTGCTTCATCGCGACGGTGATCGCACCGTCGCCGAGGAATGGACGACGCCCGGTGAGGGCCTCGTAGCCGACGACGCCGAGCGAGTAGACGTCCGACGCCGCGGTCGCCTCGTCGCCGGTGGCCTGCTCCGGGGAGATGTATTGCGCGGTACCCATGACCATCCCGGTCTTGGTGACCGGGGCGGAGTCGACGGCCTTGGCGATGCCGAAGTCGGTGATCTTCACCTGGCCCACCGGGGTGATCAGGATGTTGCCGGGTTTGACGTCGCGGTGGACGAGTCCCTGGCTGTGCGCGGCCTGCAGGGCGCGGCCGGTCTGCTCGAGCATGTCGAGGGTGTTGGTCAGCGACAACCGCCCGAGGCGGGAGATCACCGAGTTCAGGGGCTCACCGTCGACGAGTTCCATCACCAGGTACGCGAGCGGGTCGCCGCCGTTGTAATCCGGGGTCTCGCCGTAGTCGAAGACGTTCGCGATCCCGGGGTTGTTCAGCTTCGCGGTGGTCTGGGCCTCCGCGCGGAACCGCGCGATGAACTCCGGATCGCTGGTGTACTCGGCCTTGAGGACCTTCACCGCGACGCGACGATTCAGGCGCGTGTCGAGCGCCTCCCACACCTGGCCCATGCCGCCCGTGGCGATCAGGCGGATGAGTCGATACCGGTCGCCGATGGTGGTGCCGTTCTGCAGGCTCATCGACTGCCACCTCCCACCAGTGAGTTGATCACTTCTCGTCCGATCGGCGCCGCGACGGTCCCTCCGACCGAGTCCGCGCCGAATTGTCCATTCTCCACCACGACGGCCACCGCGATCTGTGCGTTCGACGACGGTCCGAAGGCGATGTACCACGAGAACGGGGTGTCCGTGCTCGATCCGCTCTCCGCCGTACCGGTCTTCGACGCGATCGACACCGGGCCGCCTGCGCCGGCCGTCGACCGCTCCGACTCGATCATCATCGACGTCAGCTCGGCGGCCTGCTCGGGCGTGATCGGCTTGTTGGCCGTCGTCGGCGGTGTGGTCTGCAGGGTCCGCAGGTCCGCGGCCTGCAACTTGTCGACCAGGTACGGCTGCATGCGCACACCTCCGTTGGCCACCGTCGCGGCGATCATCGCGTTCTGTAGCGGGGTGAGCCGGACGTCACGCTGGCCGATGGACGCCTGTGCGAGGACGTCGAGGGACGGGATCTGCCCGACCGTCGAGTCGACGACGGGCATCGGGATGTCCGGGCCGGGCTGGTCGAGGCCGAACAGGCTCGCGGTCTCGGTGAACTTGGGGATCGCGTCGGACATCTTCTCGGTCACCAGTTCGGCGAAGGCGGTGTTGCACGAGTACTTGAACGCCGTCTCGAGCGACACGGTTCCGCCCGACGACCCGGGGCAGGTCTCGCCGCCGTAGTTCGGGAGGGAGACGTCGGTGCCCGGCAACGGGAAGGTCGGAGCTGCGGTGAGGCGGATGCCCGGGGTGATGTTGTCGCGCAGGGCCGCGGCCGAGGTGACGACCTTGAAGGTCGAGCCGGGCGGGTAGAGCTGGCTGATCGCGCGGTTGAGCATCGGCTGCGCGGTGTCGCCGGGCCGGTTCCACGCCTCCCAGCTGCTCTCGCGGACCTCCTGGTCGTGGCTCGCGAGCCGGTTGGGGTCATAGCTCGGCGTCGAGACCATCGCCAGGATCTTGCCGGTGTTCGGCTGCAGCGCCACGACGGCCCCGCGGCACGGACCGTCGCACGGCCCGTTGAGCATGGCCTGGTACGCGGCCTGCTGCACCTTGGGGTTGATCGTCGTGACGACGTTGCCGCCGCGCGGGTCGCGCCCGGAGAACATGTCCATGAACCGCTGACCGAAGAGCCGGTCGTCGGAGCCGTTGAGAATGCTGTTCTCGTAGTGCTCGATCTGGCTCGCGAGGTACTGGAACGAGTAGAAACCGGTGACCGGGGCGAACGCCTCGGCGCCCTCCCGCGGGTACTGGCGCAGGAACTTCAGGCGGCTCTCGATCGGCACCGACAACGCGATCACCGTGCCGTCGGCGGTCGTGATCAGGCCGCGCTGCCGGGAGTACTCGTCGAGCAGCACCCGATTGTTGCGGGGGTCGGTCTTGAGGGCGTCGGCCTTGAACACCTGCACGTAGGTGGCGTTGGCGAGCAGGGCGATGATCATCACGATCACCGCCATCGACACATTGCGGATCGGCTTGTTCATCGACGCTTCACCACCTGCGTCGGCAGTGCCTCGACGGGCTTGGCCGCGGGACGCTTCTTCCCGGGATCGGGTTCCCGCGCGGCGTTCGAGATCCGGATGAGCAACGCGACCAGGATGTAGTTGGCCAGCAGCGACGATCCGCCGTAGGACAGGAACGGCGTCGTGAGACCCGTCAGCGGGATCAACTTGGTGACGCCGCCGACGACGACGAAGATCTGCATCGCGATGGTGAACGCCAGACCGGTCGCCAGGAGTTTGCCGAAGCTGTCGCGGACGGCGATGCCGGTCCGCAGACCGCGGTGGATGAAGATCATGTACAGCAGCAGAATCGCGGTGAGGCCGGCCAGGCCGAGTTCCTCGCCGATGGTCGAGATGATGAAGTCGGTGTTGGCGAACGGCACGATGTTGGGCCGGCCCGAACCGAGTCCGGTGCCGAACAGTCCGCCCGTGGCCAGACCGAACAGGCTCTGCCCGATCTGGTAGCCCGAGCCGTCGAAGTCCTCGAAGGGGTTCAGCCACACCGAGACCCGGGTCTGCAGGTGCGAGAAGATCGACCACGCGAAGACCGCGCCGATCGCGAAGAGCCCGATGCCCAGCACCAGCCATTCGACGCGCGAGGTGGCCACGTAGAGCATCGTCAGGATGGTCGCGAAGATCAGCAGCGACGTACCCAGGTCTTTCTGGACCACCATGACGGCGATGGCGATGGCCCAGGCAGCCAGCAGCGGACCGAGGTCACGGGCGCGCGGGAGGTCGACACCGAGCACGTGCGGACCGGCGGTGATGAACAGATCACGCTTGGAGACCAGCACCGCGGCCGCGAAGATGATGATCAGGATCTTGGAGAACTCACTGGGCTGGATCGAGAAGAACGGCGTGATGATCCAGTTCTTCGACCCGTTGATCTCCGAGAACGCGCTGGGCAGGATCGCCGGGATGATCAAGAAGACCAGTCCGCCGAGGCCGAGCGTGTAGGCGTACCGCGAGAGTGTCCGGTGGTCGCGGATCAGGATGAGCACCGCGGAGAACGCCACGATGCCCAGCACTGCCCACAGCAACTGCTGATCGGCGTTGCGGGTCGCCTCGGTGGCATTCACCGACTCCCCGGTGTTGCCCGTGCCGAGGTCGAGACGATGGATCAGGACCAGGCCGAGACCGTTCAGGACGGCCACGACGGGCAGCATGATCGGATCGGCGTGGGGTGCGTAGCGGCGAACCACCAGATGGGCGACCCCGAACAGTGCGGTGTACGCGGCGACGTACTTGAGGATGTCCCAGGTCAGGTTCTGGCCCTGGGCGGCTTGGACGATGAGCAGCGCCACCGTCACCAGGCCGATGGCGAATCCCAGGAGCAGCAGTTCGGCGTTGCGGCCGGTGCTCGTGGCGGGTTGGCGTGGCGGGGCGTGCGGGGCGGGCGCGGCTTGAGTCATCTCACCTGCTGCCGGCAGCTCGTGACGGCGTCCTGGTCAGGTGCGGGCGTGTCGGCCGGCCCGGCGTTGCCGGTGGACGGTGCCACCGATTCGGTGGCGCCCTGCTGCGGGATGCCCGGTGCCGGCGCCGCGGTGGCGCGGGGTGCCGGGGCGGACGGATCGGTGCTCGGCGTCGACTCCGACGGTGCCGGTGCCGGGGGAGTCGGCGCGGGGGAGGGCGACGAGGGTGCGTTGTCGCAGCGGAAGGTGAGCTCGTCGGTGACGACGCCTTGGATCTGTTCTTCGCTCTTGTTCCGGATCATCACGTTCTTGACCGACTGGGCAGGTCCCGACACCAGGTCATCGACGTTGAGCGGGAACTCGCATGAGGCGTCGTAGGAGATGAACGTGTAGCTCGGTTCCGCCTGGTCGAGATCTTCGACGCAGACGCGCTGCACCGGGTTGCTCATCGACAGGAAGAAGACCTTCTCCGGTGAACCCTGGTAGATGAGCACATCGCCGGTGTCGTCGGCGGCCACGTAGTAGTTGCTGCGCACGATGGCGCGGACGACGAAGATTCCGACGACGAGCGCGACGATCACGGCCAGCGCGACTCCGGCGACGATCCAGCGGCGGTACTTGCTCTTATGCTTGGCGGGGGGCTCGTCCTCGGTCAGCACCGTCGGGCGCTGCGGTTCGGCAGGCGGCGGGCGCAGTGCCGCGGCGCGTCCCGCGGCGGTGGCGGGATCGGGGGTGTAGATCTCCTCGTTGGCGCCGGCCGCCCCGCCGACGATCGGTCGCGAGTCGCCGTACTGGGTGTCGACGACGTCGGCGAGGACGACGGTCACGTTGTCGGGGCCGCCCCCGCGCAGTGCGAGCTCGATGAGGCGGTCCGCACACTCCTTGGGGTCAGCGATGGAGCCGAGGGTCTCGGCGATGGTGTCCTCGGTCACGACGTCCGACAGGCCGTCGCTGCAGAGCATGTACCGGTCACCCGCGCGCGCTTCCCGCATGGTGAGGGTCGGCTCGACCTCGGTGCCGGTCAGCGCGCGCATGATCAGCGAACGCTGCGGGTGGGTGTGTGCCTGTTCGGCGGTGATCCGACCTTCGTCGACGAGGGTCTGGACGAACGTGTCGTCGCGGGTGATCTGGGTCAGGGCACCGTCGCGATACATGTAGCCGCGAGAATCGCCGATGTGGCACAACCCGATTCGGCTACCGGCGAAGAGGATCGCGGTGAGCGTGGTGCCCATGCCGTCGAGTTCGGGTGACTCCTGCACCTGCGCGGCGATCGCCTCGTTGCCGGCGCGGGTGGCGCTGTCGAGCTGGGTGAGCAGGTCGCCGCCGGGCTCGTCGTCGTCGAGCGTGCTCAGCGCGCGGATGACCAGTTGGCTGGCGACTTCGCCGGCCGCGTGGCCGCCCATGCCGTCGGCGAGTGCGAGCAGGCGCGGACCCGCGTAGAAGGAGTCCTCGTTGTTGGACCGAACGAGACCGCGGTCGCTGCGCGCGATGTAGCGCAACACAAGTGTCACGGGCGCAACTCGATCACGGTCTTGCCGATGCGGATCGGCGTGTTCAGCGGCACCTTGACCGCGGTTGTCACCTTGGAACGGTCGAGGTAGGTGCCGTTGGTGGAGCCGAGGTCTTCGACGTACCAGTCGTCGCCGCGTCGCGAGAGCCGCGCGTGCCGCTCGGAGGCGTAGTCGTCGGTGAGCACGAGCGTCGAGTCGTCCGCGCGTCCGAGCAGGACCGGCTGCTGGCCGAGGCTGATCCGAGTGTTCGCCAGTGCACCGTGGGTCACCACGAGGTAGCGGGCCGCGCCGCGGACGCCACCACCGCGGCGTCGTTTCTCCGAGCCGCCCGAGTACCGGGGCATACGCAGACCGCCGGCCGACGCGATGTCGGCGCGCAGGGTGCGGATCACGGCGAAGACGAACAACCAGAGCAACAACAGGAACCCGATGCGGGTCAGTTGCAGCACCAAGCCCTGCATGTCGTGTTCACCTCCAGCGCGTTCCGTCTCGGTCGGGTCGTACCCGCGGCAGCAGTCGTCGGACCGCCGATCGAAAGGAGCGGACCCGACTGCATCTTATGGGCAGATCCGCCGAACCCGGTCATTCGGATATGACAGTTCAGTATCAACCGGCCGGAGTGGTCTCTGGCCGGTGTCGACTGCCGCGCGCCCGCGGTGGGCGTGCGCTCGGCGTATGCGGGTCTACTGGAACCGAACGGTGATGTCGGAGTGTCCGACGCGGATGCGGTCGCCGTCGGCGAGTTCCCAGGTGTTCACCTGGAGATCGTTGACGGTGGTGCCGTTGGTCGAGTTGAGATCGGTGAGCATGGCGGTCGCGCCGTCCCAGCGGATCTCCACGTGCCGGCGCGAAACGCCGGTGTCGGGAAGACGGAACTGTGCGTCCTGTCCGCGGCCGATCACATTGGATCCCTCGTGCAGCTGGAAGGTGCGGTTGCTGCCGTCCTCGAGCAGCAGCGTGATCGACGACGGGGCGTACCCCGCTGCCGGCCGGCCCGCGCCGTAACCCTGGTCGTACCCGCCCTGGTAGTCGTACCCGGCGGGCTGCTGACCGTACGCCTGCTGGCCGTAGCCCTGCTGCTCATAGCCCTGCTGCCCGTAACCCTGGTCGTAGGCGGGCTGTTGTCCGTAGCCCTGGTCGTATCCCTGCTGGCCGTAGCCGGGCTGCTGGCCATAACCCTGGTCGTAGCCGGGTTGTTGGCCGTAGCCCTGCTGGTCGTATCCCTGCTGTCCGTAGCCGGGCTGCTGGCCATACGCCTGCTGGTCGTAGCCCTGCTGGCTGTAACCCTGCTGTCCGTAGCCGGGCTGTTGGCCGTAACCCTGGTCGTACCCTTGCTGGCCGTAGCCCTGCTGGTCGTATCCCTGGTCGTAGCCGGGCTGCTGACCGTACTGGTCGTAGCCCTGTTGGCCGTAACCCTGGTCGCCCTGCTGTCCCGATCCCTGGCCGTACTGGTCGTACGCGGGTTCGGCGCCCCTGCGCTGGTCGTATCCGGGGTTCTGAGTCATCTTGGGGGCTCCTTGGTCGGGGGCGTTGGGAATAGGAGGTACAGGGGCCGGGCGTCCGGCCGGCGGGCCGGGGACCGGCTGCTCCGAACGAGCGGCCACCGGGCGGGGCCGCGCGTCCGGGTTGACCGTGCCGCGTGCGCGGAAGATCCCCGTGTGCAAGGACGGCGATTGCTCGAACTCTACGACGACCTTGCCGTAGGTCTGCCACCCGTTGTCCTTGATGAAGTTTTCCAAATGCTTCGAGAAAGTCTTGCGGTTCAGCTCGTATTCCGCAGCGATGTGCTGATGATCGGTGGGACTGAACAACAAGGTGTAGCTGTTGGCCGCAAGGACCGTACCGTCACCGAGGTTCTCGAGCGACTCCTCGGCTTCCCGTTGCAGCCCGTTCTCGATCTCCTGCGGGGCCACCTGACCACCGAAGACACGGGCAAAACCGTCGTCAACTGCACCTTCGAGCTTGCGTTCTAGTCGTTGCAGGATCCCCACCGAGACCTCCTTCCGCGGCAATAGAGCGTGTCGCCGTGCATCTGGCCTTGTTTGATGATAGCGACATCAACGGCCAACTGTGCCACCAAGGCCACTGGTGCACCGTCTGCAACACCCGCCTCAGTGGTGTGTATTCGACGTCCGACGTAACCCGACGTACTGCTCAAATGCAACGTCGGAGATCGAGTTTTGTTTCGGTGGCGGCGTGCTGCTATCGTCGTCCAGTCGCCGGACGCACCCAGTTCGACGACATGCCCACCGGAACATCGGTGGCCACGGGCGAGTGGCGGAATGGCAGACGCGCTGGCTTCAGGTGCCAGTGTCCTTCGGGACGTGGGGGTTCAAGTCCCCCTTCGCCCACCACGAGCGAAGACAAGGTCAGGTTGCAGACGGCAACCTGACCTTTTTCGTTTCCGGACCCGACGGATGGGTACCGTCCTGCTGTCGCTCGTACCGCTCCCCGGTCGGAGGGCAGAGACTCCGACGGACGATACGGTTCGCAACCATTCGGTCAGGAGGTGCGCAGTGTTCGAGAACCGCGACCGCGACCCCGACGGTCGCGCCCGTCAGGCCCGGCCGCGCGACGAGCTGGGGCGGCCGCTGCCGTACGGCGAGCGGGGCGTCGAACCCGTGTCCGAGGAGCCGTTGCCGCCCGACGAGACGATCGCGCTCGCGTGCCAACTGCTCGACGACGGGCGGCCGTTCTCCGCGCACGAGGTGTTCGAGACCCGCTGGAAGTCGTGTCCGCCGGAAGAGCGTCCGCTGTGGCAGGGGTTGGCCCAGCTCTGCGTCGGACTGACGCACCATCGTCGCGGCAATGCCGTCGGCGCCCGCCGACTTTACGACCGGGCGGCTGCGCGGCTGGAGGAGTACGAGCAGTCTCACGGACTGACGTACGGGATGGATCTCGCGGCGATCCGCGACCGTGCGTTCGCGGAGATCAACTCCGAGCCGGCCTGAACAGGGTCACACCGTTCGGTAACGCAGCAGCGAGACGCCCAGCTCGAAACTCTTGGTGTCGACGAGCCGCAGCGTCGGGATCTCCAGGCCGTCCGGGAACAGACGCCTTCCCGACCCCTGGACGGTCGGGTAGACGAACAACCGGTATTCGTCGACGAGACCGGCTCCGATCAGCGTGTGGCAGAGACTGATGCTGCCGGTCACGACGATGTCCTTGCCGTCGGCGTTCTTCAGTGCGGTCACCTCGTCGATGACATCGCCGGACAGCACCGTCGAGTTCTGCCACTCCGGGTCGGTCATCGTGCTCGACACCACGTACTTGTCCACGGTGTTGAGATAGTCGGTGATCCCGGTGGCGTCGTCGGTCTGGTGCGGCCAGAAGCCGCGGAAGTCCTCGAAGGTCTGCCGGCCGACGAGCAGCGCATCGGCCTCGGCGTCCTGCCGGTGGGACTCGGTCATGAGGTCCGGCGCCTCGACGGTCGGGTCGAACCAGTTGGTCAACATCTCGATCGAACCGTCGAGCGTCATGTTCTGGGTGATCGCCAGCGTGCGCATGCTTCTCCCCGGGGGTCGTTGACGTTGTCTCCCAGATACCGACCGGCGGGCCGGTCGATAGTCATCGGAACGGCACGCTGTTAGCGCGGCGTCAGCTCGACGATGGCGAGTGGGCGCGTCGTCTTCTTCTGATAGCCGGCGTAGCGACCCTTGTTGACTTCATCGACGAGAACGAAGCGCCGGGCGTAGTCCGGGTCATCGGGGTAGGTCGCCCGCGCGGTGACCTGAATCCGACGACGACCCACCTGGACTTCGACGTTGGGGTGCGCCTTGAGGTTGGCGAGCCACCCCGGTGGTCGCGGCGATCCGCCGTTCGACGCGACCACCAGGTAGGCCTCGCCGTCGCGCGCATAGGTGAGCGCATTGCACCTGGCCTCCCCGGTGCGGCGGCCGATTGTGCGCAGCAGCAGCGTGGGATTGCCCATCAGCAGCCGGTGGCCGACGAGTCCGCCGGAATGCTCGTAGAGCCATTGGTGGGTCTGCAGCGCTCGGATGAACAGCGACGTCATGGGTCCACTATCGCCGCTCTGACCGTCGGCCGAAAGCTCAGCGGACACCCGGTCCCACCCCCACGCTCCCTCTAGTCGACAAACACGCAGGCCCGCTGGCCCGTTCTGCTCCCTGATCCGAAAGAGCCGCGGAACCACTGTCCCGCTCTGCTCCCTGAGGAGCGCCCGGAGCTTGCGGAGGGCGCGTCACGAAGGGTCTGCCACGCATCTCACCAAGACCCTTCGTGACGCTCGCAAGCTCGCTCCTCAGGGAGCAGGGGATACGCTCGCAAGCTCGCTCCTCAGGGTGCGGGGGTCCGCTCGCAAGCTCGCTCCTCAGGGTGCGGGGGTCCGCTCGCAAGCTCGCTCCTCAGGGCGCGGGGGATCCGCTCGCAAGCTCGCTGCTCAGGGGCGGGATGACACGGCTCCGTAAACTTCGGCGGCTCTCAGCTCGGGGAGCAGTGGCGCGCGTCAGCTGTCGCCGCTCGCCACCCGCGCTGCGAAGCCGGAGAGGTGGCTCCGCAATGCCTGAATGCGTTGTTGCCGAACGGTTTCGGGGTCGTCTGTGGAGAAGATGGCCGACGGCTTAGCGCGGACGTTCGCCGAACACTCGAAGTTCGAGCAGATCAACGTCCCGACCGTGTTGCCCTTGCGTCCCGCGGCGCCGGCGAGTTTCGCACTGAAGAAGGCGACCTCGTTGGGCAGGTGCACGTCCTCGCAGAACGAGCACAGGGGCCGGGTTCGCGGCTGGCGGCCACCGAGACGGAGCATGATGCCCACGACGTCGTCGTCGGTCGGGATGACCACGTATCCGACCATCGGTAGTTTCGGGTCGCGCCAGCCGACGAAATCGATTCGCTCCCAGTCGAAGTCGTCGAAGTCGGGTGGAAGGGTCACGCTCTTGCGTTCGCGCAGCGAGGCGTTGACGAACGACGAACGGATCTGGGTTTCGGTCAAGGAATGCATGAGTGGATACACCTCAGGTGTCGGAGGAGGAAAAAGAGTGCACGATTCGACCGGCGCGGTCCACAACTGCGGGGACGCGCGCCGATCGGAGCGGGTTAATCAACCGTCGGCGCGCACGACGCCGACGACCTCCTCACGCCCGGAGGGCGACACACTGACAGACACGAGGACCGATGGTGAACCGCCGAACCTTCGCTGTCAACTCGATTACGGCGACCGCGCGCTCACAAGATCCGTCCCCGCCCGAACCAAACGGCTGAGCGGGAACGGATCTCGTGAGCGACGACTATCAGGCAGCGAGGAGGCCCGCGATCCGCACCACCCGCTGCGCCATGTGTTCGAGCGCGGCCTTCGTCGCGTCGTCGAGCTCGTTCTTGTTCTCCGGACCCGTGACATGGGAGACGCCGTACGGGTTGCCGTCGGCGAACTTCAGTCCGTCCGTGTACCCGGGCGGGACGAGGATGCCGCCGAAGTGCATCAGCGATGTGTAGAGAGCGGTGAGGGTAGTCTCTTGCCCGCCGTGGGCGGTGTTGCTGGAGGTGTAGGCGGCGTAGGCCTTGTCGGCGAGCTTGCCCTCGGCCCACAGTCCCCCGAGAGAGTCGATGTATGTCTGGAACGGCGAAGCCGTGCTGCCGAACCGCGTCGGGCTCCCGAAGATGACGCCGTCTGCCCAGACGATGTCGTCGCCGGTCGCGGCGGGTAGGTCCTTGGTGGCCTCGTAGTTGGCCGACCAGGCCGGGTTCTCGGCGAACGTCTGCGGGTCCCGGGTTTCGGCAATGTGGCGGACTCGGACCTCGGCACCGGCGGATTCAGCGGCATCCGACAGCACCTGTGCCATCGCAGTGCCGTGTCCGGTGGCCGAGTAGTAGATGATCGCCAGCTTGGTCATGTGTACTCCCGTCTCGGTGATTGGCATGTGCCACCGACGGGTACCCACGAGCCGTGAGTCGACACCCACGCGCATACCGGGTACTCGTCGTGGACGGGATTCGTAGCCCCGTCCCGAACGGATAGTTGCGCGATGCTGTTCATCGGCACCTCCGGCTGGCAGTACCGGGACTGGCGCGGTGCCTTCTATCCCGAGAAGCTCCCGCAACGGTTGTGGTTGGACTACTACGCGCAGCGGTTCCCGACCGCCGAGGTCAACAACACCTTCTACCGGTTGCCCGAGCGGAAGGCGTTCGAGCGCTGGGCCGAGACGGTCCCCGCCGACTTCCGGATGGCCGCGAAGATGAGTCGCTATCTGGGGCACATCAAACGGCTCAACGAGCCGGCCGAACCGGTCCAGCGGTTCCTCGATCGGTCGGCCGGGCTCGACGGCCGGCTG
This sequence comes from Gordonia sp. NPDC057258, assembly GCF_042668985.1. NCBI lineage: Bacteria > Bacillati > Actinomycetota > Actinomycetes > Mycobacteriales > Gordoniaceae > Gordonia > Gordonia sp. NPDC057258. The sequence goes on from NZ_JBHUXZ010000001.1 coordinate 432,500, forward strand.
GGACCGGTGCTCCTCGGAGTTGCCGCCCACTCTCCGCGCCATCCCCGACGCCCTCGACGAGACGCTCGCGAGGTTTCCGACGTCGGTGCAGGTCGCCGTCGAACCCCGGCGCGAGTCCTGGTGGTGCGACGAGACAAGGACGGTCCTCGAGCGGCACAACGCGGCGCTGTGCTGGGCCGACCGGAAGAACCGAATCCTCAACCCTCTTTGGCGCACAGCCGATTTCGGATACCTGCGCCTTCACGACGGGACGTCTCGACGACCGATGAGCTAGGGAACCCGGGCGATCGACAGTTGGTTACGCCGTCTGTCGGAGTCCTTCGACGATTCGTGTGACGTCTACGTCTACTTCAACAACGACCCGGGATGCGCCGCGATCGACAACGCCGCCATCATGATCCGCCGCGCGCGACGCATGGGCACGACGGTGAAGACCGTCGGAGACTGACCCCATTGGCGGTCCGTCATTCGACGGAATCGGAGCGTCGGCCCGGTGGCGCCGCCCGCCGGTCTCGGTACGGTACGTGCATGTCGATCATCCTGATGCTCGCCGTCCTGCTCGTGCTGCTGGCGGTTCTCGGTGCCGGGATCGTCGGCATCGTCGTACTGGTGTCCCGTAAGTCGAAGAACTCGGCTGTCGACGCCGGACGGAATGGGATGGGTGGCTGGTACCCGGACCCGCAGTATCCGGACGTGGACCGGTACCACGACGGCCACGCCTGGACCGCTCACACGCGGCCCGCGTCGGCGCAGACTAGTAGCCGGCCGGCTCACCTCGCGTGACCGGCGTCACCTCATTTAATTGGCATCTCAGGTGCCAATTTGTGTTCTACTTACGACATGCAACTGACGCGCTTCACCGACATCGGCCTCCGGGTCGTGATGCGGCTGGCCGTCTCGGGTCAACATGACTCTGTTGCAACAGCTCTTACCACCAAGGATCTCGCCCGCGAACTCGCCGTCCCATACACACACGTCGCCAAGGTCGTCGGAAGGCTGTCGGAACTCGGCGTCGTACACGCTCGGCGCGGTCGAACCGGCGGGCTGACGATCACCGAACTCGGCCGCGATGCCCGCGTCGGGTGGCTCGCCCGTTCGCTCGAAGGTGACGGCGAGGTCGTGGAATGCGAAGGCGCACAACCCTGCCCGTTGCGCCACGCCTGCCGGCTCCGGGGGTCCCTCGCCCGAGCGGTCGCCGCATTCTATGAGAGTCTCGACTCCGAGACGGTCGCCGATCTCGCCCGCGAGCCGACGACCGCGGTGTTGCTGTCGCTGTCGTCCCGGCCGCCGCGGGACGGACCGGTATCCGAAGCTGCCGCACCCACAGCGACCTGACGCTGTAACCGCCTGCTGCGGTGGTGGTTTCGACAAGCTCAACCAGCGGGGGCGGCGCTCAACCAGCGGGGGCGGCGCTCGACCCGTCACACATTCTTCCTGCGCACCAACCCGATGAGCAGATGAACAAAGGAGTTCTCATGCTGTCTGACACCCAACGCGCGACGATCGCCGCCACGCTTCCCGCCGTCGAAGGGTCGCTTGCGGAGATCACCCCGCGCTTCTATCGCGGACTGTTCGCCGCGCATCCCGATCTGCTCGACAATCTCTTCAACCGCACGCACCAGAAGTCGGGTGATCAGCCGCAGGCCCTTGCCGGTTCGATAGCCGCGTTCGCTCGTCTCCAGCTCGAGCCCGACGTCCGTCGCCAGCGTTTCATCCTCGACCGCATCGCACACAAGCATGCCTCACTCGGGGTCACAGCCGATCAGTATGCCGTTGTGCACGAGCATCTTTTCGCTGCGATCGTCGAAGTGCTCGGCGCTGCGGTCACTCCCGACGTCGCGGATGCCTGGGATCAGCTGTACTGGGACATGGCCGACCTGCTCATCGCATCGGAAGCCGAACTGTATGCCGCCGCCGACGTCGGTCCCGGGCAGGTCTGGCGTGAGGTCCGGGTCACCGACCGCGTGCAGGTCTCTCCCGACACGATCGCGCTGACCGTCGATGCAGTCGACGGTGATCTGCCGAGATTCCGACCTGGACAATACATATCCCTGCAGGTCCCCCTGGCCGACGGCGCCCGGCAGATCCGCCAGTACAGCCTCACGGGCTCGCCGGCGGAGTCGCGATGGCGGTTCAGTGTCAAACTCGCCGGCGAGGTGTCGGCGCATTTGCACGAGCACGTCTTCGAAGGTGACCTCCTCGATGTCAGCACGCCCTTCGGTGACCTGGTGCTGCCCGACGACGACGCTCCGCTCCTGCTCGCTTCGGCCGGGATCGGCTGCACACCTGTGATCGGGCTGCTCACCGCCCTGTCGGAGAAGCGCGACACCCGGCCGGTGACCGTCCTCCACGCCGACCGTTCGCGGGATCGTCAGCCGCACCGCGGCATGCTGGCTGCGCTGGTCGACTCGCTCCCGTCGGGCCGGCTGATCCAGTGGTACGAGAGCGCCTCGCCGCACGTCGTCTCGGACGCGATCCGCATCGGACAGATGACCCTCGACAACCTCGACGTCGAGAGGGATGCTCACATCATGCTCTGCGGTCCCACCGGATTCCTGTCGTCGATGCGTGAGGCCTTCGTCGGTCGCGACGTCGACGAGAGCCGGATTCACTACGAGACATTCGGACCGGAACTGCTCCGGACCGGCGCCCGATGAGCACCGCGGGCGCGGTGGTGACCGCGCTGACCTTCTTGTGGCTCGGAATGGTGTTCGCCATCTCGTTCATCGAGGCGCCGCTCAAGTTCCGTGCCCCCGGGGTGACTCTGCCCATCGGTCTCGGCATCGGCCGGTTGGTGTTCCGGGCGCTGAATGCGGCTGAGATCGTCTGGGCGGTCGGCATTCTGATCGCGGTTGTGTGGGGCTCGTGGTCCGGCGCTGCCGTGCCGATCACCGCCGGTGTGGCGATTGCCGCGCTCGCCGTTCAGTTGGTGGCCGTCCGACCGGCACTGACCAAGCGGTCCGACGCAGTGCTCGCCGGACACGACGGACCTCGAAGTCACGCCCACCTCGTCTACGTCGGCTTCGAGGTCCTGAAGGTCGTCGCGCTCGTCTGGCTTGGTACCGCCGTGCTGATCGGTGCTGGCTGATCCCTCCCCAATCCGGAAGAACGACATGACCATTGATCCCTGAGGTGCGAGGAGCGCAAGCGACCCACCCCCTGCTCCCTGAGGTGCGAGGAGCGATAGCGACGAGCCTCGAAGGGTTTGGCGACGCACCTCACCAGGACCCTTCGTGACGGCCTCCGCAAGCTCCGGCCTCCTCAGGGAGCAGGGGGGTGGCGCCTCCGCAAGCTCCGGCCTCCTCAGGGAGCAGGGGGGTGGCGCCTCCGCAAGCTCCGGCCTCCTCAGGGAGCAGGGGGTGGCGCCTCCGCAAGCTCCGGCCTCCTCAGGGAGCAGAAGTTGGCTCGCTTCGCTCGCACCTCAGAATTGTCGTACCCACGGCATAGCGTGTGCACGACTGACACCGGGACGAGGGGACTTCGATGCCGAGCAGGATCGCTGCATTTCAGAACCACGACGCTGCGACGCTCGCCGGTTATCTCGAAGTGTGTGAGGACCAGTGGGAGAACTGGCAGAGCCGAGCAAACGGCGCCCGGTTGGTAGCAGCCGATTCGCGGACCATCCGGTTCTACGACGACGAGGCCGCGTACTGGAGCCACTTCGCGGAGATGCTCCGTTCCGCGATTGCCGAGGTGGAGGCGTCGACTCGACGAGCAGGGCGCCGACGACCGGCGTGACGTACCGGAGCTGACCACGCCGGGGTCCACCCCCGCCAGGCCGCATCCGAAAACCCTTGGCGCAGCGTCGTCTCCGCCTCGCCGATCTGGTAAGCTGGATCACACCCCATCCACGATCGGAAGATGTTGTGACGGAAGCGAATAAGTCTGGCCGACGCCCGGCGTACCAGGTCGTGGCCGACGCGCTTCGCGTACGCATCCTGGCGGGTGAACTGACCCCCGGTACCCGGCTGCCACCCGACACAGACTTGCGGGCCGAGTTCGGCGTGGGGCAGAGCACCGTCCGGGAGGCCATCCGGTCGCTCGCCAGCGAGAATCTCGTCCACACGACGCGCGGGGTCACCGGTGGAACGTTTGTCGCCACCCCCGACATCAGCCAACTGAGCGCTCACCTCGAAGCCGGGGTCACGCTGCTCGCGGCGGCCGAGGGCGTGACTGTTGACCAACTGATGGAGGTCCGGCAGCTCACCGAGGTCCCGGCCGCCGGCGTGGCCGCGTACCGCCACACCGACGCACACCTGGAAGAGTTGCGCGCCACCATCTTCGACGCCTCGGGCGAGATCGGTCCGGAGGTGTATGCGAACAACCAGGAGTTCCACCGCGTGCTGCTCCGGGCCGCGGACAATCCGCTTCTCGACCTGATCACCGTGCCGGTCTTCCGCGTCATCGGCAGCCGATTCAGCCGCGACGCCGCGCCCGAGGACTTCTGGAAGTGCGTCGACGAGGACCACCGCGCCATCCTCGATGCGGTAGAGAAGCGGGACTCCATGACGGCGATGACCCTCATGCGACGCCACCTCGACCACCTGGGTGACGTCTACAAGCAGATGGACCTGCTCAGACGCCAGGGCTGAGCAGGCCCGCCCCGCCCGAGTTCAGCCCACACCGACCCGGACCGGCGGGAGCCGTCGATGCCAGTCCGTCTGCGCCTGGAACTGCTCGGCGAGAGCGAACAGCGTTCCCTCGCCACCCTTCACCGCGGTCAGCTGAGCCCCGATCGGCATCCCGGACGGGTGGACTCCCACCGGCAGCGCGAGCGTCGGGCCGTCGTGCAACGACCACGGGTAGGTCAGCTGGCCCATCCGACGTGCCTGTGCGACAACTGCATCGTCACCACCGAGCAGGGGGACGTCCGCCGGCATCGCCGGGGTGAGGACCACGTCCACGTCGTCGAAGAGCTCGGCCGTGGCAGCGCGGAACACATCACGTTGTCGCCGCGCCGCGGTCACCTGACCGTCGGAGATGCTGAGTCCGAGCAGGATCCGCTCGCGCGTCGCCGACTGGAATCGGCTCGGCTCGTCCCGCAGTCGTTCGGCGTGGGTCTTCGCCAAGTCCGAGTAGATGAGGGTGTACACGACGTCCTGCGCCGATGCGCTATGCGGAACCGGCACGTCGACGACACTGTGGCCCAGGTCGCGAAGCAGGTCTGCGGCACCGACCACCGCGTCGCGCACTGCCGGGTCCACATCCTCGGTGACGAACGGCCAGGGCAGCGCGATCCGCAACGACCCGCTCCGCAACGGCGCCGAGTCGGCGCCCGCGAGCACCCCGAACGTCTCCCGCACCAGAGCGGCCGATCGGGCGAGCGGACCGACGGTGTCGAAGTCGGCACTCACCGGGAAGATCCCGGTCATGTCGAGCACGCCGACGGACGGGCGCAGGCCGGTCACACCGCAGCACGCGGCAGGCAGCCGGATGGATCCGCCGGTGTCCGTGCCGAGGGACACGTCGACGATCCCCGCCGCCACCGCGACACCGGACCCACCACTCGAACCGCCGGGCACCCGGTCGGCGGCCCAGGGATTCACCGTCCCACCCGATGCCGAGTTCTGACTCGTCACACCGACGGCGAACTCGGCGAGATTCAGCGTCGAGGTGATGACGCCACCGGCCTTTTTCAAGGCGGTCACGCACGCCGCGTCGGCAGATGCCACCCGGTCGGCGAAGTACTCGGACCCACAGGTGGAGCGCACGCCAGCGACCTCGATGTTGTCCTTCACCCCGATCCGCACACCCGACAGGGGGCCGGACGCCGCAGGATCGGACCGCAACTCGGCGGGAACCCACGAGATGACCGTGTTCAACCGCTCGGCAACGGAAACGACGTCGGCAGAACGACCTTCGCCCGCTTCGCTCTCGGACACGCCGGAGGGGCCGACGACAGAATCGCCGGCCCCTCCGATGTCACTGGTCAGGACGCCACCCGCGACGCGCGGAGCTGCTCGGTGGCCGCTGCGTCGACGGTCCAGTCGTCGGTGTTCACGACGACACCGTAGTCCTGACGCGCCTCGTCCGCGGACAGGTACTCGTCCCACACGTCGGAGAGCACCGCGAACGGATCGCGCAGGAACGGATCGCCGAAGCCACCTCCCGACGGCATCCGGATCTCGAGACGCTCGCCCTCGCGGATGACCTCCTGGGTCACCTTCGAGAACAGCACCTCCTCCTCGGGCGTGCCGGGGTTGCGGACGAACGAACCCGACGCGCCGTCGCCGCCGCCGAGGGCGCCCGCGGGCGGGTCGGTGCGGTTGTCGGCCTCGGAGCCGAGGAACGTGTCGGTCTGCATGTACCAGGTCCGCACGCTGCCGATGCCGCCGCGCCACTGGCCGGGTGCCGGTGACTCGTCGCGGAGCTCGTAGCGCTCGGCACGCATCGCGTGGTTGAGCTCGAGTTCCTCGATCGGGTTGTTGCGGGTGTTGGCCATCAGGGCGTCGACGGCGTCCATGCCGTCCTTGCCGTTACGGGCGCCGTAGGAACCCTCGTTGATCTCGATGTAGACCCAGTACGACTCACCGTCCTCGGCCAGACCCGAGTACGCGATGGCGCACAGCGCCGCCGACGAGCCGGCGATCGCCCGCTCGGGCAGCACCGGCGCCAGCGCCAGGTTGATCGAGTCGAAGATGCGGTTGACCTGCGAGAAGCGTGCGAAACACGATGCCGGGAAGTCCGGGTTGAAGATCGTGCCCTCCGGCGCGTAGGCGCGCACCGGTCGGAAACACCCGTCGTTCTGCGGGACGAACTCCTCGGTGAGGTACTCGTCGAGCAGGATGGTGCGGATCGCGCTCACCGCCACCGGCAGCACCGAACCCTCGAACGGCACGTTGAACGCCGTCGGCACCTGGTCGTTGGAACCGGTGAGGTCGATGAGGACGTCCTCGTCCTCGACCTGCACGCGCACCGCGACCTTCAGCGGCACACCGCGGTTCTTGCCGTCGTCGTCGAGGTAGCCGATCGGTGCCTCGTAGCTGCCGTTGGGGATCTGCCGGATCCGGCTGCGCAGCATCTCTTCCGAGTAGTCCATCCAGCGGTCGGCGGCACTCATGACGATGTCGAGCCCGTGCTTCTCGAGCAGTTCGACGAACCGCTTCTCACCGATGCGCGAGCAGGCGATGAGTGCCTCGAGGTCACCGCGGTTCTGCTCCGGGGTGCGCACGTTGTCCAGGATGTGCTGGATCAGCATGTCGTTGCGGACGCCGCCGTCGTAGATCTTCATCGAGTCCATCAGCTTGCCCTCGGCCCAGACGTCGACGACGTCCATACACAGGCCGGGGAAGTTGCCGCCGATGTCGGAGACGTGACCGGTGCAGCCGGCGAACCCGATGTGCTCACCCTCCCAGAAGATCGGGATGATCACGCCGTAGTCGGGGGAGTGGGCCGCACCGTGATACGGGTGGTTGTGCAGGATCACGTCGCCCGGCTTGTAGGTCCCGGCCAGCTTGCGGTTGACGCCGCGGATGTAGGCGGGGATCGAACCGCAGTGCATCGGAGTCGAATCCGACTCGCACAGTTCGCGGCCGTTGACGTCGAAGATGCCGGCGCCGAGGTCCTCGGACTCGCGGATCAGGCTCGAGTAGGCCATCCGGTAGAGGACCTGGGCCATCTCCTTGGCCATCGAGTTCAGCGCACCACCGATGACGCGCAGGGTGATCGGGTCGACCTCGACGGTGTTCCAGGTCCGGTTGGCTTCGGCGGCAAGCGAAACGCCGTCCGTGGGCATCAGAGCTTTCGCCATGTCAGGCGCTCCTCTCGATGATGATGTGGCCCACGGCGTCGACCGTGGCCTTCTGTCCGATGCCGACGATGGTCGTCGAGTCGAACTGCTGGACGATCGCGGGGCCGTCGAAGGTGTTGCTCGCCTTGAAGAGTGCGCGGTCGTAGATGGGGGTGTCGACCCATTCCGGATCGGCCGAGTCGTTCTTCCAGAACAGCGCGCGGGTGGTTGCCTTGATCGCCGACGACGCGTCCGCGCCGCCCTTCTCGATCTCGGCGATGCGGATGTGCTCGACCGCGCCCACTCCGGTCACGCGGATGTTGACCAGCTGTACCGGCTTGTCGTCGAAGCGCTGCGAATACGTACGCCCGTGGACCTCGTGGAAGGTGGCTGCGGTCTGCTCGACCCACTCGGCGGTGATGTCGCCGGCGGGCGCGGGAACCCGGAGCTCGTAACCCTGTCCGACGTAACGGCAGTCGACGCTGCGCTTGAGGGTGATCGAGTCGTCGGCGATGCCGTCGGCGCGAAGCTGGGCGACGGCCTGCTCGGACAGCCGGTCCATCTCGCGACGCAGCAGCTCCAGATCCGGTTCGGCCGACGAGGTCCACACGGTCGTCGGGACCTCGTAGCGAACATCGGTGGTCAGCAGGCCGACCGCCGAGGTGATCCCGGGGTGCCCGGGCACGATGACACGCGGAATGCCGAGGTGCTCGGCGATCTGCCAGGCGTACAGCGGCCCGGCGCCACCCTCGGCGACAAGCGAGAACTCGCGCGGGTCATAGCCTTTGCGGACCGAGTGCAGCGAGATGGCCTCGGTCATCGAGTGCGCGAGGATCTGGAAGATGCCCATCGCGGCGTGCTCGATGTCGGCACCGAGCTTGTCGGCGATGTGGGTCTGGACCGCCTCGGTGGCGAGTTCGGTCTTGACCTCCATGGTTCCCGACAGGAAGCTGTCCTCGCGGAGCCAGCCCATCACGACCATCGCGTCGGTGGAGGTGGGTTCGGTGCCGCCGCGGTTGTAGCAGGCCGGGCCGGGCATCGCGCCCGCGCTGCGCGGTCCGACGCGGAACATGCCGCCCTCGTCGATGCTGGCGATCGAGCCGCCGCCGGCACCGATGGTGTCGACCTCGGCCATCGGCACCATCGCGTGGTAGTCGCCGATGCGGGTGTCGAGCAGGTGCTTCATGCGGAGCTTGCCGTCGGGCGCGACGCCGATGTCGGCGGAGGTGCCGCCCACGTCGAGGGTGATGACGCTCGGGTAACCCGACGCCTCGCCGATGAAGCAGCCGCCGAGGAGCCCGGCGACGACACCGCTGGTCAAGAGCGACACCGGGACCTCGCTGGCGCTGCGCGACGTGACGAGACCGCCGGCGGAGGTCATCAGGTGGACGTCCTCGCCGACCTGAGCGGCCTTGGCCTTGCCGGCCAGGTTCTCGATGTAGCGGGAGGTCTTCGGACCGACGAAGGCATTGAGAGCCGTGGTGGAGAAGCGCTCGTACTCGCGGTACTGCGAGGCGACGTCGCTGGACAGCGAGACGAACACGCCGGGATACTCCTCGGCGATGATGTCCCGGACGCGCTGCTCGTGGGCCGGATTGCGGTAGGCGTGCAGGAAGGCCACCGCGATGGCCTCGACACCGCAGCATCATGCGATACATCGGAGGGGTTCGGCAACACCTGCGGCGAAACTCAGGGTATCGCCAGGATGACGAGATCCTCGACGTTCTAAAGATCAGATGTCTATGGTGGTCCGCGTCACGGCCCGTTGTGTGCATTCCACGACGCCGCACCCTGAGGAGGACCATTGGCCACCCATCCCGCCACTCTCGGACGCCTCTTCGAGGACTACGTCGTGGGCGACGTCTACCAACACCCGATGGGCCGCACCATCACCGACACCGACACCGACACCGACACCGACACCGACACCGACACCGACAACGCGTGGATCACATGCCTGTCGATAAACACCAACCAGAACCACTTCAACTCCCACCTCGCCGCGACGAATCCCATCACCGACGGCAAGGTCATCGTGAACTCGGGTCTGACCATCGCCCTGGTCCTCGGGCTCTCGGTCATCGACATGAGCCAGAACGCGGTCGCGAACCTGCAGTTCACCGACGTCAAACTGGCCCACCCGGTCTACGTCGGCGACACCATCTACGCCGAGAGCATCTGCACCGACCTGCGCCTGTCCCAGTCCCGTCCCTACGCGGGGATCGTGTCGATGGTGACCCGCGGGATCAACCAGGACGGCGAGGTCGTCATCTCCTGGAAGCGTTCGGTGATGGTCGCGACCCGCGAGAGGGGCATCGGACAGAACTACTTCCCCGAGGTCAAGGCCCCGTCCCTGACCGAGCTGACCGGAACCACCGAGGGGAGCGTTGGATGAAGCCGCTCGAGGACGTCCGCATCATCGCCATCGAGCAGTACGGCGCCGGCCCGTTCGGCAGCGTCCACCTCGCCGACCTCGGCGCGGACGTGCTGAAGATCGAGGAGCCGCAGTCCGGCGGCGACGTCGGAAGGTATGTCCCCCCGGACAACTCGGGCGAGGATTCCCTGTTCTTCGAGGCCTTCAATCGCAACAAGCGCAGTCTCTCACTGGATCTTGCGACCCCCGGCGGTCGCAAGGTGTTCGAGGACCTCGTCCGGACCAGCGACGCGGTCTACTCCAATCTGCGCGGCGACGTCCCGGCGAAGATCAAGATCACCTACGACGATCTCAAACACCTCAACCCGGCGATCGTCTGCTGCAGCCTGACCGGCTTCGGCATGACCGGTCCGCGCGCCAAACAGCCCGGCTACGACTACATCCTGCAGGGCCTGGCCGGCTGGATGAACCTGACCGGCGATCCGGACGGACCACCCACGAAATCCGGGCTGTCCCTGGTGGATTTCTCCGGCGGATTCGTCGCAGCCCTGAGCCTGATGGCCGGTCTGCACGCCGCGCGCCGCGACGGTGTCGGCGGCGACTGCGACGTCTCGCTGTACGACACGGCGGTCTCCATGCTCACCTACCCGGCCGCATGGCATCTCAATGCCGGTTACCGTCCGGGTCGCACCAAGAACTCGGCGCATCCGTCGCTGGTGCCGTTCCAGGCCTTCGAGGCCACCGACGGTTGGTTCGTCGTCGGCTGCGCCAAGGAGAAGTTCTGGGTGCGCCTCGCCGAGGCCATCGGTCTGGCCGAGCTGCTCGACGATCCGCGGTTCACCGACTTCGCCGCCCGTGGGCAGCACAAGGACGAGCTGCTGCGATCCTGGAGAACCGATTCGCCGAGTCGACCGTCGACCACTGGGTGTCGCTGCTGACCGAAGGCGGGGTTCCCACCGGGCCGATCAACGACGTCGAGCAGGCGCTCACCGAGGAGCACACGCTCGCACGCGGTCTCATCGCCACCACCGAACACGAGGTGTGGGGTGAGGTCCGGCAGGTGACCTCGCCGGTGCGTTTCGGCACGGACAAGACGGAGTATCGCCGGGCACCGCATCGCAACGAGAACTTCGACGAGGTGATGGGTCTGCTGGTCTACAGCGCGGACGACGTCCGTGGTCTCGTCGACGGCGGCGCCTTCGGCGCGGTCGCCCAGGCTCCCTCTGGTCAGGCCCCGTCGTGACCGCCCGCCGACTCGCGAGCTGGGCCGCCGGCCTGAGCATCGACGCCATCCCCGAGACCACCCGCCGCGCCGCACTCCGACACCTGCTCGACGGCATCGGCAACGGGATCGGGGCCCGGCGCCTCGACCAGGACGGACCGGGGTTGACGGTGGCTCGCGCGCTCGGCGGTCCCGCCCAGGCCCACGCGCTCGGAGATGCCGAGGCGATCTCGGCCCCCGCGGCGGCGTTCGCCAACGGCGTGCTGATGCATGCGCTCGACTTCGACGACATGCACGCCGGCGCGCTCGTCCACCCGACGACGGTCGTGGCCCCGGCGGTGCTGGCGGTCGCCGAGGAGGTCGACGCGGCCGGCGCCGACACCGTCGTCGCGCTGGTGGCCGGGCTCGAGGTCGCGTGCCGTCTCGGCGCGGCCGCGCCCCACGGGTTCCATGCGCGCGACTGCACGCCACCGCCGTCGTCGGTCCGCTCGCCGGTGCCGTCGCCGCCGGATTGCTGTACGGCGCCGGAGCCGATGTGCTCACCAACGCGATCGGCATCGCCGCGTCGTCGTCGGGCGGGCTCCTCGAGTTCCTCGACACCGGCGCGAACACCAAGACCCTGGACCCCGGGAACGCCGGCTTCAGCGGTGTCCTGGCCGCGCGGCTCGCGGTGGCCGGGGCGAGCGGACCCGAGTCGGTGCTCGAAGGCCGCCGCGGTCTGTACCGTGCGCTCGCCGATCGTGACATCGATCCCGACATCATCGTGGCCGACCTCGGAACCCGCTGGGAGAGTGCCAGTACCGGCATCAAGCCGTATCCGAGCTGCCAGCTGATGCATGCCGCGCTCGACGCGGTCGGCGCCGCACTGGTCACGGGCCGGTGAGCAGGGTCGCGAGATCACGCCGGGGAACATCTCGAGCATCGCCGTCGACGTCCACCCCCGACAGCGTCGAGATCGTCTGCGGCCCGGGCACCGGTACGCGCAGCCCGCGCAGCGTCTACGACGCCAAGTTCGATTTGCCGTGGAGCGTCGCCGCCCTCGTGCACGACGGTGCCGTGACCGTGGACACCTACGCCGTGGACTCGATCGGGCGCCCCGAGGTCGCGACCACCGCGGGACTCGTCGAGGTCACCACCGTGCCCGATGACCGCCCGGCCGCCGACGCCACCGGCCGGGCGGTCATCACCTTCGCCAACGGCTCCCGGGTCGTCGGCGAGGTGCCGTGCAGCCGTGGCACTTCGGGCCGACCGATGGACGACGCCGCCGTAGCCGCGAAGTTCCGCGGGAACAGCGGTGGCGGAGATGCCTCCGATGACCTCGTCGACGCGGTGTTCGGTCTCCCGAACGCGTCGTCGGTCGTACCGATCACCACCCTCGCGACGACCATCGTCGCCGCCGGCTGACACACACCACGCCCATCTCGCCGTGGGTTTGACGCAGCGAACCCGTCCGGTCACGCCTGAGAGCGAGGATCACAATGGATTTCAGCTTCAACTCCGAACAGCGCGACTTTCGCGCCGCCCTGCGTCAGCTCGTCGACAAGGAGATCATCCCGGTCGCCAACGAGTGGGAGCGCACCGGCCGGTATCCCACCGAGATCGTCGACCGGCTGCGGGAGATGGGTCTGTTCGGGATCACCACGCCGGAGGAATTCGGCGGACTCGAACTCGACATGGTGTCCTTCACCCTCGTCTACGAGGAGCTCGCACGCGGTTGGATGGGCATCGCCGGAATCCTCGGCAGTCACAATCTGTCCTGCTGGATGATCGCGCGCCACGGCACCGACGAACAGAAGGCACAGTGGCTCCCGCGCCTGGCAAGTGGTGAGTGCCGCACCGGAATCGGCCTCACCGAGCCCGGGGCCGGAACCGATCTACAGGGCATCAAGACGACCGCCACCAAGGACGGCGACGACTACGTCATCCGTGGCACCAAGACCTGGATCACCAACGCGCGCCACGCGAATGTGCTTCCGGTACTGGTGAAGACCGACCCGTCGGCCACTCCGGCGCACAAGGGCATGAGCATCCTGCTGGTGGACACCACCACGCCCGGCTTCGAGGTCCAGCGGGACATGGGCAAGCTCGGCCTACAAGGGCACGGAGTCGTGTGAGATCGTCCTCGACGAGGTGCGCGTCCCGCGGTCGACGCTGCTCGGCGGCGTCGAGGGCCGGGGCATGCAGCAGGCGCTGTCGGGCCTCGAGATCGGTCGGTTGAACATCGCCGGCCGTAGCGTCGGCATGGCGCAGGCGTCGTACGACGCGGAGCTGAACTACTCACGTGAGCGGACGGCATTCGGCAAGCCGATCTCGGACTTCCAGGCCATCCAGCTCAAGCTCGCCGACATCGCCACCCAGCTGCAGGCGGCGCGTCTGATGACGTACTGGGCAGCGGCCAAGGCGGATTCGGGTGCCCGCGTCGACGGCGAGGCCGGCATGGCGAAGTACTTCGCGTCGGAGACCGCGATCACCGCGAGCCTCGAGGCGATGCGCATCCACGGCGGATACGGCTACTCGACCGAGTTCAACGTCGAGCGCTACTACCGGGACGCGCCGCTGATGTCGATCGGTGAGGGCCCCAACGACATCATGCGGACGGTCATCGCCAAGGCGCTAGTCAACGGCACCGTCACGGTCGGATGACGCAGGCGCTGGTCTTCCTGTACGTCCCGGGCGACCGGCCCGAGCGCTTCGACAAGGCGGTCTGGTCGGGGACCGATGCCGTGGTCCTCGACCTGGAGGACGCGGTGCCGTTGTCGGGCAAGGACACCGCACGCATCGCCGTCGGCGCGTGGCTGGAGAACCGCGACCGGGACGGCGTCCCCGTCTGGGTGCGGGTCAACCCCGGAGCCGAACTCCTCGACGACCTCACCATGGCGGTGCGGGCCGGCGCCGACGGCGTCTGGCTGCCCAAGGTCGACGACGCGGCGACGCTCGAGCGGGTGGACACCATGCTGGCCGAGCTCGAGGCCGAGTGGGGACGACCCCGCACACCGGTGTCGCCGCTGATCGAGACCGGGGCCGGACTCTGCAACGCGGCGTCGATCGCGGCCGGACCGCGGGTCGAGTTCGTCCAGATCGGCGAAGTCGACCTCGCCGCCGACCTCGTGGTCACCTCGGTGTCGGCAACGAACTGCTGTGGGGACGCTCGCAGGTGGTCGCCGCGTCGGCGGCCGCGCGGATCGGTCCACCGCTCGGCGCGGCGTCGCCGGTCATCGACGACCCGGACGGCTTCGCCGACGAGACCCGGCGGCTGACCGCCCTCGGTTTCCGCGGTCGCGCCTGCATCCACCCGCGACAGATCGCCCCTGCCCGCGCGGGGATGGCGCCGACCGACGCCGAGGTCGCCTCCGCCCGCGACGTCCTGACGGCCTTCGACGCCGCGGGAGGCGCCGCGGCCACGGACAGTGCGGGCCGTCTGATCGACGAGGCGGTCGCGCGGATCGCCCGGCGAACTCTCGCCCGGCAGTCGACGTAGGATCGACAGCGCCGGGGCGGGGCGACCCACGGTTTCCTGCTCGGTGCCGGACCCGACCCCTCACGCGAACATCGAAACGGAGACGAACATGGTGGACAACATCCTGTGGCAGGCGATCCAGGACAACGAACTGGCACTGGCCGTACTGCAGTACGTGTTCTCGGGCGTCAAGTAGGCGAATCCGAAACAACCCGCAATCACGTTGCGGCAGTTCGGTCGGAATTGCGGGCCGAACTGCCGCAACAAACATTTTGGGACTTATTCAGAAATCGATCCGGTGAATTCACCGGCTACTCGGGTTGTGTCTGAATTGTCCGCTAGTGTTTAGCGATGCTCACAGGCACGCGCGGTAGTCGATGGCTGATGCGTCTCTCGGTGACAGCACTTGTGCTGGCGGTGGCCGCAGGTTTGTCGATCGTCGCCCCCGGTCCGTCGCAGGCGGCGCCCGTGGTGAACCCCAACGCCGGAAAGCTCGTCGCGCAGGCCGACTTCCAGGTCAAACGGGACGGTTCCTCCTTCGAGAACTGGGGGCCGAACGACGCTCTGCACACCCGCGGCCTGAGCGTCGAGGGTATGCGGGCGGTCTTCGGCGACGAGGTCTGCGCACGCATCGTGGTCGGTGTGTGTTCGCCGACCACGGTCGCCGAACTGCTGCAGCAGGAATTCAACGAGTCGATGGCGGGCGGGCACTGCTTCGGAATGGCCGCGCTCGCCGCACTGTATGCCACCAAACGTCTGAACCCGTTCCCACTGGCGCTGCCGTGACAACCGGTCTACAGCATCGGCCGGTCGGCGCCGCTGGACGAACTCATCGCGCGGATGTTCATCACCCAGGGCTTCCCGCCCACCGACCTCGTCCAGTCCCAGGTGTCGGTCACCCGGGCGCTGTCGCAACTCCGGTCGGCGTGGGCGCGCAACGACAACTACGTCCTGGCGATCTACACCGATGAGGAGCAGAGCGCCGGGCACGCCATCAACCCGATCGCCATCCGCGATCTGGGCCAGGGCAAGCGCGGCATCGTCGTCTACGACAACAACTTCCCCGGCGTGGAGAAGATGATCGTCGCCGACCCGGCTGCCAACAGCTGGTACTACTCGACGGCCACCAACCCGTCCGAGCCGACACTGTTGTTCCAGGGGTCGCCGGCCAACAAGATGATGCTTGTTCCGCTGGCACCGATCCTGGCACGTCATCAGGATCCGGAGCTGCGTAACGACGAGACGGTCGTGATGGTGTCGGACAACAACGGCGGTGCACGCGCTGTCGGCGACGTCGACTGGGACGTGCCGGTCACCGATCCCGCCGGTCGTGCGATCCCGGGTGTCGACAAGAAGATCTTGTTCAACAACGACAACTCCGCCACGTTCACGGTGCCCGCGAACCGGAAGTTCCGGATCGTCGTGGACGGGGTGGAAGCGGGTCGGACCGCGGACATCGACGCCACCGTGCTCAGCGCGGGCGGCGTGGTCGCGATGGGTGATCTCGAGGTGCCCGCGGGTGCGGTCGCGGTCATCGACGCCGATCCGGCCCGGCACGGGATGCGGGTGACCTCGTCGGCACCGTCGACCGCGGAGTTCGAAGTCGCGACCGAGAATTCGCAGCGATCACTGTCGACCGAGACCACGCAGTTGGCGTTCGGCCCGGGCTCGGCGGTCACGGTGGGGGCCACCTCTCCGTCGGGAGTGACCGTTCGATCCGAAGGACGGGCACAGCGGCTCCGACTGGAGGTCGAACGCAGCGACACCTTCACCGATCGCATCGCGGTCAGCCCGACGTCGATCTCGCTGCCCGCGGGCGCGACGGTCACGGTGCCGGTGGATCTGTGGCCCGGGTTCGGACCGCTGCCGGCGACCCTGCGTAGCGGCGCGTCGATCACGCCCGTACCCCTGAGGGTGCGGTGACGGCCTCGTCGCGTCGCGTCCGCATCAACACTGGGGGTCGTCGTCGCCGGCGTGCTGGGACTGTCCGCGTGCTCCACGGGAACCATGCCGACCCCGACCCCCAGCAGCAGTGCCACAGCCGCCCCGGTCGAGTACCTCGACGAGGTGACCGTCCACCGGTTCGACTACCCGACGCCGGACGATGGTGACTCGGAACAGAATTGGGCCGAACTGTACCTGCCCGCGGGTGAGCAACGGGTCGATACGATCCCGCTCGTGGTCCTCATCCACGGCGGTGCCTGGCAGAGCGCCCTCGGCGCCGACGTCTTCGAGCCGCTGGCACGAGACCTCGCTGATCGGGGCATGGCCGTGTACAACATCGAATACCGCCGCGTCGGATCGGGCGGTGGTTGGCCGACGACGTTCCGGGACGTCGCGAGCGCCCTGGACCACGTCGTCGTGGTGGACCGGCAGTTCCCGCAGATCGACACCGACGACGAGCTGGTCGTCGGGCACAGTGCCGGAGCGCAACTCGCGGTCTGGGGCGGCACCCGGCACAAGCTGGAGGACGACGAGGTCGGTGCCCGACCATTGTTCCGCCCGACGCGCGTCGTCTCCCTCGCCGGTCCGCTCGACATGACCTACGCCGCAACGCACGGCGACGACCGCATCGTGACCGCCCTCGGCGGCACCCCGGCGCAGGTTCCGCAGCGGTACACGATGGTCGATCCCATCCAGAACATCGATCCCGACACCCCGGTGGTCGCCGTCCACGGCACCGCCGACCGAATGGTCTCCCCGGCGAACTCACAGCGGTACGCCGCCGCCGTCGTGAAGGCCGGCGGCGACGCGGAGGCCGTACTGATCCCAGGCGGCAACCACGGTTCGGTGGTCACCTCGAACGCGCCCGAGTACCCCCGTGTCCTCGACATCATCACCGGCGCGTCGGCCGCCGACGTGCAGGACGTGGCCTGAGCCGGTCCTCGGCCACTGGGACCGACGCGACTGCCGGGCCGCCTCAGAGCGTCACGAGACTCGCTGCGGGCGTGTACTTCTCCCGACTGATCCGGCGCGGGGGCATCCGTCGCCGCTTGAGTGCCCGGACCCCCGCCTCGACCATCGCGGGCGGGCCGCAGAGATACGCGGCGTAACTGCGGCAGGAGTCGAAGTCCGTCATCATCGCGTCGCCGACGTAACCGGTGCGGCCGCACCACTGTTGGCGACTGAGGCAGGGCGTGTACCGGATGTTCGGGTGGTCGGTTGCGAGTGTGCGCCAGAAGTCGACGTCGTACAGTTCGGCCTCGGTGCGGACGCCGTGGTAGACGTGGATCTCGCGATCGGGGTCGGTTTCCAGCGCGGCTCTTGCGATCGCCTTCAGCGGCGCGAGGCCCGTACCCCCGGCGAGCAGGATGAGTCCGACTCCCGGCTCGTCCTCTCGATGACAGAAGTCACCCCAGGGCCCCGTCATCGACACCGACGATCCGACGGTCAGCGAATCGAAGATCCACCCGTCGGTGGCCAGACCGTCGGGTTGCCGGCGGATGTGGAACTCGAGGGTGCGGGATTCGCTGGGCGGGTTGGCCATCGAGTACGGACGTGTCTGGTCCGTGCCCGGGATCGACAACTCGACGTACTGGCCCGCGGTGAACTCGAACGGGTCGTCGAGCGACACCGTCACGGAGACCGTGTCGTCGGCGACCGTGGTGAGGGAGCTGACGGTTCCGGCGAGATCGCGCAACGCGTGGTGGTGCGCGCCGGACTCGTCCGCGGGTGGTTCGACGACGATGTCGGTGGTGGGCGTCGACTGACACGACAGCACGTATCCCTGGTCCCGCTCGCCGTCGGACAGCACGGTGTCGGGGGTCGGCGGCGCGTCCACCATTCCGCCGGTGACGCGTACCTTGCAGGTACCGCAGGTTCCCTGGTTGCAGGAGTTGGGAATCCACACACCCTGACGTAGCAGGGCATCGAGAACCCGCTGCCCGGATCCGCAGGTCACCGAGGTCGTAGGCGTGTCGATGCGGAAGGTCGTCGGGTCGGACCGGGTCGTCGGGTCGGACATCGTCACACCTCCCAGACCGTATGCAACGACGTCGGGCCACGGAAACCCCAACCCCAGAACTCGACGTCGCTGCTGTCGTCGCGCTCGAGGTTCGGGATCGACTCGAACAGCTCCTCGAGTCCGATTCGGCACACGTGGTTGGCGAAGTAGATGCCGGCACACGCGTGGTTGCCGGCACCGAATGCCAGGTGAGGCAGGGGCGGTCGCGTGATGTCGTACTCCGACGGCGCCTCGTAGACCGAGTGGTCGTGGTTGGCCGATCCGTACGACATCAGGACCACCGAGCCCGCCGGCAGGTCGACGCCGGCGACCTCGGTGTCCGTCGTGCTGATCCGGGCGGTCGCCGACCAGATCGGCGACGTCCACCGCATGCCCTCGGAGATCGCGCGCGGGATGAGACCCGGCTCGTCGACGACTTGCTCGAACTGATCCGGGCGACTGAACAGACCGACGAGTGTCGACGCCATGGCGTGACCCGGCTCCTGCATCGCTCCGAGGAGGTAGACGTACAGCGTCGGATAGATGTAGTCGCGGTCGCGGGTCTGCCCGTCGGGCATCCCGTCGTGCAGCCAGTGCGAGATCGCGCTGTCGTCGGGATTCTCGATCCAGTTGTCGATCAGCGGATCGACGATCGACTGGATCTCCAGCTTCGCGGCGTCGGCCTCGGCGAAGCCGTCCGGGTTGGTGAACTCGCCGTTCTCGTCGACTCCCGCATTGGTGAACGACACCGACAGTTTGTGGAACCATTCACGCAACTTGTCGGAACTCACCGACTGGAGGCCGAGCAGGTCGCCGAGCGCGCGGACGCTGACGGGTTCGCAGTACTGGGCAACGAGCTCGGCGCGCCCCACATCCTCGAAGTCGCTCAGGTATCGGCGGGCGATGGGCCGGACGAGGTCGTCGATCCACCGGTCGACCTCCTGGGGCTGCAGGGCCGGGTCGACCATGGACCGCAGGTCCTCATGGATCGCCCCGTTGACCCCGATCACCGCCGGGTGTCCGAAGGTCCGCCCGCCCGCCTTGGTGATGACCGCCTCGAAGTCGGGGCTGGTGGCAATCGTCCGGCAGATGTCCGCGGTCGTGGCTACATAGGAGCCCAGGATCGGGATGTACGCGAGCGGTGCCTCGACGCGGAGACGCTCGTAGACGGGGTAGGGGTTGCGTTCGAGCTCGGTCATCGTGATGTCGTCGATCCACGACATGGTGCTGGTCATGGGTTCCTCCGCTGTGTTCGTCTCGAGGCCGGGGGTCTGCGCCGGCAGGCTGTCGGCGACCCGGTGCGAGGTGACACTAGGGACCGCCGGACCGGCGGTCGATACGGTTCGCGCGCCGGCGGCACCGATCGCGCGACGATGTGATCGCAGTCTCTGAGGAGGGTGGCGAGTGTGACCGGTCACCGGGTTGAATCGAGACGCGGGACCCTTGCGTGACCGGAGTACGAGGAAGACATCCATGCGGAGCACCACATCCACCAGTGACTGGGAGACGGCGCATCGTGCCGTCGAAGAGGTGTACTTCCCGCATGAGCTGACCGCGCTGTCGTCGCCGGATCAGCTGAATCTGAACCTGCAGACCGTCGAGCTGGGACCGGTCACGATCGGCAAGCTCAACTGGGGGACCGATGTCTCCATCTCCTGCGACTATCCGGGCGCCTACGAGATCAACATCCCGGTCCGCGGCGTCCTGGACTCGCGCGCCGGATCGGTGCAGACGACGTCCGAGGAGGGGACGGCCACGGTCTTCACCGCGGACCGCCCGTCGACGATCACCCGGTGGTCGGCGGACTGCGTCGTGGTCGGGGTGAAGTTCGACGCCGAGTACCTCGAACGTGAGGCCGACCGGGTCCGGGCGTCGGCGCTGCGTTCACAGTTGCGGCTGCCGGATCAGCTGGATCTCGCCGGACCCGACCAACAGGCATGGTTCGGGCTCGTGCGTGCATTGTCGGCTCAGGTGCGCGAACCCGCCGACCTCCTGTCGAACCCGCTGGTCGGACCGCAGCTGGCGAGCGCGATCAGCAGCGCGTTCCTCCTCGCTGTCTCTCCGGAAGAGGCGGGTACCGGTCTGCGCCCGCGGATGGTCAAGCGCGTGCTCGACGCGTTGCACGACGATCCGGGACGCGACTGGCGTCTGGCGGACATGGCCGAACTGAGCGGCTCGAGCCTCCGACGACTGCAGGAGGGCTTCGCCGAACACGTCGGTGCGAGTCCGACCCAGACGCTGCGGGACATCCGACTCGACCGGGCTCACCACGACCTCACCGAACCGGACAACACCGACACGGTGGCCGAAGTTGCTGCGCGATGGGGCTTTTCGAGCCCCAGTCGGCTGGCGGCCGCGTACAAGAAGCGCTACGGCATCCCGCCGTCGGAACACCGTCGGCGGTAGCCCTTTGGGACGTCCGGTCGAATCTGAGTCGGACCTTTGCAGTTCAGGCCCCATCGTGTCGTCGATCGGTTAGTTTCCGCACTGCGTGACCTCCGGACGTACCCATCGAAAGGCGCGGCCATGAAACGTCGCCATGCTCTGCTCGCCATCTTCTTCAGTCTTGCGCTGGCGGTGTCCGGGGGAGGGGTCGCGGCGGCCGCACCGAATCCCCTGAGATCGTTGGACTTCGGATCGCTGGGCGGGCCGGAGGCGGGTGGATGTTCCGCACAGTTGTTGTACAACGACGAACTGTTCGGTCCGAAGATTCTGGCGACCGATGCCCCGGTGGGTCCGCAGTTGAGGGGTTACGACCGGCTCGCGGGTCTGAGTCCGAGCGAGTTCCTGCAGACGTATCGGAAAGGGGACAAGTGGGACTATCCGGACCACGACGGATACACGCTGAACCCCGACGGGTCCGCCAAGAAGTCGGTGACCACCCTCAACCCGAACAAGCGGATAGATCGCTATGGTCCCGCCAATGGTCGCTTCCTGGCCCCCGCGGGCACGCACTACAAGAGGCGGGCGCTTCCGCCGGAGAACCTCGTCGACAAAGACAACCCTCAGTTCTGCAACTATCACGTGTACGTGGTCATGCGCCCGGTGAAGGTGTGGATCGGACGTATCGCCAAGGGCTTCGGTCAGCCGGGCGGCGGCATTCAATATCAGATCGACCAGCAGCTCCTCGATCCCGGGTTGATCGAGGACCATCGCGGATGTTTCAACGAGACAAGCGGTTTCGTCAACACCCAGTGGTTGCTGTGTTCGGGTGTGCTCGAGAGCGTCTTCCCCGGATGACGTCGGGCGCCGACGACCAGCTCGACCCCGAGATGCGCAGCCGGATAGCCGATCTCGCGGCGACGATGTCGGCGGAGCCGTCCGATGTGCCTCGCCTGGGTCACATCCCCGACGACGCGACGCCCTCGTGCGTGCGTGACTCGGACGGTGTGTGGCACTTGATCATCCGCGAACGCGGCACGGTGATGTTCGACCGGCAGTCCAGCGATCCAGAGGAGTTTCTGAGCTGGGTTGCGGTGGCGATCGCCGAAGCGGCGTCGTATCGGCTGCACTCGCCCGGCGCGCCCGACTATCTGCGCCGCATATGGGCAGAACAGTATCGGATGCTGACCGCGGCCGACCCGGAGTGGGCCCGTGCGTGGTTGGAGCGGACCCGGACAAGGTTGGTCGACCAGGGAGCCGACGATCGTGAACTGGCGCAACTGCCGGGCCGGCATCCCGGCTGAGACGAGGTTGGGAATCGGCGTCCACCGGTGTGGGCGGCGTAGCGGTGCAGGTTCGCTATCCCGAACTTGAAGACGATCGTAGGACCACCACGGTTGGTCGAGCTATCCTCATGCTCGTTCGACGATGCGGCACAGCCTGTTTCAGGCCGGTTATGTGGAGTCCACTCGAGTCCGAAGAGGGTCAGGGCGCGGGCCAGTTGTGGATCCGCGGCGTCAATGGGGGAGTGGTCGAGAACGCCGGAGTGGGGCTGATGTCGGGGTCGGCGGCGCGTTCATAGAGCGCCCACATGCGCAGCTGGTCGCCGTGTCGGGAGTCGAACTCGATCCCGTCGACCGCTGCATGGCCGTGGTCGGTGAGGGCGTAAATCCAGCGGGAGATGGCCTGGGTGAGCCCGCGGGGCCGGCCGTCCCGCAACGCGGCGGTGTCGAGGTCATCGAGCCCGTAGCGGATCGCGAGCGGCCGAAACACCGTCCGGAGGGTGGCGAGGCTGTCCGGGTCGGCGGGCACCGCGAACCGTCCGGTCAGGGTGCCGTGACCGATCATCCGTAGATCGCACCACGATCGCGGAACGTGGCCGGGCGGCAGCGCGGGGTAGTCCTGCTCGTCTTCCTCGTCGACGACGATGTCGTCGAGCTCGGCGATCAGTTGTGGGCTGGGTCGGGCGAAGGCGAGGACTTCGAGGTAGCAGGCCAGGGGAGTGTCGGCGCAGTACAAGGTGCGCCACACCCCCGTCGGGGTCGTCCCAGCGGCCGGCGAAGCGGTCGTCGGTGGCGTACTCCCATGGTGTCCACTCCCACGGGCTGGGCGCGTATCCGACTCGATATATGGGCGTGGCAGTCCGGATGCTGGTGGTGATCGGGCCGTGCGGGGTGCTGATCGTCGAAGGCTGTGGTTGGTTCATCCCACCGCGGCGAATTGGCGGGCGGCGGCGAGTACTTGCGGTCCGACGTCGGCGAGCTCGCCGTCGCGCAACAGCAATGCCGGCGCCCGGTCGTCGAGGACCGGGTTGAGGCCCTGGAACCAGGCTTGTGCGACGGCGGGGGTGTCGCGTTCGGTGATCAGGCGGGCGGCGCGGTAGGCGATCCGGAGCCGTTCGACGTCCTCGGGGTTGGCGATGGTGCGGGTGCCGTCAGCCCATTGCCGCACCGCCCGGGTCTCGCTCACCCGACCCAGGTAGGCGACCAGCCGCGCGCCGAGCAGATCTCGCAACGCAGCCACCAGTTCGGGCTGCGACATACGAGCCGCCTCGGCGTAGGCAGCTAGTGTTCTGAGTCATTAATTCATGTGCAGTAGTGGGCGATGGAGTCGAGGATCTGGTCAGCGGTCTTGACCCACACGTAGGGGCGGGGGTTGTCGTTCCAGGTCTCGATCCATGCTCTGATGTCGGCGTTGAGCGCTCTCACGGTGCGGTGGGGGGAGCGTTGGAGCTTCTTGGTGGTCAGTTCGGCGAACCAGCGTTCGACGAGGTTCATCCAGGATGAGCTCGTCGGGGTGAAGTGGACAACGAATCGTGGGTGCGAGGTCAGCCATCGTTTGACCGCGGGCGTCTTGTGGGTAGAGGCGTTGTCCATGACCAGGTGGACGTCGAGCTCGTCGGGCACCTCGGCGTCGATCTTGCGGAGAAACCCGATGAATTCTGTTGCCCGATGCCGTGAGTGAAGCGAACCGATCACTTTTCCCGACGCGATGTCCAACGCCGCGTACAGACTGGAGGTGCCGTTGCGCACATAGTCGTGGCTGGCCCGTTGCGGGGTGCCCGGGAGCATGGGAAAGATCGGCTGGGTGCGATCGAGAGCTTGGATCTGGGTCTTCTCGTCAACGCAAAGCACCAGGGCACGTTCGGGTGGGTTCATATAGAGCCCGACGACATCGCGGACCTTCTCGGTGAACAAGGGATCTCTCGACAGCTTCCACGAATCCTGTTTGTGCGGAGCCAATCCGAACGCCCGCCACACACGCGACACGGT